>JAZSLI010000051.1:0-8576 GCA_045535295.1 Acutalibacteraceae bacterium | reverse complement strand
CGTTGTATCCTAATTTGTGTTCTCGCATATCCATTATAACACCTATTTTAAATTCTGCACTATAAATTTTGTTTTTTCTTCCTGTTTTACCCATAAAAAATATGCACCTCCAAAAGTGTCTAACTTTTGGGGTGCATATCAAAATTTCCGCTGTTTGCCTTTTTTGTTTTTAATATTTATGAAAGACCGAAGCTAACACTAAGCGCCTTATCAACCATACTCATAGAATTAGTGTCTAGACTTCCCATTTTTTCTTTAAGTCTTTGCTTATCAATAGTTCTTACCTGCTCTAATAAAACTATCGAATCCTTTGCCAAGCCGCAGTCATTCGCCTCAACCGAAATATGTGTGGGTAGCTTGGTTTTGTCTCGCTGACTCGTTATAGCCGCTGCAATAACGGTTGGGCTATATCGATTGCCAATATCATTTTGAATTATAAGAACAGGTCTTACTCCTCCCTGCTCCGAACCAATAACGGGACTTAAATCTGCATAATAGATTTCTCCTCGTTTTATATTCATTGCTGTTTCACACTCTCGTAAACTATTTTCTGTTAATATTCTTGCCTGATTTTTTGAAAAATAATCATAGAGTTTTATTTTTCTTTACATAATATGAAGAAAAAAGACAAGGTGTGAAAAAGGGCATGTTAAATTCCTGTTAAATCAAAGGATGGAATAAACTTTGTTTGAGCGCTTTGCATTTCTTGAATAAAAACATTAGGAAAATCAAAATTTAGAATATAACCTACAACCTTTTCGTATTCTCTTTTAGTAACGGTTCGATTAATAATCGGCATATCCTTTGCTTGGCCGCAAGGCAAATACTGACTCATAATACTAAAATAAGCGTTTGGTGTGTTATGCCTTACCCAATCAAAAACCGCCATTGCCTCCTTGGTTGCCTGAGGCAGCAAAAGGTGCCTTATAATAACCCCTTTTTTTAAAATACCATCTTCTAAAATTATTTTATTCTGTTGATAATACGCTTCTTTAATAGCCTTAGTGGCAACCTGTGGATAATCCTTCGAGAAGGAATATTTTAACGCTCTGTCACCACTTAAATATTTCAAATCAAGAAGATAAATATCTATATTGCCTTCAAGCATTTTCAAGGTTGAAACGCTATCATATCCGCTCGAATTATAAATTATGGGAATGGCAGGTTTATAAATATCAAGCGCTTTTTTTATGGCATAAGCAAAATGGCTGGGGCTCACCAGATTAATATTATGAGCTCCCTTTTTCTCTAATTCAAAAAATATTTCAGCAAGCCTCTCATAGCTTATCGTTTTGCCAAAGCCGTTATGCGAGATTTCATAGTTTTGGCAAAAAACGCACCTAAGCGCACAACCGCTAAAAAATATGGTACCCGAACCTTTTGTTCCGCTGATAATCGGTTCTTCCCAAAAATGCAAACCAGCCCTTGCCGCTCTTGGCAGCAAAGGCATTTTGCAAAAACCGTTTATGTTTTGTTTTTCATCCCGTTCGGCGTTACACCTTCTCGGGCATAGATTGCATGTCATCACATTTCTTCCTTCGAGGCTTATATTCGCAAACCTTATGCTTTACTTGAAGGTCATCATAGGTCTTTTTAAACGCAACCCTACCGTTAAATTTATGAGCACAAGCCTTACACTGAAAATCTGCAATAAACCAACGGTTATGGTATTTCCAAGGTCTTAAACGCTTGGTCGAGCCCTGACACAAAGGACATTTAAATTCGAGCTGTGATTTTTTTATATTTTCATCGTTAATATTAGATATGGGGTATGGCTTAAATCTTAAACGCTCATAAAATTCGGGCTTGGTTGTGTCTCTAAGAAGAGAGTCAAACCTTTTCTTATTATAGCATTCCTTTAACATTAAAGCACAAACCCTGCAATCATCGAGCGCAGTATGTAGCTCATATCCCTCGGTATCAAAGCCTAAGAGCTCTGCCGCACCTTCTAACGAAATTTGGTTTTTGCTCTCATATCCCCTATTATAAAGCTCCCCCTGAACGAGTTTTTGCAGGTCAAGATAGTTGTTTATTGAAAACCGCAAATCCTTTAATAGAGCACTCTCGTTATCAATTATTGTATAAAGGTCCGAGGTGCTCCAAGTCATGGTAACCTGAGCGCCCTCTGTGAATTCATTATATTTTTGCACCGCTTCGGCAAAGGGCATCCCCGCTAACATTTTTTCGGTGGTTATACCTGTTAGCTTTGCAAATCGACCCGAAACCTTTTTTGTAACCTCGGAGCGAACAATAATGCTTAATTCTGCCACCTTATTAAAGCCCTCATCAAGCCTTACAGCGCCTATTTGCAATATATGGTTAAAAAACCGCTTTTCCGGCTTTAAATAAACACTATCCCACTCTAAATCAAGAATCACATATTCCATTATTTTTTCCTTGACTCTGCCTTCATTCTTTCTTCTTTTCCTAAAATTCTTTTTCTAAGTCTTATACTTTTAGGAGTTATCTCCACAAGTTCATCATTCTTAATAAACTCTAACGACTGTTCAAGACTAAGCCTTGAATGAGGTATAAGCCTTAATGCATCATCCGAGCCGGAGGCACGAGTATTGGTCATTTGCTTTTTCTTGCAAACATTGCAAACAATATCCTCACTTTTTGGGTTTTCGCCAACTATCATTCCCTCATAAACGGGTGTGCCGGGACCTATGAATAGTCTACCTCTGCTTTGGGTGTTGAAAAGTCCGTAACCGGTAGCCTCACCCTGCTCGTGTGCAATAATAGAGCCGGTTGAGCGTTGGTCAATGTCACCCTTATACTCACCATAGCTGTCAAAAACATGGTTCATAATTCCGTTACCGTTGGTATCAGTTAGAAACTGCGAACGATAGCCCAAAAGACCTCTTGCGGGAATCAAGAATTCCAAATGAGATGTGCCACCCTCACGAGTACCCATATTCTTGATTTCTGCCTTTCGGTTTCCGAGTCTTTCCATAACCGTTCCAACATATTCCTCAGGGACCTCTATCATAAGCAGTTCTATCGGCTCTAAAAGAGTACCATTTTCATCACGTTTATAGATTACCTCCGGAGGTGAAACCTGAAATTCATAGCCTTGGCGTCTCATAGTTTCTATCAAAATAGAAAGATGCAGTTCTCCTCTGCCCGAAACCTTAAAGGTGTCAGCAAAGTCGGTCTCCTCAACCCTTAAACTTACATTAGTCATAACCTCTTTAAACAAGCGGTCTCTTATATTTCTTGAGGTAACAAACTTACCCTCTTTTCCCGCAAAGGGAGAATTGTTTACCATAAAGTTCATTGATAAGGTTGGCTCATCAATTTTAACAAAAGGTAGCGGCTCTATACATTCTGTATCGCAGGCCGTTTCACCTATTTCGAGGTTACTTATGCCTGAAACCTGAATTATATCGCCCACCATTGCAGTTTGCTCTTCAACCCTTTTTAATCCCTTATACATAAAAAGCTTTGCTATTTTAACATTTGTTGAAGAGCCATCCTTATGACATAAGGCTACATTTTGTCCCGTTTTAACCTTACCTCTAATAACTCTACCAACACCAATTCGACCCAAATAATCATCATATTCAATATTTGAAAATAAAATTTGAAGTGGTGCTTCACAGTCACCCTCAGGCGGTTCTATTTCCTTTACTATTGCCTCAAACAAGGGTTGCATATCCTTTCCCTTGGTATCTGGCGAATAGGTAGCATAGCCATCTCTGCCGCTTGCAAATATAACAGGGAATTCTATTTGGTCCTCATCGGCGCCAAGCTCAATGAACAAATCCAAAACCTCATCAACAACCTCGTGAGGTCTTGCCATTGGCCTATCTATTTTGTTAACAACCACTACCGCCTTTTTACCAAGCGCCAATGCCTTTTTAAGCACAAAACGGGTCTGTGGCATACAGCCTTCAAAGGCATCAACCAGTAAAAGCACACCGTCCACCATTTGCAAAATACGTTCAACCTCGCCGCCAAAATCAGCGTGCCCGGGAGTATCAACAATATTGATCTTAATTCCGTTATACATAACGCTCGTGTTTTTAGAAAGAATTGTAATACCTCTTTCTCTTTCAAGGTCATTAGAATCCATAACACGCTCGTTAACATTCTCGTTTTCTCTGAAAGTTCCACTTTGCTTTAAGAGCTGGTCAACCAAGGTAGTTTTACCGTGGTCAACGTGAGCTATAATTGCAACATTCCTTAAATTTTCAATTTTTGCCATTTTATCACCATTTCTATTTGCTCTTCTAAGTTATATATTATATACCTTTACTCCCATATTGTCAATGAGCTCGAAAAAAGAGGTATAGCAAATTTGCTATACCTCAGCTATTAAAACTTTATTAAATTATTTGCGAATAAACAATATTAAATCCGAACTGCGATTCATTGTTTGGAACAAAAAGGGTTGTGCAGTTAAGCTCATCTATCTCACCATCGTGAGCCTCTGTAACAACCAAGGTTTGAACCGTAAATGTGCCATCCTCATTTTCATTAACCGAAATTGCTTGGTGCTTGTAAATACAAAATCCTCTTGGAACAATGTAAACAAAACCCTCCTTTTGAGGAAGTTCGGCATTAATTTCTGCAAAATTCTCAATTTCGATACCATACATATCAAAAACATAGTCACTAACAAAGCCCTCGGCAATAAAATCTTCATCCTGTTCTGATAAACTTAGTAAAGCGGGAATGGAAGAATTAACAATGTCCTCAACATTATCAAAATCCGAATTATAAACAAAATTATGATTTAGCATATTCAAAAAGCGAACTTGAAGAGCGCTTTGGTTCTTCGCAGAATTTGTTTGCTCTGCTGAAACCGTTTCTTGCGATATAACCTGTTGCGAAACCAAATCATTGGTCGATATATCGGCTTGTGCTGAAAAACCGAAAGCACAGCAAACACCAAGCAAAGCAAGCACTAATGCAAAACTAACAATCAACTTTTTCATAGTGTTTGTTCCCCTTTCAATTTCTTTATTTTATTATACACTCAACTATCCTATTTTTGCAGATACAATTCGGTTACAAAAGGTATCAGAAATGTTACTTTTTAGGCATTTAAAATCATCAAAAATTACATTTTGTAATAATTCTTCCATTAATTTACAAACATTTCTACAAAGTTCTACATTTATTTTTTCCAATTGCTGTTGTTTGGGATAAATAACTAATATTTTTTAATGTTTAGTAAAAATATTGGTTGAATTCCACAATAAACTATGCTATACTGTTTTCAAAGGATTTTATGAACTTTAAGTTCTTAAACTATCTATATAAAGGAGTGCATTATTTTGAAACAATACTCGGAAAACTCAATTTATAACATTGCCCTTTTGGGACACGGCGGTTCGGGTAAAACCACCCTTGCTGATGCTATTCTTTTTTACGGCGGCGCTGTTGACCGAATAGGCAAAACAGGCGAAAATACAACCGTTATGGATTTTGACCCTGAGGAGAAAAAGCGCAAGGTTTCGGTTGGAACAGCAGTTTATGCTTTAGAAATGGGCGAAAAGAAATTAAATCTTATTGATGCGCCCGGTCTTTTTGACTTTGCAGGAGGAGTTTGTGAGGCGCTTGCCGCAAGTGACGGTACAGTTATCACAATATCCGGTAAATCGGGCTTAACTGTTGGTGCAAAGCAAAGCTTTGAAAAAGCAAGAAAATTAAAGAAAAGTGTTGCATTTTTCATTGGTAAGCTTGATTCTTCGCACGCTCATTTTTACAGAGTTCTCTCGGCATTAGCAGGAAATTACGGTGCAGTTATCTGCCCTGTCACTATTCCTTATTTAGAGGGAGATGAGCTTAAATGCTTTGTTAACCTTATAGAAAATAAAGCTTATTCTTGTGATGGTATTGAGCTCAAAGAAATGCGTATGCCGATTAGCACCGAGCTTGATGATATGCGCAGTATGCTTTTAGAGGCTATTGCAACAACCGACGAAGAATTAATGGAAAAATATTTTTCGGGGGAAGAATTTTCTGCCGAGGAAATCATTTCAGGACTTAGCGTTGGCGTTAAAAACGGTGATATTTGCCCCGTTTATTGCGGAATCCAGCAAACCGGTGCAGGCGTTAATATGATGGTTGATAATCTTTTACAGGTTATGCCAAGTGCCGCCGAGAGTACATATTTAACATCCGAGGGTGAGGAATTTGCGTTTTCATCCGAAAAAAATACCGCCATTAGCGTTTTCAAAACTATTGCCGACCCGTTTGTTGGCAAGCTATCATATTTCAAAGTTCTTTCAGGCAAAGTTTCGGGAGATATGCGCCTAATCAACAACCGCACAGGCAATGAAGAGCGAATTTCCAAGGTTGTTTATCTTAAAGGTTCAAAACAGGAGGACACTAATTCTATATGTGCGGGCGATATCGGCGCAGTTGCAAAGCTTGGTAATGTTTTAACGGGTGATACCCTTTCCCAAAAAGGAGATATTGCGATTGCCGATATTGAATTCCCAAAGCCTACCCTTTCGGTTGCAGTTTACCCGAAGGCAAAGGGAGATGAGGAAAAAATCACCTCCGCCTTTAACCGTATGATGGAGGAGGACCGCACCATTTCGGTTTACTCAAACAATGAAACCCACGAACAAATTTTAGAGGCATTAGGCGAACAGCATATTGATGTTATTGTTTCGAGGCTTAAAGCAAAATTCGGTGCCGAGGTTGAGCTCAAAAAGCCGAAAATTGCATACCGTGAAACCATTAGAAAATCGGTTAAGGTTCAAGGAAGGCATAAAAAGCAATCTGGCGGTCACGGTCAGTTTGGCGATGTTTGGATTAAATTTGAGCCCTGTGAAAGCGAAGAGCTTGTTTTTGCGGATGAGGTATTTGGAGGAGCAGTTCCAAAAAACTTCTTCCCTGCTGTTGAAAAAGGCCTTAGAGACTGTACCGCAAAGGGTGTTATAGCAGGCTATCCGTTAGTTGGTGTTAAAGCAACCCTATTTGATGGTTCTTACCATCCTGTTGATTCCTCAGAAATGGCATTTAAAATGGCTGCCGCTATTGCCTATAAAGAAGGTATCCCCCAAGCAAGCCCCGTTTTGCTTGAACCCATCGGCACATTAAAGGTTTTAGTTCCTGATGAAATGCTTGGCGATGTTATAGGTGATATAAATAAAAGAAGAGGCAGAATAATCGGTATGAACCCCACCGAAAATAAAATGCAAGAAATCATTGGCGAGGTTCCAATGGCTGAAATGTCTGACTTTGCAACCTCTATGCGCTCAATAACACAAGGAACCGCAACCTTTACCATTGAGCCCACAAGATATGAAGAGGTTCCTCAAATGTTGGCTCAAAAAATAGCAGAAGCGGCCAAAAACTAATTATATTTAAATTACAAATATAGCTGTCATCTCGAAATGGCAGCTATATTTTATTGACTTAACTCTGGGGAAATGTTATACTAAAAATACAAGATATTTTAGGAGAAAGAATATGATTAAGAAAATATTATGTTGCTTGATTATAACTTTAATTTTGATTTGCGGTTTCAGTTTTTCATTAACCGCAAATGCCCAAACAATAAATAAAGGTGTCATAACAGTTGGCACTGCCTCGGCCGTTAACGGTGACTCGGTTATAATTCCTATAAGCATCAAAGAAAACCCGGGAATAATGGCGATATCAATATCCATAACCTATGATTCTTCGGCCTTGGAATATGAAAAATATTATGTTGGTAGCGTTATAAACGATTACACTGTTGTTGACCATCCAAAAAAGAATTTAGTAAGATATGTTGGATGTGATAATTTTGACCGCACAAAAAACGATGTTTTAATCAACCTTCAATTCAAGGTTAAGGATACTGCCGAATTTAATTTTTATAAAATTGATGTTATTTGTGGCGAAGGAGACCTTTGCAACTGGAATCTTGATAAAATTATTCCAACCATAACCTCAGGCGGTATTGATATTGCCTATAACGGAAATAACTGTTCTCATAAATACGGTGATTGGTCGGTTGCGGCTGCCGCTTCTTGTGAGGAAAAAGGTAAAGACCAAAGAATTTGCAGCAAATGCGGTCACACCGAGCTTAAAGATACTCAGCCCATCGGTCACGAATATTCGGATAAATTCACAGTTGACCAACCCGCAACCGAAACCGAGGATGGCGTTATGTCCCGCCATTGTATTCGTTGCAACTCCTTTGTTGATAGAATAACCTATTCCCTTTCACAAAGCACCGAAGGAGAAATAAATAACAATTACGGTGCAGAGATTCCAACTGACGAATTTATTGAAGAAATTTTCAAAGAGCAAAATCCTGATAAGGAGTTAAGTCCTACCAAACCAGAGCCTGAAAAACCAACTAAGGCCGACCTAATGGATAAAATTTATGAAGCGCTTCCCTTTTTAAAGCAGGTCGATATTCCACTTATTGCATTGATTATTATTCTTATAGTTTTAATAATTCTTATATAAAAAAAGTTGCCTTGTGAAGTGAACCCCAAAGTTTAGACAAAATTAAATATTAAATTGTTTGTGAATGAGTTCGGTATTGTACTGGACTCATTCCTTTTAGTTTTAAGGAAATTCTTTCGTTGTTGTAGTAATGAATGTATTTCTTTAATTCA
>JAZSLI010000060.1:0-32959 GCA_045535295.1 Acutalibacteraceae bacterium | reverse complement strand
AACAATTTCTTCATTCTTTTCGCCTTGTGCAATATTAAATATTAAACATAAAACCACGGAAATTATTGGAATTATGGCAAATAACGAGTATTTCGAAATTTTTATGGTTTTAATTTTCATAAATATGTTCCTTCGTCAAATTCTTATTTATCGAACTGATTATATTATAACATATTTTGATAAAAAATCAATGGATATCAAATAGACTGTGCGACTTCGTTTTTAGGTGCTTTTTCAAGCAGTTCTGCAGGCTAGACAATCAGGGGACGGTTCTGTGATTGGTTACAGTTTTTGTACCACATAGTAACTTACCCCTGTTAATCTACTAATTTATCTTATCGACAAACTGTTTTCTTTGAATTTTTTCAAATATTTATCGTGAGTTTTAATTTCAAGCTTTTGAAACTCAGTTGCAGATTTGCATTTTGAAGTCAATCAGGGGACGGTCAATCGCAGAACCGTCCCCTGATTGCTCTTAATGTTAGCGACATAATTGAATTTGTAAAAGAATAGCACCTGAAACCAAGTATGGAATCAGGTGCTGTTTTTATTGTTTAGATTTAACTGTATTTATTGATGAAATCAACATTACACGAATACTTGTGCAAGCTGAGTCAAGACTTTTGTGGGTTGCCTCATCAATGTATTTTGTTTTATATAAAAGCTCTAGCCAATAACCTGTTTCGTTGGCTTCTTTGAGAGCAATTTGGAGTTTCGATACAAAGTCTGCTTTCCCGTGTGCATATTGCGCTTCGCGGATGTTCGCGCCGATGGAGGTGCCACTTCTACCGATTTGGTTTGAAATTATATTTTCTTTTTTAAGTTTGAGTTCTTTAATGAGGTTAATTATTGATACGGCAAAGTCTAATGACATATCTCGCAGTTTGCTTTCGGACATTTGTACCACTCCTTTTTATTTGCATTATACAGTAATTTTTAGTGAAGTGCAAGGCTTAGGTTTTAAGTGAAGTTGCGGCATTGCCGCAGTGAAGTTATGGCTTGCGCCATAATGAAGTATTTCGCTAACGTTCAAAGTGAAGTTAAGTGTTTCGTTTCCTCATCGTGCCGTAGGCATACTTCGCATCCGAAGGATACTTCACGCCGAAGGCACTTATCGTTTCGCTTGCGAAACACTTAGTTCCACCAAACAAAAAAGACTTGCCGTAGCAAGTCTTTTTTGTTTGGTGGGAGAGGACGGATTCGAACCATCGAAGCGAAACGCAACAGATTTACAGTCTGCCCCCTTTGGCCACTCGGGAACTCTCCCATATTAAATTGTTTTTAGTTGGTCCTTAAATGGAGCTGGTGGACGGACGCAACCTTTTTTCAAAAGTTTGCCGTGCTTGCGGCATAGCCGCTTCGCACTTCGCGTCTAAAAACATCACACCGTGATGTTTTCTTAACGCCGCTCACCCTCTCAGGGTTCGAGTCCGTTTTTAGACTCTACTTAAATGGAGCTGGTGGACGGACTCGAACCCCCGACCTGCTGATTACAAATCAGCTGCTCTACCAACTGAGCTACACCAGCGTTTTTTAAGCGCCTAAATAATATAACATATTAAAGGGGCTTTGTCAAGAAATATTTTATTGTTTTGCGATTTTTATTTTTTCACTTATTTTGCGCTCTTTCATATTATAATATAGAAGTTATTTTGCCGAACTTCAAAAATTTTTAGGAGGCTTATTATATGGCAGATTTAAAAAACGGCTGCCCAACCGACAGCGACTTTAAAGAAGCAGTTTGCATAGATGCCGGTCGAGTTTATGACTCTTGCTGTGACCGTGACTGCTTAGAGGATTTGCGGTGCTTCTTTTTACCCGAAGCACAAACTCTGGTTAATAACGCAATTAGCGTTAAACTACGCAGTGCAGAAGTACTTAATGTGTTAATTGATGTTGAACCGGTCAACTTTAACAAAGGATTTTATTGCTGCAACCTAACCTTTTTCTTCCTTTTAGGCTTTGATCTTTATTCCTCGCCCCATTCCTGCCCTGACCGAGTTAACGGAATAACCGTTTACCACAAACGAGCAATATTATACGGTAGCGAGGGTAACGTTAAAATCTTTTCTAACACCCAAAACGATAACTGCACAACCCTCTCCTCAACCTCTATGGCAACCAACTGTCCTAAATGCGTTGTCCAGGCGGTTGACCCTGTTCCGCTTTCGGCAAGAATCGGAGAAATTAAAGACTGTTATGAAAATGTTTGCTGTATTCCAAAATGTGTTTGCGACTGCATAGGCGGAAACGTTGTTACCGAGCAAAACTGTGGAACCCCAACCGTTTATGTGACCTTAGGTCTTTTCACCATTATTCAGTTAATTAGAAATGTTCAAATGCTTATCCCCGTTTACGATTTTTGTATACCCGATAAGGCCTGCGTTGACTCGGCTGATGACCAACCCTGCGATGCTTTCAAAAAAATCAAATTTCCAACCGACGATTTTTTCCCTCCAAGACCCTGTAATATAGATAATTCCTGCGGTTGCGGTTGTGTTTGCGATTCGAATGACGATAGTTAAATAAGATTGCTATAAAGCTTAAAAAAATAAAATTCCCGAGCTGGCCGCTCGGGAATAACTTTAAATTAATCCATAGCTGATATGTCAAGCTCTGAAAATCGAGAGAAAAACTCTTTTAAAGCATCCATATCCTCTTTAATTCCGCCCTCTTTAATACTTTCAAAATTCATCGGCATAACAGGGTCGTGAACACTAAGTCGAAGTAGAAACCATCCGTTTGGTGTTGAAACTCTAACGCCCTCTCTGTTATCATCCGCAACCTTATATTGCGGCACGCTTTTGGCAAAGGCGGTTAGTTCATCAATAACTCTTAATCCGCAAGCTCTAAAATCTTCTGCCTTAATATTAAAGCGAATTTCCTTTTCCTCTTTTGGCATTTGAAGATTTTCCAAAAGCTTATTAATATCGGTTCCCTTTGCCATCTCAATAACTATTTTAGTAACAAGATATGCACCGTCATCAAGGAAATAGTTTTCCTTTAAGGCTGCGTGGCCCGAGGTTTCAATAGCCAAGGGGCAGTCCTTTCCCTCATTTGTTAACTCAACAGCCTTGTTTATAACATTCTTATATCCTCTGCGGTAGCGATAATGCTCGCATCCTAAATCTTTTTCGATAAAGTCTTTGAGCCCATCGCTCGTAACCGAATCGGTAACAATAATAGCATCCTTTCTGCCCTCGGTAGCTATGTAGGCTGCCAATGCAATAAGGCGATTTCGGTTAATTTCCTCGCCATCAGAACCAACGCAGCCCGCTCTATCCACATCGGTATCAAAGATAAGTCCTAAGTCGGCATTATTTTCCTTAACCGCCTTGCAAATACTCGCCATAGCAGCAGCATTTTCAGGATTTGGAATGTGGTTGGGGAACATACCATCCGGCTCTAAGAATTGGCTTCCTGTTATATCTGCGCCAAGTGGCTCTAAAACCTTTTTTGCATAAAAACCGCCCGCACCGTTTCCTGCATCAACAACAATTTTAAAATTAGAAAGCGGTTTTTCGCTCTCGCTCTTTGCGGTCGCTTCGCAAATCATTCTTCTAAGTCTTGCGGCATAAATTGCCATATAGTTAACCTCAACCGCAACCCCTGCACAATTTGAATCTAAATGCTCGCCCTTATCGGCCAATTCCACAATTTGTGAAATATCGCCGCTGTCAAGTCCGCCCTCTTGTGTGAAAAATTTAAGTCCGTTTCTATCAAAGGGATGATGGCTTGCAGTTATTTGAATTGCAGCATCAGTTTTTAAATCAACCGTTGTCATAAACATAGCGGGTGTAGAAGCTAAGCCGCAGTCAAGAACGGTTGCACCCGCAGCTATAAGCGCCTTTTTTACCTCATTTGAAATTTGCTCACCCGTTATTCGAGAATCGTGACCAACCGCTATTGTTAACTCCTGCGATTTTTTTCCGTATTTATTTGCAAACCAAACCAAAAAGGCCGCAGTTATATCATAAACCGCCTCGGCTGTGAGATTAACCTCTTTACCGCCCAAATCGGTTGCAATTCCTCTTATATCGGTACCACTTTTTAGCGAACCATAATTCATAAATTTTCCTCCCGGCTAAAATAAACTAAAAAAATACCCTGCGCAAAAATAGCCAATCAAAAATAAAGCCAAAGCCGCAGCGGTAAAAAGCATAGACCTTAAAAACAACCTTATTGCAGGTCGTTTTTGCTTCACTTTCATTTAAAACACCTCAGGGATAGTTTTGCCCTGAAATTAACTATTTAATCAAGGTTGTGGTTGTGTGACCGTTTCTCAAATTCCCTTTGGTAAATTAAAAATTGTTTTAACTAAAACCGAAATTATCGGTTGCTTCGGAAGCTATGAAAGACTTTTAGAGCTAAACCCACGCACTAAATCAGCAATAAATCTTTTACTTAGAGAAGTTATAAAGGATTATCGCTCTTTTCTCGGTGTTGGCAAAATAGCCGCAACCCTTAAAATCAATAAAAACGAATGCTGTGAAATAGTTTTGTTTTCAAAGGAAGGCAGTGCTCCCCAAAATCAATTTATTTTTGAATTTAACGATTTTGAGGCTCTAATACAAGGGGTTGTTTTGCTCTTTAAAAATCCTTTGCTGTGCGCCGCCAAAAGCTCGGTTTATAAGCTAAACGATGCATTTCGGCTAATTATAAGCTCACCGATTTTTGAGCCTTATTTTCTTAAAGAGTTCGGCAAAGATTTAAGCAATGTTCCCTTTTTATGCGAAGCAACAAAGGAGTATGGGAAACCGATTATTAAGGATAAAGCAATTATAAATTTAGGAAAAACCTTTTTTAAAGAGCTTTAAGTGCCTTTAAACGTTCTTCCATTTGGGGAGAGAAAAGATAACTGCCTGCAACCAAAACATTAGCACCCGCCTCAGTTGCCAACGGGGCGGTTTCCCCGTTTATTCCACCATCAACCTCTAAATCAATATTAAGCCCTCTGCGTTCAATTTCCTTTTTGAGTGCGCTTAATTTAGGCAGTGCCTCCATCATAAAGCTTTGTCCGCCAAAGCCGGGCTCAACTGACATAACAAGCACCATATCGCAAAGAGGCAATAAATCAAAAATTTCCTGGGCAGCGGTACAAGGCTTAATTGTTAGGCAGGCCTTACAACCCAATTCCCTTATTTCCTTCAAGGTTTCGGCAACAGGACTGCCAGCCTCATAATGAAAACCTAAAATATCTGCATACTCGGCAAAGTCCTTTATGTATCTATGTGGGCGGTCAATCATTAAATGTACATCCAAAGGTATCTTGGTATACTTTTTAATAGATTTAATAAGGGGAACACCGAATGAAATGTTAGGCACAAATATCCCATCCATAACATCAATATGAAGCATATCGGTACCCGCCGCTTCAAAGCGGGCTATATCCTCTCTAAAATTCAAAAAATCCGCCGATAAAACAGACGGTGAAATTTTAACTGCCATTACCCTTACCTCACACCATATACTTATTTGATTTTAAACCATATTCTGCATTTTGTCAACCGCACAAAAGCAATTTTAGGACCGCCTTTCTTTTCGGGCGGTCCTTAAAATTTATCTATTTCTAATTGCATCTATCGGGCGCTTTGAAGCAATTTTCTTAACCGGCAAGAAGCTTGCTAAAAATGCAACCAAAACACTAACAGCAAAAAGCAAGGTTATTTGTCTTATACTAAAATTAAGTATTGTAACAAGAAGTCCAACCTCGGTTCTTACAACCTTGTTGAAAATTGCGGTAACAACCCCTACTCCCGTTGCTGATAATACAAAATTAATCATTGCAATAATAAAGCTTTCGGCAAAGAATATTCTAAAAACATCGTTGCTGCGAGAACCTATTGCCCTCAAAATACCTATCTCCTGTTTTTTGTAACTAATGCTCGTTCCAATAAAATTAGCCAACATTAAAGAGGCAAAGAGAGCAAATCCCAAACCGATATATAAAAACACCTTTGATAAAATTTTAAGTGCTTCATTAATTGCATCAAGCTCATAGGTGACTGAATTTTGAATTTGATATCTAACCTTACTATCCTCTCGGTAGCAAAAAGAAACAAGCTCCTTTATATCGGCCTTATTCTGAGGCATTGTTCCAACGCAAAAGCTATAAACATTTTCGTCACTCTCAGATAGGGTTTCAAAAAGCGAATCGGAACAAACAACGGTTGAAGCTATCTTGGTTTCAGGCTCCTCATTAATAATAACGCCAACCAATTTATATTCGCCATCCCCAACAAATTCACCTGTTTGGAAAACATCAATCGATGCTATAAGGTCGGTTTTATTTTTATACGCAGCACGGTAATACTCCTCACGAGTTTCAAAATCGCCCTCGGGGCCATCCTCAAAGAGCATAACACAGTCAGTAGTGGCGATAATCTCTTTTTCGCCGAGCTCGGTCTTTTTATCGCCCAACCAAAGTATCTTTTCATTTTTAATATTAGAAAGCTTTGCTAAATACATAGGGTCAACATTCAACTGATCATTATGAAGAACAATATATCCCTCGGTTATAGAACTCATAGGAGGACGATTTGTTAAAAAGCTTTCCATTCTGCCGCTTCCCACCATTGCCAATGCCGCATAGGAATAATTAGAGGAATATGAAAACTCGCTATAAAGCAACATATCAGCAAGCTTTTCAGTGTTTGTTTTATGTTCTTTTTTCTCTTGAAGTGAATTATATCTTTCTATATCAAAATTAGTATCAATAACCGCCGAAACAATAAAATCACTGCCCAAAAGGGTTATTTTTTTGCCTATAATCTCCTCATAGGTGTTAATCGGGATATAGTTATACTTTACAGTTCCGTTATCATATTTGATAACAGAATCAAGATATTCTCCCTTTTTAAAGACCTCAAAAATATATTCACTAATAGCAATTTCATTTTTCGCACCATCGGGCAAGGTGCCTGCAAGTATCTTAAATCCCATATCCTCTAATATTTGAGGGCTTATCTCGGCAAAGCCAGAAAATGAAGGATTATAAAGCGAATAATCCGTATCGGTTAGATTTACCTCGGGGTTAATTTGCTCCTCAAAACCAAGCTCACTGTTGGGCGGAATATAAACGCCCTGCATTTTAACCCCTGTTTGCTCGGTTATGTTATCAATTTCGCTTTGTGAAAGTAAATATCCGTAATCTCGCCAATATCCGTTTGTTTCGTTACCGATAAACTTTGACTTTGCGGTTGCAACATACTTGACACCGGTATCAACAAGCGAATTTGAGCAGGTGTTTATGTGGTTGTAAGCGCCAAAGGTATCCGAAAGACCAAACAACCCAAACGAAATACAGGAAAGCAAAATTGTTATTGCAAGTCTGATTTTTTTATGCTTTAATCCAGAAGCTCCAATTTTAAATGCATTTTTAAGCGGTAGCTTTGATTTTATAAGTTTAAAGGTAGAACCGTCCTGCGATACAATTTTAGCTGAATCAGTCGGCTTAAAACGCCTTGTACTGCTATTCGAGCTTTTTATGTTTATTTTAACCTTTGCATCATTTAAGCTATCAATATAATCGTTAATCGCCTTGCGGTCCTGTTCGGTTATATGATAGCCTTTCGGCAGGTCAATTTGGTTTCCGTTAAATAGAATTTCCTCTTTATTTGGGGCTTCGCCGCCTTCATATTCAATATCGCTTATAACAACCCCGTCAGCAAGCTCTATTATGCGATCGGCATAATTTTCGGCAAACTCTCGGTCGTGCGAAACAACAATAACAAGCTTATTTTTTGAAAGCTTTTTAAGGGTTTCTAAAATAGCCTTTCCGGTCACCGAATCTAGCGCACCTGTTGGCTCATCCGCCATAATAATTTGCGGATTTTTAACCAAGGCTCTTGCAATAGCAACCCTTTGCTTTTGACCTCCCGAAAGCTCATTAGGCTTTCTTGTGGCATAGCCTTCAAGGTCAACCTCTTTTAATATCTTGTTAACCTCGTTATCCTCTGCTCTGCGATTTTGAAGCTCAATTGCCAAGGCAATATTTGCACCAACCGTGAAATCATCAAGCACATTATATTCTTGAAAAATAAAACCAACATAGGTGTTGCGGTAAGAATCAAAATGCTTTTGTTTAAATTTTTTGGAGGAAACTCCTTTAATCACAATTTCGCCGTCATTATAATTATCGAGTCCTCCCAAAACATTGAGGAGGGTTGATTTTCCGCTACCCGATTTGCCGAGCAAAAAAACCATTCCCGTTTCGGGAAACTTAATAGAAACACCGCTGAGTGCTGTTACAGGCACACCTTTTTTAGGCTTATAAATCTTAACTAAATTCTTGGTTTCAAGCATACTCTTATCTTGCCTTTCTCTTTGTGATAATAACTTTATATAAAATCCAGCCCATAGCACTTACGAGAACTGTTATCAAAAGAACAATAATTGCGGTTTTATACTTTGAAACACCCAAGGCATCTCCACCCATAGTTGAGGTTATAACCGAGGGTAGTCTCGCCAAGGCTGCAATAAGCAAGAAATTAATAAATTTTATATCGGTAAGTCCCACAAAATAGGTTAGCAAATCCTTTGGGGTTCCCGGCAAAAAGAAAACAAGGAAAATAAGCAAATTGCGTTTTTTAGAGCTTTTTAAAATTTTCAGCGAATTTATTTTTTCTTTTGGAAAAAAGATTTCAACAAAAGGAACTCCGAATTTTCTGACCAAGAAAAAAACAATAAGACTTCCGAGTGTTATTCCAATAACGCAAAGAAGCGTGCCCTCTAAGCCACCAAAAGCATACCCCGCTCCTATTTCAAGCGGCTCTCCCGGAACCAAGGCTATTACCACCTGAAAAATCATCATAAAAACAAATGCAATTTTTCCCATAAAGCCTTTTTCACTAACCCAAAGCCTAAATTTTTCAGGTTCTGAAAAAAACCGAACCATTGGAACACCAACAAAAAATCCAACTGCGGCGCAAAAAATCAAAAAGGCGGCAAAAACCAATATAGCAATTATTTTCTTATTTTTGTGGCTAAGTGAACTGAATTTATGCTTCATATTCATCTAACTTTTTCTTAACTTCCTTTTTAAAAGTTTTCCATTCATCCTCATTCTCAACATAATATTTGGGACAAATTTTTTCTGTAATATCATAATGCCTTATAACATCGTTTTGGTCAAGTAACAATTTATTACAAAGATAAGCAGTAAGTTTTACAAGCGATTCGTAGGTTTCATCATTAAACTCGCCCGAAGCATCGGGATGACACACCTCAATAGATATTGTATCCTTATTTCTATGGTTGCTTGCCGCCGATTTTTCATATATCGGAACACACTGAATTATTTCACCCTCAAGCCCCACAACAAAATGAGAGCTGACGGTTGTATCCACCTTGTCAAAATAATCTCTGTTATTTTGAGCTGTTGTCTCGGGATTTCCAACATAATGAATAACAATATTCTTTATATCGGTAAGCTCTATACCCGTTCTTGCTGTGGTGTGCTTATGTATAAGCTGAACATCCACCCATTCGGGCAATTCTATTTCTTTGGCTATCTTAACACGCTTTGAAATATTTGTTCCAAAGGGTGCAGGAACAAAGCCTTTATCATAGCTTTCGGGGTTAAATATTTTATATGCCGCAAGAGATACTGCAATTAACAGCGTTGTTATTAACACCGTTACCAAAAACCAAGCAACCTTTTTCCTTAAAACTCTTCTTTTTCGCTTTTTGCGTCCTCTTTTATAATTAACCATCCTGGAACTCCCTTTTAAACCACTTCATCTAATATAACCTTCACCTTAAATAAGTCGCCGTCAACCGAGATATCTAATTTCCCGTTTTGTAGCTCAGCCAAGCTTTTTGCAATCGAAAGACCTAATCCGCTTCCCTCTGTATTGCGTGATGAATCTCCTCTCACAAATCTCTCCATAAGCTCATCTGCCGAAACATTAAGCTCATACCGTGAAACGTTTCGGAAGATTATGCAAACCTTAGCGTTTTCCTTTATAATATCAATATAAGCTCTTGTTCCGTTTAATGCGTATTTGCAAATATTGTTTAAAAGATTATCAAATATTCTCCAAAGATGGCGACCGTCTGCCATAACCATACTGGCACCATCAGGCACTTTCAAAACCGTTTTAATACCTGCCTTTTGCAGCTTTTCCTCAAATTCGCCTATAGCCTGATTAAGTAGCATTCTCACATCGCAGGGCTCTAAATTAACGCTTAGATTTCCTGTTGAGGCCTTAGAAGCCTCAACCAAATCCTCAACCAGCTTTTTTAGCCTCATAGACTGCCTATCTAAAACCTCGATATAACCCCTTGCCGCCTCATCTTCAATATCTTCTTTTTTTAGCAAATCAACATAATTTATTATTGAGGTGAGCGGTGTTTTAATATCGTGCGAAACATTGGTTATAAGCTCGGTTTTAAACCGCTCGCTTTTCATTTTTTCATTAACAGCAGTTTGCAAGCCCTCATTTATGTTATTAAGGCTCTCAGAAAACTCTTTAAAATCAAGATACATATATTTCGTATCAATTTTATAGGCAAGGTCGCCCCCTGCAATTTTTTCTCCGCCGATTTTGATTTTTTTAAGCGTTACAGCAAGATAAAGCACAAACAATATAAAAACAATATGAATAGGAATAAGAAGCAAGAACATAATTTCTGTTCTGCGATATACTGCAGTGTTAAAATGCACAAGCATCACTATAAATTCTAAGCTCAAAACCGCAAGTATCAAAAGAACACTTTTTTTAACAATAGAAATTGAAGCTAAAACGTCCTTTACAAATTTACAAAACTTTTTTAAATGCTTAAACAAAAAGCTTAAAAATTTATAAATTAAAGTATTTTTAAATAAGGTTTGAGTTTTAATGCGGGTGGCAATACTGAGTAAATATACCATTCCAAAGAAATAATCAAAGCTTCCAACTAAAAATGCAACAACTATAAGCACCGTAAAATCATAAGAATTCAATTTTACAAGCACTATACTTGCCATAGCAATCGCCGCAATAAAGGCAGTATATAAATCGAGGGGTATCTTATCCAAGAAGTTAAGCTTTATTTCGCCATCGCAATGCCCAACCGATAAAAATAAAAAGCATAATAAAGCAACAAAAAGTATAAGGGAAGCTATCATAAGAAAAACAACTAAATATTCAAGCTTAAAGCCGATTTCTATAATCTTAACCATTACTGAAAACATATCATTTTTGGTCATATCTTGGGCAATATAAAGCTTTAACAAATACTCCTTTTCAACCCCTACCTTATCGGTTTGGTAGTAAGCCTCTTCCCCATATTTCTCCCATATTTCCTCGCTTTTTTCGATAGAAAACCACTCATACATAAAGCAGCTTTGTTCAACAAGAACAATATACTTCTCACCACTATAATTACTTTCAAAGCCTTTGCCTGTTTCGGCATCGGTAAGTGTGAAATAAACATTTTTATCCGAATAATAATCTCTTAAATCTGTGCCATTATAAATAAGACTTTGAAAATGATTAGCTTCATTCTTAGCCATATCGGTTAAAATTTCTTTTGTAACAGTTTTAGGGTTGCTAAAATAAAACTTATAATAACCCATAACCCCAACTGCCACAGTAGAAGCTATAAGCATAATTATTGTAACATAAGAGAGAATCAGTGCCACGATTTTTGCCACTATGCTTTGCCTTAGTTTCCTCATAGCCTTAGTCCCTTTCCATTTTATAACCATGAGCCCAAACAACCTTTAAATATCTGGGCTCTGCCGGATTAATCTCTATCTTTTCTCTTATATGCCTTATATGCACCGCAACCGTACTTTCGGCACCGTAAGCCTCATCATTCCAAACTCTCCTGTAAATTTCTTTGGGGCTTAAAACCGTTCCTGCATTAAGCATTAAAAGCTTTAAAATATCAAATTCAGTATGAGTGAGGGATACCTTCTCTCCATCAACACTTACCTCTTTTGCATTGTCATCAAGCTCGATATTGCCTATAATAAGACTTGTCTTTTCGGCGGCTTTTCCGCCCAACTGAATATACCTTCTAAGACTTGAACGCACCCTTGCTATAACCTCAACCGGATTAAAAGGTTTTGTTATGTAATCGTCAGCGCCAACATTAAGTCCTAAAATTTTATCGGTATCCTCCGATTTTGCAGTAAGCATTATAACAGGTATATTTGAAAATTCCCTGAGTCTTATCATAGCGGTTATTCCGTCACAAAGAGGCATCATAATATCCATTAGCACTGTATGAATTTCATTTTCTTTAACTATCTTCAAGGCCTCTTCTCCATTATAGGCGCAAAACACATTATACCCCTCTGCCTGCAAATAAATTTTTAAGGCCGCAACTATATCCTTTTCATCATCACAAACAAGAATATTATACACTTTTAACATCCCCTATCGTATGTTATTTTACTCTAAAACCTTTTAAGAAAAAACATCTTAAAATATTAAGATTTGTTTAACATTGAAATTTTTTCGGATTTATGCTAATATTAATATACTATATTTTTTGTGGAGTTGCAATTATGAAGCTTGAGGTTTTACAGGAATGTCCTCCCATTATTAGAGATTTCTTAACCTATAACGAAACAATAAAAGGCAAATCCAGTCGCTCGGTTGAAGGGTATTTTCTTGATTTACAGTCTTTTTTTCGCTATCTTTTAATGGTTAGAGGAAGGTGTGAAAAGGATAAGCCCTTTGAACAAATTGATATTTCCTCGGTTGATATTGAGCTTATTAAAACGGTCTCCATTTCGGACCTTTATGCGTTTTTGGTTTTTTGCAAAAACGAACGAAGCAATAACGCCGCAACGAGAGCCCGAAAAACCTCAACCCTTAGGATTTTCTTTAAATATCTTTCCTCCCAAACCCATCAAATAGGGGAAAATCCTGCCCTTATGCTCGAATCGCCTAAGGTTAAGCAGGCATTACCTAAGCATCTTTCGTTAGAGGATTCATTAGAGCTTTTAAACTCGGTAGATGGGCCTAACAAGGAACGGGATTACTGCATTTTGGTTTTATTCCTTAATTGCGGACTGCGCTTGGCAGAGCTTTGCTCACTTAATCTTAGCAGCATATCCGCAGAGGGCACCCTAACCGTTGTGGGAAAAGGAAACAAGGAAAGGATTGTTTATCTTAATGCCGCCTGCAACAACGCCATTGAGGCTTATTTAAGAGTTCGTCCTTGCGATAATATCCCCATAACCGATAAAAACGCCCTATTCATCAGCCGGAACCGAAGGAGAATAAGTCCTAAAACCGTTCAGCATATTGTTAAAACCTATTTAGAAAAATCGGGGCTTGGCGGTATGGGCTATTCAACACATAAGCTCAGGCACACTGCCGCAACCCTTATGTATCAGCACGGGGATGTTGATATAAGGGTTTTAAAGGATATTTTAGGTCATGCGAACTTAGGCACCACCCAAATTTACACCCACGTTTCAGATAAACAAATTAAAAATGCCGCCGAAAAAAATCCGCTCGCAAATATTACACAAAAAAAGAATTAAAGATAAAAGTAGCCTGTGCAGAAAATTCTGCACAGGCTTTCTTTATTAAAGCAGTATACAAACTAATCCGTTACAGCCCTCATTGATAACCCTTTCAACCGTTTCTTGAACACGCATTCTCGCATCGGTTGGCATTCTCGATAGCTTGGCGTGAAGTCCCTCATTAACAAGGTCGTGGAGTGATTTTCCAAAGATATTAGAATCCCAAATTTTAACCGGGTCCTCCTCAAAGCCGCTTAGCAAATACATAACTAAATCCTCCGACTGCTTTTCGCTGCCTACTATGGGGCTAACCTCGGTGGTTATGTTAGCTTTCATCAAATGTATTGAGGGTGCTGAGGCTCTAAGTCTAACACCGTATCTTCCGCCCTGCTTAACAATTTCGGGCTCTTCAAGGCTCAGTTCCTCAATATCCGGCATAATTATTCCGTAGCCTGTTGCCTCAACCTCGTCGAGCGCACCCTTAACCCTAATATATTCCTTTTTCATCGCCGCCATTTCAGCAATATTTTCCATAAGCTCTTGCTCATCATTTATAGCAAGCCCCGTTTTTTCAGCTAAAATCTTATAGAAAAGTGATGGTTTAACCGCCAAATTAACCTCTGCCTTACCGCTTCCAAGGTCTATACCCTCGATTTTTGCATAATCAATATTTTTACTATCCTTAAAATCTTTTTCAAACCTTGCTATATCCCTTATATGCTTCAAGCCCTCTACCGAGCCTTTAATGGTTTGCAAAAGGTCAACTCTTAACCAATGTTCAAGTGAAAGCGAGTTAATCCAACGAGGGAAGCAAAGACTTATTTCTTTTATTGGAAACTCGAACAAAATTCTTGTTAGGATTTGTTTTATAACATCCTCTGTGAGCTCCAAACAATTAATCGGTATAACCGGCACACCATATTTTTCGGTTAGTCTTTGTGCCAGCTCTTCTGCCTGTTCGGACTGCGGATTCATACAGTTAAGCAAAACTATAAAGGGCTTATTTATTTCCTTTAATTCATCAATAACCCTCTGCTCTGCCTCTTCGTATTCCTCTCTGCCGATATCGCTTATGCTTCCATCAGTTGTGATAACAAGACCGATGGTTGAGTGCTCGTTGATAACCTTTTTGGTTCCAATTTCGGCCGCCATATTAAAGGGAATAGCCTCCTCAAACCAAGGAGTTCTAACCATTCGGGGCTGGTCATCCTCAATATATCCCAATGCGCTCGGCACTATATATCCAACGCAGTCTATCAGCCTCACATTCATTGAAGCGGAATCGCCTATTTTGATTTCGGCGCTTTTTTCGGGTATAAATTTAGGCTCGGTGGTCATAATTGTTCTTCCCGAGGAGGATTGCGGCATTTCATCATTTGCCCTTTCCTTTAAATAATCACCCGATATATTAGGCAGTACAAGCTTATCCATAAACTGCTTTATAAATGTGGATTTGCCCGTTCTTACAGGTCCTACCACCCCAATATAAATGTCACCGCCGGTCCGTTCGGCTATATCCTTATAAATGCTGTCAGTTGTCATAATTTTTCCTCCCAAGCTTGAACCGTTTCTTTGTAAATAATTATGAAAGGAATTTAAAGATTATTCCTCACCCTTTTATTTTAAAAGAATAAAATAAAATAGTATCATTCTAAATTAGGAGCAAGGCTTATGAAATGCTTATTTGATTTGGCGGTGGGCAAAAGCGCTGTTATAGATAAAATTTTAACGGTTGGCAGTATGAAACGCCGCTTTTTAGATATAGGACTCATAGAAAACACCGAGGTTGAATGTGTAGGGCAAAGCCCCTTAGGAGACCCAAAAGCATTTTTAATAAGAGGTGCCGTTATAGCCATTAGAAAGGCCGACTGCCAAAATATCATTTTAAAGGATGATGAAAAATGGGACTAAGTCGCTCTTCAACAGGACCTAAAATTTTAAAAACAAATAAAAATAATGAATTAAACGCCAAAACGGTCGCAATTGCAGGTAATCCAAATGTCGGCAAAAGCACCATTTTTAACGCTCTGACAGGTATGCATCAGCACACAGGAAACTGGCCCGGCAAAACAGTTGCAAATGCTGTTGGCAGCTTTAAAAGTGAAAAAAGTAACTACCGTTTAATCGATATTCCGGGTACATATTCTTTATTAGCTCATTCCCCTGAGGAAGAAATCGCCCGAAACTTTATTTGCTTTTCTAAGTACCAAAAAATCATCGTTGTTTGCGATGCCACCTGCCTTGAACGAAATTTAAACTTAGTTTTGCAAATACTCGAAATAACAAATAATGTTATAGTTTGTATTAATCTTTTGGATGAGGCGAAACGAAAAGGCATTGAAATTGACCTTGATTTGCTAACAAAAAGGCTGAAAGTTCCGGTAATTGGAACGGTTGCAAGAAACAAGAAAAGCCTTAAACGACTCATCTCAGTTTTAGATAAAGAAGAAATAAAAGATGAGCCTTCGCTGCCTATTAGATATCCCGATATTATAGAAGAGGCAATAAAAATAATTTTACCGAAAGCCGCTCACCTTTTGAATAGCAAAATAAACCCCCGTTGGTTTAGCCTTATGCTTTTAAGCGATGACCCTTCTCTCACAAAAGAAATAACCTCCCATTTGGGCTTTAATCCGCTTGAAAATAAGCCACTTGCTTGCGCCTTAAATGAAGCACATAGCTTACTTTTAGAGCAGGGCGTTAAGCAAAACCGAATTATAGATATGCTTGCCTCCTCGGCGGTTGTTGCGGCTGAAAATATATGTAAAGGGGTTATAATAACCAAAAAATCCAAATACCACCTCTTTGACCGCAAAGCAGATAAAATTGTAACAAGTAAAAGCTTTGGATATCCCTTAATGCTGCTACTCTTGGCGGGAATTTTTTGGCTCACCATTTCGGGCGCAAATTATATTTCCGAAATTCTTTCCGCTTTTTTTAACTATATTGAAAAGCTGATCGGCACTTTCCTCGGAAGCATTAAAACTCCCCCTATTCTTTGCCGCATTATTACCGAAGGCATTTTTAGAGTACCCGCCTGGATAACAGCGGTTATGTTGCCCCCAATGGCTATATTTTTCCCTTTATTTACTCTTTTAGAGGATTCGGGATATCTCCCAAGAATAGCCTATAACCTCGATAAGCCCTTTAAAAAATGTGGCAGCTGCGGAAAACAGGCTCTTACTATGTGCATGGGCTTTGGATGTAATGCAGCGGGCGTTATCGGTTGCCGCATTATTGATTCGCCAAGAGAACGCTTGTTAGGCATAATAACAAACAGCCTCGTTCCCTGCAACGGTAGATTTCCAACCATTATTGCAATGATTTCAATGTTTTTGGTAGGCGGCGCCACATTTTTAGCTTCTATAAAATCCGCCTTACTTTTAACCCTCGCTATTTTAATTAGTATTCTTGTTACCTTTATTTCAACTAAAATTCTTTCACAAACCCTCTTAAAAGGCAAAAGCTCCTCCTACACACTCGAGCTTCCCCCGTTTAGAAAGCCCCAACTTTTAAGAGTTCTTGTTCGCTCAGTATTTGACCGCACCCTCTTTGTTTTAGGGCGCTCTCTTTCAGTTGCTTTGCCGGCAGGAATTATAATTTGGTTAATGGCGAACATTAATATTGGTGATAATAGTATACTTACTATTTGTGCCGACTTTCTCGACCCATTTGCAACGCTTTTAGGACTGGACGGTGTTATACTAATAGCCTTTATTCTCGCCTTCCCTGCGAATGAAATTGTTATCCCTATAATAATTATGGCATATCTCTCAACCGGTAGCTTATCCGAAATATCGGCACTTTCGGGGTTAAAGGAAATCTTGGTTGCAAACGGGTGGACTCCCTTAACCGCAATTTGCACGATTATTTTTTCGCTCTTTCATTGGCCCTGTTCAACAACCCTTTTAACCATAAAAAAAGAGACCGGAAGCCTTAAATGGAGCTTGGTCTCTGTAATCTTACCAACCCTAATCGGAATGGTGCTTTGTTTTATTGTTAAAACGCTATATTCGGTTTTATTTATGATAGGTTGATCCCTCAATAATTTTAAATGCTCTATAAATTTGCTCTTGGAGCATTATCCTAAAAAGCTGATGCGGAAATGTCATTTCAGATAGCGAAAGCCTAAAATTGCTTTGCTTTTTGAGTTGCTCGGCCAATCCGTAGGAGCTGCCTATAATAAAGGTTACACTTTTGCCCATATCAAATAGCTCTTGCAATTTGAATGCAAATACGGGACTGCTTAATTGCTTTCCCTCAACACAAAGGGCAAAAACCTCGCTTTGTTTGGGGATTTTTTTCAGTATTTGCTCTGCTTCTTTGCTAAGTGCCGAAGCAATTTCAGCCTCACTCGGTTTATCCGAAAGCTTTATGGGCTCTATCTCGGCAATTTCGAGGGTGCAGTATTTCGAAAGCCTTTTAGAGTATTCTTCGGCTGCACTTTGCAAATATTTTTCTTTAAGCCTTCCTAATGCGATAATTGTTACTTTAATCATATAACCATAACCTCGTTTTCAAAAGGTGTGGCAACTTTTAAAATATAATCCTTTCCGTTTTCGGCACCAATATCCATTAATGCTGCTTCGGCTGCCGAACGGGCAAGCAAGGGCGTATTGTTGTTTTGAGATAAATGCCCTAAAACAAATCTTGTTGTTCCGCTTCTTAAAAAGTGTGGTAGCTCGGCAGCGCAGGCATTGTTTGAAATATGCCCGCTATCACCCATAATTCTAACCTTCAAAAGCGGTGGATAAGGTCCTCTTTTTAACATTTCTATATCGTGATTAGATTCCAACAAAACCAAATCACTGCCCGAAAGTGCAAGCCGCACCTCGTCTGTTACAATACCTAAATCGGTGCAAACTGATGCTTTTTTACCGTCAGGCAAAAGAAAAGAAAAACCGCTCGACCCCTCGCAATCGTGATTCGTTGCAAAGCGGTTAACTATTATTCCGCCAACCGATATTTCTCGGTTTTCGGCCGCTATAACCTCTACGCAAGAGGGAATCAAATCCGCCTTTGCCAAAGCCTCAATGGTTTTGGTTGAGGCAATAAGCTTAGTTTTGGTATTTTTCAAGAGAGTTTTAAGTCCTTTTATATGATCACTATGCTCGTGAGTAACCGCAATAGCGCTTAAATCCTCTATTTTCGCATCAACTCTTGCCAATGCCTCCTTTAATCCCTTAAAGGAAGCTCCTGCATCGACCAAAATTGAGCCCTCTTTTGTTGATATATATGTACTGTTTCCCGTTGAGCCGCTAAAAAGCGGACAAATTTTAGACATAATTAATTATCCTTTTTAAAAATATTAAAGGGTGTGGCAGAAACTGTCACACCCTATCCTGCTTATGCTTTTTTTAAAACTGTTGTGGTATCAAAAGTGTGAACCCTTTTAATATCAGCTCCCAAGGCTGAAAACTTTTCAACAACATCCTCATAGCCTCTGTCAATATGGTCAATATCCTCTATTTCGGTTCTGCCATCCGCCATAAGACCTGCTATTATCATAGCCGCTCCTGCTCTAAGGTCAACCGCTTTAACGGGTGCGGCAGTAAGCTCTTTCACGCCTGTTATAACAGCAGTTTTGCCATCAACCTGAACATCTGCACCCATAAGGGTTAGCTGGTCAACATACCTAAAACGACTATCCCAAACGCCTTCTGTAACGATACTTGTGCCCTGTGCAATTGTTAGCATTGTTGCGATTTGAGGCTGCATATCGGTTGGAAATCCCGGGTGTGGCAAGGTTTTAACATTACATTTTTTAGGTCTGCCTCTCATAGAAACCCTAACCGCCTCATCAAATTCGGTTATATCAGCGCCCGCTTCTCTAAGCTTTGCGATAATAGATTCCAAATGCTTTGGCGTTACATTGGTAACCAAAACATCGCCGCCTGTTGCAACTGCTGCTGCCATATATGTTCCAGCTTCGATTTGGTCAGGAATTATGCTATATTCTGTTCCGTGAAGCTTTTCAACTCCCCTGATTTTTATAACCCCTGTTCCTGCGCCCATAACATTTGCTCCCATTGAGTTTAGGAAATTAGCAAGGTCAACTATATGCGGTTCTCTTGCGGCGTTCTCAATAACGGTTAAGCCCTTTGCCTTAACAGCCGCCAACATAATATTAATGGTGGCACCCACCGAAACAACGTCCAAAAAAATTGAAGCGCCTTTTAACGAGGAGGCTCTGCCATCCACCATACCGCCCTCAATTGTCATCTTAGCGCCCAAGGCCTCAAAACCCTTAATATGCTGGTCTATTGGGCGAACTCCAAAATTGCAACCGCCGGGAGGGGCCACCCTTGCCCTATTCATTCTTCCTAATAAGGCGCCCAAGAAATAGCTTGATGCCCTCATCCCCTCTGCCATTTGCTTTGAAACAACAAAGGAGTTAACATTTTTAGGGTTTATTTCAACCGTTGTTTTATTTATAAGACGAACCTGTGCTCCCAACCCTTGCAAAACCTTTAAAATCAAGGTAACATCGGATATTGAGGGCAAATTTTCTATAACACAGGTAGAGTCACTTAAAAGAACTGCGGGTAAAATAGCCACAGCTGCGTTTTTTGCTCCGCTTATTCTAACTTGTCCTTTTAATGACCTGCCGCCATTTATAACAAATTTTTCCAAATAAGGCACTCCCATCTAAATATTGGTTGACCTATATATTATTGTAAACAAACTATGCTTATTATACCCCGATTTGATATATTTGTCAATTTCAAATTAACAAATATACAATTTCTCTAATAAAATAAAACGGTCAGTCTCCTGACCGTTTTGATTTGTTAATTTATTTTTCCGTAAAGCGGAATATCTGTATCCTTTTTAGGCTCTCTTGCGGGGTCCGAAGCAACCGCTTTCGAAGAGTTTCTTGCGGGTCTGCCATCTCTTTGAGAACGCCTTTTATTGTTTAAACGAGGAGGTCTTACCTGAGCCCCTTCAAGCGAAACAACAACCCTTCTTCCCGAGCCCTCGCCAAACGAAGTGGAAACAACACCTTCAATTTCTTGAATGGCTGTGTGGATTATTCTGCGCTCGTAAGGATTCATCGGTTCTAAGGTTCTGCTCTTTTTTGTGCTCTTAACCTGCTCAGCAACCTTGTTTGCAAGACCAATTAAAGCTTCTTCTCTTCTCTCACGATAGTTGCCAACATTAAGTGAAATCTTATATCGACCGCCACCGTTATTTGCAACCAAAGATGCCAAATATTGAACAGCATCCAAGGTTTCGCCTCTTCTGCCGATAATAATGCTAAGGTCTTCTCCGCTTATTAAGATACGAGCCGAATTTTCACCCAATGCAACCTTAATAACCGCATTACCATAACCAAGCTCGCCTAATATACCCTTTAAATAAGCAACCGCCTTTCCGGCAGGGCTCTGCTTATCTATTTCGGATTCATCAACCGCTTCACCAAAAACAGGATCACTCTTTTTAGCCTTAGGCTTTGACTCAGCCTTTTGAAGAGTAGCCTCGCTCTTTTCCTTTTTTTCCTTTTTGGGTGCGCCCTTTTTAATCTTAGGCTTTTCATCAGGCAATTCTATAAAGGCTCTAACCTCGGCTTCGTTTCCACCAAAAATGCCGAGCACCTTCTTTTTAGGCATTGAAATAACATCAAACTGAATATCATCTAACTCGGAAGCGCCTAATTCCAAGATAGCTTTTTCCTTAGCCTCGTCTATGGTTGAGCCGAAGCCTCTTGCTTCCTTAATCAAAAGAAATCCTCCTTTTAGTCTACATCTGCCTTATTATTTACAGATAACTTCTTAATTTGTCCCTCTTCAAAATCACATTGCTTTGTAAGCTCCTTTGAACGCTCTCTCGAAAGCATTTTATGGGGACCGTAAAAATTCTGAACAAGCACTTGAATTCCGCCACCAATAAGAGATGAGCAAGCCCAATAGAACGAAACACCACCAGGCATTCCAAAGCCTATGAATAATGAAATAAGGGGCATCGTGAGCATCATTCCTGCCATATTCGGAGCCTCAGGATTTATCTTCTTTTGCATTCTCATTGAAAGAAGGCTAGATAAAATCTGGGCAAAAAAAGCCAAAATGGGCATAATCCAAATAGGCTTTGCATCATGGAAAATATCCAAAGAAAATTTAGGAGTTTCGGTAAGATTTATCTTTTCGGTGAAAAATGTATAATCAATACCCTTTTCCTTATCCTTTTTTGCGATATATTCAAGATCATCCTTAATTTTCTTATATTGCTTCTCACTTAAAAGCTTTTCCTTTAAAATATCATTGTCACTACGAACCAGCTTTATTATACTAAGGTCGTTAGAACCGCCCTTTCCTCGCCAGTTAAGCTCAGCACTAATTTTTTCATAAGCATTTTTATCGTTTTTTTGAAGGTCCTCCATGCTTTGAGAGATAACCTGCGAAACGTTGTCAATTCTCGTCTTATCCACCCCTGTCATATAGGTAAGTGGAGACAAAATGAGAAAATAAATGCTCATCATAATAACAAGGCGCAAAATCATAGGCAAGCAGCCGCCCGACATAGAAACATTTTCTTCCTGATAGAGCTTCTGCATAGCCTCGCTATATTTTTGCCTATCATCACCGTAACGCTTTTTTAATTCGTCAAGCTTTGGTTTAATTCTGGTCTGCTGAACAGAAGATTTTTGACTTTTAATATTAAGCGGTATTAATACAACATTAATTAAAATTGTGAAAATAAATACCGCAATAGCAAAACTGCCGCCAAAGGCCAACTTTTCCAAAAGCCAACCAAGCGGTTTATTTATAAAACCAATATCCATATATTCGCCATCCGTTCTGAAAATGGTAATTTTCGAATTTACTTTTGTTTCTTTTGAGGAACAGGGTCATAACCACCCTTACAGAATGGGTTGCACCTTAAAATCCTCCATACCGCCAACATTGACCCCTTGAAGCTCCCATGAATTTTAATTGCTTCAATAGCGTAAGCCGAACAGGTTGGGGTGAACCTGCAACAAGGAATTTTTAAAGGGGAAATACATTTTCTATAAAATTCTATCAATTTAATAAGCAGTTTACTCATTTTCTAACCCTTTAAATAGCCACCTTTTTCAAGACCGCTCAAAAAAACTTTGGCAACTGCCGTGCTTTTAACCGTTAGTATTCTTTGTCTTGCAACAATAACAAAATCATAGCCGCCATTAATTTGCGCCATACAACTGCGAAAAGCGGCAAGGATTACCCTCTTGGCTCGGTTACGGGCAACCGCCTTCCCTATTTTCTTACCGGCAGTTATACCCAACCTCAAATTATTTCCTTTGTTTTTTAAAACATAAATAACCGCATAGGGTGTAACGATAGAGTTGCCCTTAGAATAAGCCCTTCTAAAAAGGTAATTCTCTTTAATCTTTGAAAAACTCTTCATAACTTCACTTATAATAATCATTATAAAAGTAAAAGCCACAAGTTGTGGCTTTTAATATGTGAGTTGCTTTCTGCCCTTAGCTCTACGACGGGCAAGCACTTTACGGCCATTAGCTGTTGCCATTCTCTTTAAAAAGCCGTGTTCTTTTTTACGGTGAAGCTTTTTAGGCTGATATGTTCTTTTCATTTTAAAACCTCCCTTATTTGAACCTGCATAAATCAAAACAGATATATAATTTATATACCCGAATATGACATAACCTAGCAATTATAGATTATACCCTAAAACCCTACTACCTGTCAATAAAAATTTTATTTATCGGCAGAAAAAAAGACCGAAGGCTTTGCCTTCGGTCAGAAACTTCAAATTACTGAAGCTCAACAGTTGCGCCAACCTCAGAAAGCTTAGCCTTGATTTCCTCAGCCTCTTCCTTAGCTACTGCTTCTTTAAGTGTCTTAGGAGCACCGTCAACAAGAGCCTTTGCTTCTGCAAGACCAAGACCTGTGATTTCGCGAACAGCCTTGATAACCTTAATTTTCTCTGCGCCAGCGTCTTTAAGAATAACGTCAAACTCAGTTTTCTCTTCAACTGCTGCTGCGCCACCTGCTGCGGGAGCTGCTACTGCAACTGCTGCTGCGGCTGAAACGCCAAACTCCTCTTCAACTGCTTTAACGAGCTCTGAAAGCTCAAGAACGGTAAGAGTCTTTAACTCTTCAATCATAGCTGTAATTTTCTCTGATGCCATTTTATTTTCCTCCATAATCTATTTTTTAGTTTTAATTTTTAATTTTTATTCTGCGCTTCCGTCTTTATCAACGATAGCCTGTACTGCGCGGGCAAATGCCGCAATAGGAGCTTGGAAAGCACCCAAAACTGTTGCAAGAAGAACCTCCTTGGAGGGCAACTTTGCAAGGGATTCGATTGTAGCAACATCTACAACCTTTCCATCAAGGAAACCTGACTTAATTTTAAAATTCTCATGTGCTTCTGCATATTTGTTGAGAATTCTTGCGGCTGCGGTATAGTCCTCATTAGAAAGGGCGATAGCAGTTGTTCCTTCGAGAACAGATTTCATATCCTCTAACTGAGTTCCTTCAATAGCTCGGCCAAGAAGAGTGTTCTTAACTACAAAGTATTCAATTCCTGCTTCACGAAGCTCTTTACGCAAAGCGGTATCATCAGCAACGCTAATACCCTTGTAATCAACAACAACACCTGTAACCGCAGCAGAAAGCTTTTCAGATAAAGCTGCAACCTGTTGTTTCTTTTGTTCTAAAACTAATGCGTTAGGCAATGGTTTCACCTCCACAAAAACAGTAAATGCCTGTTCCAAAAACACAAGGAACAGGCATAAAAATAACTAATAAATGATGTTAAATTTAAGCTATGCACCTCGGTAGGCGTTAAACTTACGGCTAAAAGCCACCTACTGTCTTTGGATTACAACAATGGGATTATACACCAACAAAATTCTTTTGTCAAGTATTTTTTTGTTTTTTGTGAAATTTAATTGACAAGACGGTTTGACAGTGCTATAATTTCAGTCGTTTGGAGATGTTAAAATGAATATTCTTTTATCGGTTTCTTTCGCCCTTTTAGCAGGGCTATTAATGACACGACTTTTTAAACCCTTAAAGCTACCCTCGGTAACAGCATATTTAATTGCGGGAGTTTTAATCGGTCCTTATTGCATAGGTTCTCTTGGACTTAACGGAATTGGTTTTACTTCCCATTCAGCGGTTGAAAGCTTGGCAATTATTTCTGAGGTAGCGTTAGGCTTTATTGCCTTTTCTATTGGTAACGAATTCAGGCTTGAAGACCTTAAAAAAACAGGCAAGCAAGCCCTCGTTATAGGTATTTTCCAAGCCTTAGCCGCAACATTAGTTGTTGATTTGGTTTTATTTATTATACATATAATAATACCTGACAAGTTCACCCTTCCCCAAGTAATAACACTTGGCGCCATAGCAACCGCAACTGCCCCAGCCGCAACCCTTATGGTTGTTAGACAGTATAAGGCACATGGTCCGCTCACAAAGCTATTGCTTCCGATAGTTGCGTTAGACGACGCTGTTGGACTAATTGTTTTTGCTGTTTCCTTTGGTATTGCGAAAACAATTTCAAGCGGCAAGGTTGACCTGATTTCTATTTTCGTGAACCCCATTATAGAAATAGCTTGCTCCCTACTTTTAGGTGCTGTTATGGGTTGGCTTTTAACCCTGCTCGAAAAGCTTTTTAATTCTAACACTAACCGCCTCAATTTAACCATCGGTGCAGTTTTCTTGACTGCATCCATCTCTATGTTAAAATTTAATATCGGTCCTATTAATTTTGAGTTTTCTTCGCTTTTGGCTTGTATGATGTTAGGAACGGTATTTTGCAACATGTGTCCTCTATCCCACGATCTTATGGGTGCCTCCGATAAATGGACCTCACCTCTTTTTGCTCTCTTTTTTGTGATAAGCGGTGCCGAATTAGAATTGAAGGTATTTGCAGATTTAGCAATAGTATTTATAGGGGTAGCATATATTATATCAAGGTGTTTGGGCAAATATTTCGGTGCATTCATAAGCTCAAAGGCCACAAAGTGCAGTCCCGAAATTTGCAAATATTTGGGAATTACTCTTTTTCCTCAGGCAGGCGTTGCTTTGGGAATGTGCTCAACCGCAATGCATTTAGGTAGCGAGGGCGAACTAATTAGAAACATCACCCTTTTTGCAGTTTTAATTTATGAATTGTTTGGTCCGGTGTTCACTCGAATGGCACTTCAAAAGGCCGGAGAAATAAAACCCATTCCCCACGAGGTTAAAATGCGCCGCCAAACAAAGCTTGACCAAGTTAAATCAAAATAAATATTTTTTAAAAGGCTTTGCTCATAATTTTGGGCAAGGTCTTTATTTTTTTATGGGTGTAAAGAAAAAAGCTTGACAGGTGCTAAATTTTATGTTATACTCTCTTAGCATAAAAATGTGAGGTGTGAGAATTGAAGGATTTATATGTTTCAGCTCTTCTCGATGTTTACGGTGAATTTTTAAGCGAAAAACAAAAAAACCTCACCGAGCTTTATTACAATGAAGATTTATCCCTTTCAGAAATCGCCGAAAACGAGGGTATAACCCGTCAGGGTGCGAGTGACCTTATAAAAAGGGCTGTTGCCCAATTAAACTTGTTTGAAGAAAAATGCGGCTACTGTGAAAGCTTTTTAAAGCTCAAAAAGCTTTCAAGCAAAATTAAAAACAATAACACTTCGGATTTATCCGACCTTCTTGATATAATAGATAGTTTGTAAGGAGTGAACCTAATGGCGTTTGACAATTTATCCGATAAGCTAAGCGGTGTTTTTAAACGCCTGCGTTCTAAGGGAAAGTTAACCGAAAGCGATGTTAAAACCGCTATGCGTGAGGTTCGTTTAGCGCTTCTTGAAGCGGATGTTAACTATAAGGTTGCCAAGGATTTCAGTAACACCGTTGCCGAAAAATGCATTGGCGAAAATGTTATGGAAAGCTTAACTGCCGCCCAAATGGTTATAAAAATCGTTAAAGATGAATTAACCGCATTAATGGGCAGCGAGCAGGCAAGGCTTAAAATATCCGATAAGCTGCCAACCGTTATTATGATGTGCGGTTTGCAGGGTTCGGGTAAAACCACCCACTCTGCAAAGCTCGCCAAGCTGCTTCGCTCCAAGGGTCATAGACCTATGCTTGCGGCCTGTGATATTTACCGACCTGCTGCTATTGAGCAGTTAAAGATTGTTGGAAAAGCGGTTGATGCTCCCGTTTTTGAAATGGGAACAGAAAAACCTGAGGTTATTGCCAAAAAAGCGGTAGCCTATGCCAAGGATTACGGTCACGATTTTCTCATTCTTGATACTGCGGGTAGACTTCATATTGATACCGAGCTTATGGATGAATTAAAGCGTATCACAAAGGCAATAGATGTTCATAACATTCTTCTTGTTATTGACTCTATGGTTGGTCAGGATGCTGTTAATATTGCCAAATCCTTTAACGATATTTTAGAGCTTGACGGTGTTATTCTCACCAAGCTTGACGGTGACACAAGAGGCGGCGCCGCACTATCGGTTAAGGCGGTAACCGGAAAGCCTATTATGTATGCCGGTGTTGGAGAAAAGCTTGATGAGTTAGAGGAATTTCACCCCGATAGAATGGCTTCTCGAATTTTAGGAATGGGTGATGTTCTTTCGCTTATCGAAAAGGTTGAAGCCGAGGTTGATGAAAAGCAAGCCGAGCAAACCGCAAGGAGACTTCAAGAAAACAAGTTCGATATGAACGACCTTTTAGACCAATTTCATCAAATTAAAAAGATGGGCTCGTTAAAAAGCGTTCTTTCAATGATTCCGGGAATGGATAAGCAGTTAAGGGATGTTGAGGTTGATGACCGCCAGCTTCTCAGAACCGAGGCTATCATAACCTCGATGACCAAAAAGGAAAAAGCAAAGCCTGATATTATAAACGCCTCTCGCCGCAAAAGAATTGCCGCAGGTGCGGGTGTTAAGGTCGAAGATGTTAACCGCCTTTTGAAACAATACGAACAAATGAAAAAAATGTTTAAGCAGATGAATCAAAAGGGTGCAAAAAATAAGATGCTAAGAAAAATGAACAATCTTGGCGGATTTAATAATTTGGGTTTTTAAAACATATATAAATATTTCAAAACGGAGGTGTAAAAAATGGCAGTAAAAATCAGACTTCGCCGTATGGGTGCTAAAAAGGCTCCTTTCTACCGTGTAGTTGTTGCCGATTCGAGATATCCTCGTGACGGCCGCTTCATCGAAGAAATCGGCACCTATGATCCCACAAAGGACCCTGCAGCTGTTAATATTGACGCTGAAAAGGCTAAAAAGTGGATTTCTAACGGAGCTCAGCCTACCGATACCGTTAAGGCTTTACTTAAAAAAGACGGTATACTCTAATTAGGAGAGGAAAATAACTTATGAAAGAGCTTCTTATCTCTTTAGCAAAGGGACTTGTTGAAAATCCCGAGAAGGTTGAGGTTACTGTTGATGAACCCAACGCCGAGGGCGTTATAGTTTATCATTTGCATGTAGCCGAAAACGATATGGGCCGTGTTATCGGAAAGCAGGGCAGAATTGCCAATGCTATTAGAGTTGTAATGCGTGCCGCTGCAAACAGAAACAACCAAAGTGTTGCAGTTGAAATTGATTAAAAAAGGCAGAGCTTAAAGCTCTGCCTTTTTCTTTATATTTTGGCAAGCAAATTATCTATTGAAGCGTCGTTTTCAAGGTCGGCTTCGCAAGGCTTTTTGCAGAGTGACCAACGCTCCTCTAAAACAGAGGTTTCATTTGGAGCCACAGTCTTTAATTCACCTAAGGTTTCGAATTCTAACATAACGGCATTTGTGTAGGTTTCAAAGGAGCAGCCACCATCGGGATAATTACCGTTCGGATGGTTAGTATCGTAATTCTTGCAAAGAATTTCATCGCCCATAACATAATAAGCGGTACCGCAATTAAGGTCAAAACCCAATTTTATCGGTTTTTGGGCATTAACATCTTGTCTCACAGTTACATACTTATTGCCCCAATAAATACGGTCGCTACTCATATCGGTATAGGGCCAAACCGAAACAATACGATTAGGAAGAAGACCGGTATTATTTGTGTTGGTTGGAACGATAAGTGTTCCGTCGCTCGAACAAACCGAAAGAGACCAAATTGCAAAATCCTTATTCTTATCGGTTATGTTTTTAACGCTCATTATAAGCTGCATATTTGCATCGTCTTTATCCATCTTAATTTCCAAGGTTTTTTGAACACCGATTTCGGTATCGGGTGCGGGAGTGAAAATTGCTCCGCAGTCTGTCACCTCATAAGCAATTTGGCTATCATCAGGTGTGTAAGTTTCAGGATAGCTCTCAGGCGAAAGCCAAACTCTGTGTCCCCCAAAGCTTTCCCATTTTCTTCCCTCTCCAAAAAATGCAGTATACTCTTCATCATCCTTACAGCCCAATTTTTTTCTTTGGTCACACATAAAGTTTTGGCCGCCAACATAACCAAAACGAATTATTCTCGGGCCTAAATCGAGTGTAACATAGGCTTCAATAACGCCGTTTTCAATACAAAGACATTTTCCATAATCTTTGTAACTTTCAATTTCCTTTATTTTTACCATAAAATCACTCCGTTTTTATAAGTTTTGCTGTATATTCCAAGCCGCAGGGCTCTGCCTTTGGCAATGAAAGTGAAAATAAATCGGTTGCTCTGCATTCGGCCTCAAAAACCCTTCGAGCTGATAAATCAAGCCTTCTTATATCGGCAATCCTTTTAATAATAGGAACTGCCGAGCACAAGGTTTTAAGAAGCTCCTGCCCGGATTTTGAAAACCCTAAAACCCTAATATAAGGAGGGCTTTTCATAAAGAACTCATCATCTGCTCCAATAAATGCATTAAGCACAAGTCTTCTAATACGTGCAAGGGTGTATCTTTTAACCTTTATCTCATTATACAACTCTTCTAAGCTTCCTGCAAGCCTTATCGCTTTAAAAAGCTTATTTTCCACTCCCTCACTTAAATCAGGAAGCCTTTTTAGTTCATTTTGTGTTTTGGTTCTCAAAACACCTAAAACCGCCTTTTCTATTCGGCTTATATCGGATATTTTATCAGGCGTTAAAAGTGAAAGAGACTCGTTTGGCATATATTTTTCGCAAAATTCATAATCTCCCTGCAAAAGCCTTTCTCTAAGATAAGAGGCTGAAACAAACTCGGCTATCTCAGTCGAATCATGCTCTGCACCAATTCGCTTTATAGTTTTAAAGCGAATATCAAAGCCCTTATGCTTAGCCGCCAAAATATATTCGATTCCAAGGTTATTATTAGCACCCTGTAAAAGCCCCTTTTGCACTCCGCAAAGCTCAGCGGCTTTTTGCCTCGCCGCAGCAAAGGTTATTCCCTTTTTTAACTCCTTTTCCAAGGCGTTGCTAAACTCACCGCCTTGCAAAACATCTGCCGCTTTTTCCAAAGGCTCAATTTCTCCGCACTCGCTTCCAAACATTATGGTATCGCAGCCCGCATTCTTTAAAATGCTCACCGCACCCAATGCAAAGTTTTGCGCAGTTGACATTGACCATAAAACAGGAAGCTCCAACACTAAATCTGCGCCGCAATTCAAAGCCGCTAATGCTCTGATTCGCTTTTCGGCAATGGCTGTTTCGCCTCTTTGCACAAAATTAGAGCTTATAACGCAAACAACAAAGCCTTGCTCTTTTGCCTTTTTTATAAGATATTCGTGCCCCTTGTGTAAAGGATTAAACTCAGCAACTATACCTATAACCGACAATTTATCACTTCTTTTCAAAAAAACTTGAAAAACAAACTCTTATAAAGTATAATAAATAAGCTGTTAAATATAATTTACCATACTTTGCATAAATTAGCAATATTGGTTTTAAAATGGAGGACAAAATATGAAAATCTTTGTTGTAAACGCAGGAAGCTCATCTCTTAAATATCAGCTTATTGATATGGAAAATGAGCAGGTGCTTTGTAAAGGCCTTTGCGAAAGAATCGGCGTTTCGGGTGCTATCTCCCACAAAAATGCCACCGGTGAAAAATACGAGGCTGAAACGCCAATGCCAACCCACAGCGAAGCCTTTGAGGCAGTTGTTTATGCTATGACCAAAAGTGCCGCTAAGGTTATTGACTCTTTTGACGAGGTTTCTGCTATCGGTCACAGAATCGTTCAAGGCGGAAGTATTTTCAAAGGCTCCTGCCTTATTACTCCAAAGGCCTTGCAGGATATTGATGATTTAGGTGCTTTGGCTCCCCTTCATAACCCTGCTCACGTTTTAGCAATTAAAGCTTGTATCAAAACCTTCGGTGAAGAAAAACCTCAGGTTGCAGTTTTCGATACTTCATTCCATCAAACAATGCCGGCTAAGGCTTATATGTTCCCCATTCCTTATAAATATTTCGAGGAATATAAGGTTCGTAAATACGGTGCTCACGGCACATCTCACCGTTTTGTTAGTGACCGTGTTGCCGCACTCGAAGGCAAAGATAAAAAAGATTTAAAGATTATCACCTGCCACTTAGGTAACGGATGCTCAATTACCGCAATTAAAGATGGAGTTTGTGTTGATACCTCAATGGGCTTCACCCCGCTTGACGGTTTTATGATGGGTACACGTACAGGCACACTTGACCCCTCGGCCATCACCTTTATTGCGGAAAAAGAAAACCTCTCCCCTGCTGACCTTAACAGGATTTTCAATAAAGAATCAGGTATATTAGGTGTTTCAGGAGTTTCGAATGACAACCGTGATGTTGTTGCCGCCGCAAACGAGGGCAACGAAAGAGCACAGCTCGCACTTGATATGCAGCGTTACCAAATAACCAAATTCATTGGTTCTTATGTTGCAGCAATGAATGGCGTTGATGCTATTGTATTCACAGGCGGTATCGGAGAAAACGATAAAACCCTTCGCAAAGCAGTTTGCGAAAACCTTACATATTTAGGTGCTTATATCGATGATGAGAAAAACAGCATTGGTGGAAGCGAGGTTAAAATCTCAACCGATGACAGTAAGGTTAGCCTTTATGTTATCCCAACAAACGAGGAATTAGCAATAGCAAGAGATACCTTGGCTATTATTTCAAAATAATAAATAAAAAGGAAAAGATTATGAATATTTTAGAAACTAAATCAGCTATTAAAAACGGTTCTTTTGATAAAAGCTTTAACCTGCTTTACGGCGAAACCGAAAATGCCCGCAATAGATATTATGAGGCTTGCGAAAGCTTTGAAAAGCTTTATTCCGAATCAGGTGATATCCGCATTTTTTCAGCCCCCGGCAGAACCGAGGTTGGCGGTAACCATACCGACCATCAGCATGGCTCTATTTTAGCGGGAAGTGTTAATTTAGATGTTATTGCAATAGTTTCCTTGAATGATGACGGTAAAATCCGCATTAAATCCGAAGGCTATGATATGGATATCATTGAGGTTGACGATTTCAGCAAAAAGCCCGATGAAAATGGCAAAGCAATTTCCCTTATTAGAGGTGTTTGTAGTAAATTTAAAGAAAAAGGCTGTAAATTCCAAGGCTTTAACGCATACACCACATCAAATGTATTAAAGGGTTCGGGTCTTTCTTCATCTGCTGCCTTTGAGGTTCTTTTGGGAAATATTGTTAACAATCTTTTTAACGGTAACGCCGATGCAGTTGAAATAGCTAAAATCGGTCAATTTGCCGAGCGCGAATATTTTGGAAAGCCCTGCGGCTTGCTTGACCAAATGGCAAGCTCCTTAGGCGGCTTTACCTATGCTGATTTCAACAACCCTGCCGAGCCCATAAGCGAAAGCATTGAGCTTGATATTAAAAGCTTTGGTTATACTCTTTGTGTTGTTGATACGGGCGGCAACCACGCTAATCTCACCCAGGACTATGCCGATATAACCGTTGAATGTAAAGCAGTAAGCAATGCGTTGGGTGTTGAGTTTTTAAGAGATGCCGATACCGAGAAGTTTTATAACAGTATTGCTGAGCTTCGTAAAAAATGTGGTGACCGTGCAGTACTTAGAGCCTTCCATTTCTTAAACGAACAGCCCCGTGTGTTAGCACAAAGACAGGCTTTAAAGGCAGGCGATTTCGAAGCTTTTCTTGAAATGGTTAACGCTTCGGGCCAGTCCTCCTATGATTATTTACAAAACCTTTATTCAACCAGTGCAGTTAATGAGCAAGGCCTTTCTCTTGCAATCGCCCTAACAAAGAAATTCTTAAACGGTAAGGGCGCTTGCCGTGTTCACGGAGGCGGTTTTGCAGGGACAATTCAGTGCTATATCCCAACCGAAATGTTGAATGATTACAAAAAAACCATTGAATCGGCTTTCGGTGAAGGCAGCTGCTGTGTTCTTAATATTCGTCCGGTTGGCGGATATGAAATAAAATAGTTCAAAAAAAATATAAGTCGTTAGCAGTAACTTCTGTGAAGTGAACCCCAAAGTTTAGACAAAATTAAATATTAAATTGTTTGTGAATGAGTTCGGTATTGTACTGGACTCATTCCTTTTAGTTTTAAGGAAATTCTTTCGTTGTTGTAGTAATGAATGTATTTCTTTAATTCATCA
>JAZSLI010000038.1:0-18578 GCA_045535295.1 Acutalibacteraceae bacterium | reverse complement strand
ATGAATTAAAGAAATACATTCATTACTACAACAACGAAAGAATTTCCTTAAAACTAAAAGGAATGAGTCCAGTACAATACCGAACTCATTCACAAACAATTTAATATTTAATTTTGTCTAAACTTTGGGGTTCACTTCATAATAAAGGCTGTTTTTATTTTATTTTGCTCTGCAAAATAATCAACAACGGCACCCATTAAAAAAGTGAAGCCTAAACCGCTAACGAGTGAAACCATTTCCTTGTTTGCTGTGAAATCACCACGGTGACTATCATCAACAAGTGACATAAACCAATTGATTTTTTTAGGGTGAACAAAGTTATAAATCAAATATGCCAAAAATATAAAAATCACAAAAAGTACCGTTCTTATAGGTTTTGAGCCTGAGGTTAGCGGCACAACATATAAAAGCATAAAAAGCAATTGATTTATAATGCTAAAAAGAATAACAAAACGCTTTACTCTGCTTTTTTGAACCGATATAGATAAAAGCTGAAACAAACAGCCAAGCGATATAATGGATGACAATATACCCGTTAAGCTATCCGAAAAGCCGAGATACTTGGTAAGGGTTGCAAGATATGAACCGGCAACCAAAATAGAAATAAAATATTCAAAGGTTGCCTCAAAAATATACATTAATTGACCACGTTTAAGCAGTCTTTCTTTGTTATTATTCATTTAACTCACCTATTGGATAATAAGAACCACCGGATCAAGCGGGATAACCGAAACATCAAGGGTTACGTCATTTCCGTTCTGCTTAAAGTCAACTGCTTCAAGCTCTCCGTTAGGCTTCATTCTCTTTATGCTCTCAACCTTATTTGTGCAAACAAGCTCTAATTCATCTAAAATATCATAGCCAAGGTTTGTAAAGGTTGCGAGAGTTCTGTCGTCACTGATTTTTCCTGCCTGAGCCAGCATTTCAACATCACCCGAGTAATAAATAGGCAGTAAATTGTTTGCATTAAGCAATGTTGCAAGCTGCAATTTTCTTGTTTCATTTAAGAAAGAGAATCCTTCAAGATAGCTATGTGCCGAAATGGGAGTACCACAAAATACTATTGATGTGCCGCCCTGTGAGTTCTTATACCAAGTTGATGCAGGGAAAAGCGTTTTAATGGTGGTTCCGCCATCGGGAGTATTATATGCTTCGGATAAGACCTCAACCTTATCATTTATAGGAATAAGCTGCATCGCATTTTTCTGCCTTTGAACAATATTACCATTAACAAAAACCTTTTCGCCGCTTAAATGCTCGCCCTCCCAAGCTTTAACCTTAACACCTGTAAGCTCGCAAAGTCCCCTTGCTTCAAGTCTCTTTGCGGTATCGCTAGTGAGAACAACGGTATGGCTAAACAATTCACGAAGCTCGTCATCACTATAACGCTTATCAATATCCCCCTCTAAAAAGATAGCGTTAGCGGGGTTTTTAGAATAGTAGAAAGGAAAGCCCAAGCGTTCAATCAAGCTAACTGCCCAACCATCATTATAACCAACCCAAGGATTATCGTTATCTAAATCGTAGGCCGGGAATTTGGTCACCGGCATACAACAACCAAAGGGTTCAAATTCATCCGAAAGCTTAGAAATTGCATCATACATCCCGCTATATTTAGAGAGAATTTTGCGATATGGCTTTCCGCTGTTTGGCTCACCCGCCCTGGTCATCCATATTTTTGCTCCCTTTGCACCAAGCAAGACAGCGTGAAAATAATGGGTATGAAAAAATTGAGCAGTTGTTCCTCCATAACGATTAGCAGGAAGACTGTCATTCTCAGTAATTGGGTAATCAACCTTACCCTTTAATAAGGCAAGCTGATATGAAGCCATTGTTAATCTACGAGAAAAGCCCTTTGTTGAAACAGGAGCATAGAGACAGTTGTTTAATCTTACTATTGAAGGATTTCCCTTGCCTGCTAAAATTCTGCTTATTTCAGCAGCAAATTCGGCGCCCTTTCCGGCGCTGCAATAAGCACCCTGAATGGTTGGGTCAACACTATCAATACCCTCACGCATAATTTTTGCGGCACCTACTACTGATTCACGCTGGGTTTCAACAAACGCTTCTGTCAATTCATCATTATAAGGGTGAGCCTTTATATGAGCATCAAGCTCCTCACGGGTCATATTTTTACCGGTAAGCTCTTTAAAACGATTCATATGTAAGCTACAAGCACAACCTCTGCCGGGGCCTTGCATTAATCTAAAATCATCATCAACCATTATCACTTTTGGAGCGTGCTTTGCAATGGTTGCAAAAGCCTCCCTGAAATGCTCACGAAAGCCCTCATCATAAGGGCAATAAATGTCACGTTGCTCGCCGGTTTTAAGCCCTAAATATCTTTCAAAGGAATTAACAAGAGTGAGCTTATAGCCGTGACCAATGGTTGATTGAACTAAAATACCACATTCGCAACCAAGCTCTTTTAAGCGGTCACGGAAAAGGTCGTATTTTTTGCAAAATTCGGCCGCCTTGTTTGCGGGAGGATTGTCCTCAGGAGTAAGCGTCATACTAAACAAGGCCATATCTGTGGCTTTTGTTCTATATTGCTCTGCAATATCCTGACAAACCTCCTCTACCCTGTCAACATCCATCCTCATAATAGAAAACTTATACATTTTGCCTCTCTCCTTTTTTATATTCTCCCTTTTGTGAACTAACACAAAACAGGATGCTTTGAATAAGCTTCACGTGCCGCAAGGCACACTTGGCTGGAAAAAATTGCGTTTTTCGTGCGAAAGGTTGCACAAATTCGATGCCATATTATTTTTTAACCCATGTGTTCGAACCACTACATGTTAAATCACGGCGGAGCCATATATATCATCAATTTCGAAGAAATTGCATATCATCAAGACGAAGTTTTGTATATCATCATTGCGAAAGATATTTTGATACACACCTAAAGGTGTGATGAGATACAAAGGCGGTGTGCCGCCCTTGATAATATACAGCCTAACGGCTGATGATATACCATTGCTTTCGCAATGGATAAAAAAATTCGACAAGTCGAATTTTCTAGCCCGCCCGGAGGGATTTGAACCCCCGTTCTTCAGAATCGGAATCTGCTGCGTTATCCAGCTGCGCCACGGGCGGATAAAAAGGGACCAAAACAGTCCCTTTCAAGTTTATTTTTCGTATCCCTTAGGGTTTTGGCTCTGCCAACGCCAAGTATCCTCGCACATTTCCTCAATGCCGAATTTAGCGGTCCAGCCAAGAACCTTTTTGGCCTTTTCGGCGTTTGCATAAACTTCGTCAGGGTCACCGGGACGCCTTAGGTCAATAACATAAGGAACATCTACCCCTGTTACCCTAACAAATGCGTCTCTAAGACCTAAAACGCTTGTTCCGTTGCCTGTTCCGAGATTAAATGCCTCGCAACCCTCGTTTTCGAGCGCCCAGTCAACCGCTTTAACGTGGCCAATTGCCAAATCAACAACGTGGATATAGTCTCTAACACCCGTACCGTCAACCGTGTTATAATCATTACCGAAAACGTGAAGCTTTTCAAGCTTTCCAACCGCAACCTGACTGATATAAGGCATAAGATTATTGGGGATTCCCTTGGGGTCCTCACCGATAAGTCCCGATTTATGAGCGCCTATCGGGTTAAAATAGCGAAGCAATGCTATACACCAGCTATTATCTGAAACATAAAGGTCCCTCAATATTTCCTCAATAAAATATTTTGTTCTGCCATAAGGGTTAATTGCGCCGAGCGGCATACCCTCTTTAAGCGGCATTTCGGTTGAAACACCATAAACCGTTGCCGATGAAGAAAAAACGATTTTCTTAACGCCGAACTCATTCATAACCTCTAAAAGAGCAATAGTGCTTATAAGGTTGTTATCGTAATACATAATTGGCTCTCTAACCGATTCGCCAACCGCTTTAAGCCCTGCAAAATGAATAACCGCCTCAATATTATTTTCCTTAAATATGTTCTGCAAAGCGGCCTTGTTTCTTACGTCCTCTTTGTAGAATTTAACCTTTTTGCCGGTGATTTTCTTTACCCTTTCAAGTGACTCACTATTACTGTTATCGAGATTGTCAATAACAACCACATCATAGCCAGCATTAAGCATTTCAACGCAGGTGTGACTACCGATATACCCTGCGCCTCCTGTTATAAGAACAGACATAAAATTTACCTCCCGTTTAAACTATATTTGTTTTACTACATTATATCTATTTTGTCAAGTAATATAATATATAAAACCGCCATATTTTTATTTTTTATTTACAAGCGGTAAATTAATTGATATAATATGCTTGAATATATATTCGGAGAATGAAAATAATGGACTATTTTATTAACCCCGCAGCCTTTGGCTCGGCCTTTGTAATTCCCTCTGATATTGTTGATAAACACCTTAAACTTGCCAAGGGCGAGCATATTAAGGTTTTGCTTTTTGTGCTTAAAAATATTTCGGGCGACCCTTCTCTTGACGAAATTTCTACTCAAACGGGAGTTAGCGAATATGATGTTAACGAAGCGTTAATTTATTTTTCCAATGTTGGCATTTTAACCCCTAAGCACCAACCCCAAAAACCCACACAAGCCGAGCCAACAGCAGTTGTGCAGTCACTTAAACCCTCACGCACCGATGTTGCAAGAAGAGGCAATGAAGACCCTAAAATCAGGTATCTTTTAAGAGAGGCCGGAATAAAGCTTGGACGCAATCTAAAAACCAATGAGACAAGCACTCTCGTTTGGCTTTATGATGACCAAGGACTTGATATTTCGCTCATTTTGCTCATCATTCAGTATGCGGTGCAGCATAACAAGGCAAACATTCGGTTTATTGAATCGGTTGCAGTTAATTGGCTCAATAACGGAATCGAAACCATAACACAAGCTGATGCCGAGCTTAAAAATATGGCACTTGGTGAACAGGCCTTTGGAATTGTTTGTTCGGCATTTGGTCTTGAACGAAGAAAGCCGAGCGCAAAGGAAACGGAGCTTTGTAATAAATGGATTAACGAATGGAAGCTCTCCCCCGACTTGCTTTCTGCCGCCTATGAGGAATGTGTTAATCAAAAATCTAAGTTTAGTTTCAGCTACACTGCAAAAATCATCGAAAACTGGCATAAAAAGGGTATTCAATCGGTTGAGGATATAAAAGAAAAACCGAAAAAGGAAGCCTCCTCTCCCTCTTTCGACCTCGATTTATTTCAACAAATGATTAATTCAAAGGATTAAATGCTATGATAACAAAGGAATATACATACAAGCTTGCCTTTCAGGAAAAGGCAAAGAAATTAAAAGAAAAAACCGCTATAAGAGAAATGCTTTTAGGCTCTGCCTATGCCTCTAACCCTCGCTTATCAGAGATAGATAAGGAGCTTTCCGAGGTGGGCGCAAAGCTCGCAATAACCGCCCTTTCGGGAAAAAAAGAAGAGTTAAAACGCCTTGAAAAGCTCGCTTCCTGCCTTTCGGCTGAAAAAGAGGCATTTTTGAAAAGAGCGGGAGTAAACGAGATTTTATTTGACTGCTCTGCTTGCTCTGATACGGGCTATGTTTCGGGAAAAATTTGCGAATGTGTTAAAAAGCAAGCGGCAAAAATTTTGCTAACCGAGTTATCCCGAGAAATGCCTTTGGATAAATGCTCCTTTGAAAGCTTTGATTTAAAATACTATGCCGAAAAAATCGAGGGTAGCAATAAAAACCCCCGCCGCAGAATGACGGCGATTTTAAAGCTTTGCAAGGAATATATTATAAATTTCAGTCCCGATACCTCCCCCAACCTTCTCTTTTTGGGCAGAACGGGGCTTGGAAAAACCCATCTTTCTTTGAGCATTGTTTCGGGCGTTATTGAGAAGGGCTACTCCCCCGTTTATTGCTCCGCAGAAAATTTATTTTCAAAAATTGAGGCCGAAAAGTTTTCGGGTGAAGGCAAAGGCACCTATGATGCAGTTCTCTCTTGCGACCTTTTGGTTATAGACGACCTTGGAACCGAATTAATCACCTCTTTCACCAAATCGGTTCTTTATAACCTTGTTAATACAAGAATTTTATCGGGCAAGCCAACCATTATCAACTCAAACCTTTCAATAACCGAAATTTTAGAAAAATATGGCGAGCGAATTGCTTCAAGATTTATCGGCAACTATGAGCCGCACGAGTTTTTAGGCAAGGACATTCGCCAACAGAAACTCTTAAATAAATAATCCAAGAGGGGATTTTTTTGTCAATTAAACGCTATTTTGCAGGTGACTATGATGTTGCTGTTATCGGCGGCGGTCACGCAGGAATAGAAGCCGCCTTAGCACCTGCCCGATTAGGACTTAAAACCATTATGTTCACCGTCACACTGGACTGGATAGGAAATATGCCCTGTAATCCAAGCATTGGCGGAACCGCAAAGGGCCATTTAGTTAGAGAGCTTGATGCCTTGGGCGGTCAAATGGGTAAATCTGCCGATAAGCACACCCTTCAAAGCCGAATGTTAAATTTGGGAAAGGGTCCGGCAGTTCATTCACTCAGAGCACAAATTGACCGCCGAGCTTACAGCGGTTATATGAAGCAGGTTGTTGAAACCCAGCAAAACCTTGATGTTAAGCAATGCGAAATTGTTGATGTTTTCAAAGAAAATGATATTTGGCACTGCGTTTCATCCTTAGGTGCTGATTTTACCGCAAAGGCGGTAATAATTGCAACCGGCACCTTTTTGGGTGGCAGAATTTATGTGGGCGAAGTTAATTATTCCTCCGGTCCTGATGGTGCTATTGCCTCGAACGAGCTTTCGGCTTCACTCAAAAAGCTTGGTATACCGCTTAGACGCTTTAAAACAGGTACTCCTGCCAGAGTTTCCAAACAAAGCATTGATTTTTCAAATTTAGAGGTTCAAGAGGGTGATGAGCAAACCGTCCCTTTCAGCTTTTCAACCAAAACCCCACCCGAGAACAAGGTTGTTTGCCACATTTCCTATACCAACGACCAAACCCGCAAGGTTATTATGGATAACATAAACCGCTCTCCTCTTTATGCTGGCGATATTGAAGGTGTTGGTCCCCGTTATTGTCCGAGTATTGAAGATAAAATGGTTCGTTTTGCCGATAAAAAGCGACATCAGTTTTTTATTGAGCCTTGCGGCGAGCAGACCGAGGAAATGTATCTTCAAGGACTTTCCTCTTCCCTTCCCGAAGAGGTACAAATTGAGCTTTATAAAACTATTGACTGCCTCAAAGATATTAAAATTATGCGTAACGCTTATGCTATTGAGTATGACTGCGTTGACCCCTTATTTTTAAACCCAACCCTTGAAATGAAGGGCCTTCCGGGACTTTATGGGGCAGGTCAGTTCAACGGCTCCTCAGGCTATGAGGAGGCGGCGGCACAAGGCCTTATTGCAGGTATCAACGCCGCACTTAAAATACTGGGTAAAGAACCGCTTGTTCTTTCTCGCTCCTCCTCTTATATCGGCACTCTTATTGATGATCTTGTAACCAAGGGTTGTATGGACCCTTATCGAATGATGACTTCAAGAAGCGAATACAGACTTCTTTTAAGGCAGGATAATGCCGACGAACGCCTTATGCCGATAGGCTATGAAATAGGCCTTGTAAGCAAAGAGGAATATGATGATTTTTGCGAGCGGTGCCAGCTTAAAGCCCGTGAAATAGAGCGGTTAAAGGATACATTTTTAGGCCCGTCTCCCGCCCTTAACAAGTTATTAAATGAAGTAGGTACCGCCGAGCTTACAACCGGCACAAGCCTTGCCGACCTTATTAAAAGACCGCAGTTAAATTATGATTCGCTTGCCCCCTTTGATAAAAACCGATCCCCTCTTCCCTTTGGTGTTAAGGAAAAGGTTGAAATCGAAATCAAATACGAGGGGTATATCGCCCGTCAGCAAGCACAGGTTAACGAGCTGCTTCGGCTTGAAAGCAAAGCTTTACCTGAGAACATTGATTACGATAGCATAAAAGGTCTTCGCCTTGAAGCAATAGAAAAGCTTAACAAGATAAGACCCGCCAATATCGGTCAGGCATCCAGAATTTCAGGTGTTAGCCCTGCCGATATCTCGGTACTTTTAATCTATCTTGCAAAATAATATTGCCCGACCTCAAAACGAGGTCGGGTTTTTATCTGCACTATTGTGCTTTATTTTTACCTTTTTGAAAGGACAAAGGTTAATAGGTAGGTCGTCGAGCCCTATTATTCCCAATAAAAAAAGAATAAAAAAATAAAGAAATAATGATATTACCGATAGCAACATTATGTAAACCAAGTTGTCAGTAATGTTAAAAACCCTAAGAACGAGCCTTCCCACCGCCGAAACGCCTGCCGCACAAAGCAACGGCATAAAAATTTCGCTCATAAAATGAAGCCTTGCCTTGCTTATAGAAATTAATCTTTTAAGGTTTAAAAAACAGGTTAAAAAGTTTGAGAAATACATTATTCCAATAAAGCCCATAAGCCCCGTTTTTGGTAAAAGACATAAAATCAAGCATATTCTTATAACCGAATCCGAAATTGAGGTTTTAAACGCAAAGTTTTGTTGATCAAGGCCTTTTAAAATACCGTCCGCAATGCTGTCAAGATACATAAAAGGCACTATTGGTGATAACGCCTTAATCAAAAATCCAACCGAAGTATCCTTATAAACAAGATATCCTATTGTCTCGCCACCAACAAAGAAAACTGCCGCAAAAATAAAGCTTATTATCATTGTTAGCTTTATAATTTTTTCGCAAGAGATGCGCAAAAGCCTTTTTTGATTTTTGGCAGCCGCCTCAGATATTTCGGGAATGAGCAGGGTTGAAATCGAGTTTAAAATCGCAGAGGGGAAGAATAGCACCGGCAACGCCATTCCCTTTATCATTCCAAACTGAGAAAGGGCGGTGCCGCTTGTTTTTGGGTATTTTTCAAGATTTTTAGGCACCAAAACATTCTCGGCCGTGCGAAGAAGGGAATTTAAATATCGTCCAAGGGTTATAGGCAGGGAAATGCTTGTGATTTTTGAAATAACCGAAAAAGGTGGTGCTTTTCTACCAACAAGCTCCTTTAATTTCCCCTTATCAAAGAGATATACTACCTCTAAAATTAAAAAACCGATTATTTCTGAAACAAGGTCACCCGCCATCACCGCAGCGCAGGTAACCGCAAGTCCTTTTCCCTTAAAAATTGAAACAAGCAGTGCAACAATGCCTATTCTAACGCCCTGCTCGGCAAGCTGCGAAACTGCATTTGGCGTAACCTTGCGCCGAGCAATAAAATAACCTCTAAAACAAGAGCAAACCGCCATAAACGGTAGGGAAAAGGGGAGTATTTTAAGCGCCTTTGCCGCCCTTATATCGCCAATAAATTTAGTTGCTATAAAATCTGCTCCAAAAAAAACCACAATTATAGAAGCAAAGGCAATTAAAAGACTGCTTTGTATGCTTCTATTAAGGATTCGCTCAACCCCTTTTTTAGAGCCCAAAGCCAGCTCCTCGGCAATAAGCCTTGTAACAGCTGTGCTTATTCCGCTGGTTGCAAAGGTTGAAACAAGGGCATAAACGCTGAATATAAGCTGATAAAGTCCAATTCCTTCACTACCCACCAAAGCGGCAAGCCAGACCTTAAAAATTATTCCTGCAAACCGCAAAATAAAGGAAGATACCGTTAAAATCAACGCATTTTTAATAAATAATGTTTTCTTCAAAATAAGTCCGCCTTTGAAAAATACTGTCTACTTAATACTATGAAAAAGGCCTCACTTAAATTCTCTTGAAAAATATCTCGTTTTTTGGTATTATAATAGTTATATACATAGTTTATTATCGGGCGGTGATTAAATGCAAAACAGCGGTTCTCCCTTGGCCGATAGGTTAAGACCGAGAAAAATTGAGGAGGTTGCAGGGCAAAAGCACCTATTATCAGAAGGTAAGGTGCTTAGAAAAATTATTGATTCACGCAATTTGCCAAACCTTATTTTTTATGGACCCTCGGGAGTTGGCAAAACAACGGTTGCCAACATAATTGCCGAAAATTGCGGCAAAAAGCTCTTTTATCTTAATGCAACAACCGCATCGTCCTCCGATATAAAGGAAATTATAAACAACATCGGCACCATAGAAAGCGCTAACGGAATTTTGCTTTATCTCGATGAAATTCAGTATTTCAATAAAAAGCAGCAACAAATCTTGCTTTCTTACATTGAAAACGGGGATATAACACTCATTGCATCCACCACCGAAAACCCTTATTTTTATGTTTATAACGCCATTTTAAGCCGCTCAACTGTTTTCGAATTTAAAACCCTTTTGGCAGAGGATATTTTGGCGGTTCTTATGAGGGCTATCGGTATTTTGAGCGAGGAAAAGGGCAAAAATATAGAAATAAGCGAGGCTTCGCTTAAAAAGCTTTCACTTTCGGCAGCGGGGGATGTTCGCCGCAGCCTTAATATGCTCGAGCTTTGTCTATTAACCGCCGAAACGGGCGAAAAAATAACCGTTTTAGATCAAACTGTTGAGGAAATTTTGGCATCTAACGCTGTTCGGTATGACCGAGAGGGCGATGCACATTACGATATAATTTCCGCCTATCAAAAATCAATGCGAGGCTCCGACCCCGATGCCGCCATTTATTATTTGGGCAGGCTTTTAGCCGCAGGTGACCTTCCAAGCGCTTGCAGAAGACTGCTCGTTTGCGCCAATGAAGATGTAGGGCTTGCTTATCCGCAAATTATTCCTATTGTAAAAGCCGCAGTTGATACCGCAATGATGGTAGGCTTGCCCGAGGCTCGAATTCCTTTGGCAAACGCAGTTATTCTGGTTGCAAATTCTCCAAAATCAAACTCTGCTTATAACGCCATAAATTCGGCTATGTCGGATATTGAACGGGGAATAGGCGGCGATATTCCTCGCCAGCTTCAAAATAAGCATTTTGACGGAGAGGACGCTGCGGTTAAAGGTCAAAATTATAAATATCCGCACGATTACGACAAACATTATGTAAACCAACAATATTTGCCGGATTCCATAAAAAATAAAACCTATTATAAATTTGGCGATAACAAAACCGAACAAAAATTTAAAGAATATTGGACCACCATAAAAAACCCAAAATAAATAAGAAATTTAAGCTTTTTGCGTTTTAAAGGAGGATTTCTATGCGAGAATATAAGCTGCCTAAAAAAACCCTTTTGCTTTGGCGAATAAGAGCCGCAGCTCTCTGGCTTTTTCTTGCCGCTATTTGCGCCTTTTACAGCTTTACAATGCGCCCCTTTATTATTGCTCTATGCGTTTTAACCGCACTCTTCTTAATAGTATTCTTTTGGTATTTTCCAACATATTTCCGGTTATGCAAAATAAAGTATTTAAAGGATGCAGTAATTGTTGAAAGTGGCGTTATCATCAGGGTTTGTCACATTATGCCTTATTCTCGACTTATCTACACCCAAGCTCTAACAACCCCCATAGCCAAGCTTTTAGGACTCACCGCCATAACCTTAAAAGCGGCGAGAAGCAGCGTGTTGGTGCCCGAGCTTGAAACTTGCGATGCAAAAGAGCTAATTACTCTTTTAACCCACGGTGACAGCCAATGAAAAAGGTATTCCGAGCTCATCCGTTAATGCTTTTAACCTTTGTAAAGCCTTTCTTATTTGTTCTTGTTTTACCCTTTATAAGAGCGGGACTTCAATACCTTGCCAAAGGCGAGGTTGAAGGTCTTTTAGGGCTCGAAATAACCGCCCTTGCAATCGTTATTCTTTATAGCTTTATAAGATGGCTTCGTTTTAAGGTTATTTGTGACGATAAAACAGTTATCATAAAAAGCGGCGTTATATTTGTTAGGCATAGCGAAATAGATATATCAAAGCTTTCCTCAGTGCAAACGAGTCGGTCGCCGCTTGATGTGTTATTTGGCTCGATGACCTTTAAAATCAATACCGAGGCGGGAACTAAAAACAAATCTGATTTTGAATTTAAGGTTGGCTTTTTAAAAGGAAAAACCCTTGCAAGAATGCTTTATAGCGACCAAACTGTACTAAAACAGCGGTTTTCGCCCATTAAAGTCGCCATTATGGCAGCGGCAACCTCGTCCGCCTTTACGGGTATGATTATCGGCGTTCCAATTATAAACAGAGCGGGTAATTTACTTGGAATAGCACTCAGCGATATGCTGCTTAACGAAATCAACAATGTTTCTTCTAAAATAGAATCATATTTTCCGCCCGTTGTTAACACACTTTCGTTGCTTTTCTTGTTAGCCTATTTTATTTCTTTTGTTTATTCCTTTTTAAAGTTTCTCAAATTTAAGCTTATTTTAGGGGAAAGGAAGTTAGAGGTGCGAAGCGGCTTTTTCGTTAAAACCCGCACCGCCTTCAAAAAATCGGCAGTTAACAATGTTTGCATTGAACAAACTGCCTTAATGCTTTTGCTTAAAAGATATACAATGAAGGTGAGCGTTGGTGGCTTTGGCGAATCAAAGAGCGAGGCTCAGGTTATTATTCCAAGCGGGCGACTTGGCGAGTTAGAACGGGATTTTTATCTTTATTTTCCGTTTTTGGAGCCTATTGGCAAGGAAATAAAGCCTAAAAAGAATCTTTTGAATGAGAGTCGTTTCTTGTTTTGGCCCGGAATTTTGCTTTTGCTTGTTTTAGCGGTTGCTATTACCGCCTCTGTAATATTTAAGGATTTCACAAGGTTTATCCTCTTTTTAACCGTTGTTTTTCTTGTTATTGTTTTTTATTTTGCATTTCTTTGCTATCTCGAATATAAGCACGCAAGCATAAAATTAGGCAACAACCTTTTCGCCCAAAGCATAAAGGGCCTTCGTACCCGCCAATTATACTGCCCAAAGGAGCGAGTTGGCGAGCTAAGACTTATTCGGTATCCCTTTGACCATTACTACAAAACCTGTAATTTGCGGGTAACGATTTGCTCCGAATCCGCAGACAATATATTAATGCGACATTTAGATTACGAAGCTATTAAAACCGAAATTTTTGAATGTTTTGGCATAAATGAGGAATAATCCCGTTTTTTCTGGGTAAAATATCAATGTTTCACGTGAAACATTGATATTTTTTTTGCAAAGGAACATACCTATGGAAATTTTAAAGCATTGTTTGTTCGCCTTTTTGGTGGGTGGTTTTATCTGTCTTATCGGTCAGTTTTTAATCGATTATACCAAATTAACCCCCGCAAGAATCTTGGTTGGCTTTGTTGTTAGTGGCGTTATTTTGACCGCACTCGGTATCTACGAGCCAATAGTTAAGTTTGCGGGCGCAGGCGCAACCGTTCCGCTAACGGGGTTTGGTTACAGCCTTGCTAAGGGTGTTGAGGAGGCGGTTAACACCTACGGACTAATCGGTGCGCTTTCGGGCGGTCTTACCGCAACCGCCGCCGGAATTACCGCCTCGGTCACCGCAGGCTTACTGATGGCGCTATTATTTCGCTCGGGCGATAAAACCTAATATTTCACTTTTTGCCGAAGGTTTCGCCTTCGGCTTTATTATATTCTTTACAAATTGAGGGTTTACTGATATAATAGGTATGTAATTAAAAACACAATGTTTCACGTGAAACATTTTAACGGAGGCTCAAAATGGGCAAGATTATATCAATAGTTAACCAAAAGGGCGGCGTTGGTAAAACCACAACCGCAGTAAATCTCGCTTCTGCGGTGGGAATTGCGGGCAAAAAGGTTTTACTTATTGATGCCGATCCCCAAGGAAACACCACGAGTGGCTACGGAATAAATAAAAAAGATACTAAAATTACCTCTTATGAGCTACTTATAGGCAAGGGAACTGCCGCATCGGCAGCGCAAAGCACAAGCTTTAAAAATGTATCTATTGTTCCATCCTCAATGAACCTTGCGGCAGCTGAGGTTGATTTAATAGAAATCGAAAACCGCCAAAATCAGCTTAAAATGGCATTAGCTTCGGCAAGAGAGCTGTATGATTACATATTTATTGACTGTCCGCCCTCGCTGGGACTTATCACAATTAACGCCCTCAACGCAAGTGATACCGTTTTGGTTCCGATTCAGTGCGAATATTTTGCTTTGGAGGGGCTTTCGCAGCTTATGGCAACGGTTCGTCAGGTTAAAAGGCTTTATAATCCTACCTTGGAAATCGAAGGCATAGTTCTTACTATGTATGATGCAAGGCTTAATCTGACCGCACAAGTGGTAGGGGAAATTAAGAAATACTTTGCGGACAAGCTTTATAAAACCCCCATTCCGAGAGCAGTTAGGCTTTCGGAGGCGCCAAGCTACGGTATGCCTATTCAGTATTACGATAAGCGCTCAAAAGGCGCCGCCGCTTATGATGATTTAGCAAAAGAATTCTTAAAACGAAATAGGAGGCACTAAAATGGCAGTTAAAAAAGGTGGTCTTGGCAGAGGGCTTGACTCTTTGTTTGACCAAAATTCCGAGCAATCCTCAGCCGCAATAACGGTTAATATAAACGATATCGAGCCTAACCGAAATCAACCCCGAAAGGATTTCGATGAAACCTCACTTTCCGAACTTGCCGATAGCATCGCAAAACACGGACTTATACAACCTATTGTGGTTAGGCCGAATTTAGATGGCACATATATGATTATTGCGGGCGAACGCAGGTGGAGAGCCTGCCGAATGGCAGAGATTAAAGAGGTTCCGGTTATAATAAAGGAAACCGACGATAAAACCCTCACCGAATTAGCTCTCATTGAAAACCTTCAAAGAGAGGATTTAAATCCGGTTGAAGAAGCTTTGGGTTATAAGGCCTTAATTGAGGACTTTTCCCTAACCCAAGAAGAAGCAGCCGAGCGAATGGGTAAATCGAGAGCCGCTATAACAAACGCCTTGCGCCTTTTAAATCTTAACGATGCCGAATTAGAGGCTTTAAGGCGAGGCACAATTTCGGCAGGTCACGCAAGGGCGTTGCTTTCTTGTAATAATCCCGAGATAAGACAAAAGATGCTTCTCGCCGCAACCGAGGGAGCAAGTGTAAGAGAATTGGAACGTATGGCCGCTCTTTCAAAAAGGAGCAAAATCTCTTCAAAAAAAGATAAACCCACCTTTTACAGCGAGGTTGAGCTTTCGCTCAGAAATGAAATCGGCAGAAAGGTTTACATAAAACCAACAAGCAAGGGTAGAGGCACTATTACAATCGAGTTTTATAACGATAAGGAGCTTGCCTCTTTTGCTCACAAGCTTGCCGGAGAAAAATAAAATATGCTATGTAACAAATTAGATTTCGTTTTTCATTACAGGTTGAGACCGCCACCGTCTTTCCTTGGTTTTTAAATAAAATAAAGGAAGGAAAAATTTTTATGTGGTTTATATTATCTCTTATAACAATAATGTTTTGGGGTGGCTCGGACCTTTTCTCAAAATTAGGCTCAAAGCCAACCGATAAATACAGTCATTGGAAAATAGTTGTTGCCGTTGGAACGGTTATGGGTATTCACGCAACGGTTGAGCTACTAACCGGTACAAAGTTTTATTTTATTGATTTTATAAAATATGCGCCTGCAATTATTTTTTACATAGGCTCAATGATTTTAGGCTATGTGGGACTGCGCTATCTTATGCTTTCGGTATCCTCACCGATTTGCAATTCCTCGGGCGCTGTTGCTTGTATTCTTTGCCTTGTTTTTTTAAGACAAATGCCCGATGCACTTACCTGGGCAGGAATTATTTTGGTTGTTGCCGGCGTTATCGGACTCAGCCTTGTTGAAAAAGCACACGATGCCGAGGCACGAGCCCTTGCCGAAAAAAAGGAAAATAAAAAATACAAAACCGGCTTTATTGCTGTGTTTTTCCCGATTTTCTATTGCCTTTTAGATGGTCTTGGAACCTTTACCGATGCGCTACTCCTTGATACCAAAATTGTTAATGAGGATTCGGCAAACATCGCTTATGAATATGCCTTTTTCCTAATGGCAATTATATGTTTTATTTATGTTTATGTTATAAAGCGTGAGAAATTTGAGCTTAAATTTGATGCACCGAAGTGGTTGGGCGCCATCTGTGAAACCGCAGGTCAGTTCTCTTATATTTATGCCATTGGCGATAATATAGGAAATCCAACGGTTGCTGCTCCAATGATATCCTCTTATTGCGTTTTCTCAGTTTTACTTTCGAGAATTTTCTTAAAAGAAAAGCTTTCGCTTAAACATTATCTCATTATTTTCACCGTTTTTGCGGGTATAATTTGTATGGGAATTGCCGAAGGCTTGGCAGAATAAAACTAAACCGCTGATACAAAAATATCAGCGGTTTTTTAATTTATCTCGCCAAAGCAAAGCTCGCTTTGGGCAGTTGTTATTTTAACGGTTTTAATCTTGCCATCAAGCGCTTCTGAGGAGTTAACACAAACTCTAACATAATTTTCGGCATATCCGAAAGCCCTTCCGTTTTCATAGCTTTCAAACAACACCGAAAGCGTTTTTCCAACCTGATTTTCTAAAAAGGCTTGCTCGCTTTTTGCAGCGGCAGTTAACATAATGCCGCTTCGTCTTGCCTTTTCCTTATTTGAGATTTGCCCCGACAAATTATATGCAACGGTTCCTTTTCTTCTCGAATAAGAAAAAACGTGAGCTTTCGCAAAATTTATTCCTTTAAAGAATTGGAGACTCTTTTCAAATTCTTCCTCGCTCTCGCCCGCAAAGCCAACCATAATATCGGTTGTGATAGCAGAATCGGGGAACATTTTTCTTATTCTCCCTACCAAATCGGCATAAAATGCCGAATCATAATGCCTATTCATTCTTTTAAGGGTTTCATCACAGCCTGACTGCAAAGATAAATGAAATTGCGGGCAAAATTTTTCCTGCATTTTGAGTCTTTCGAGCATATCATCTGTTATATGGTCTGGTTCTAAGGATCCGAGCCTCACCCTTTTAATGCCCTCTACCGAGCAAACTGCATCAACCGCATCACAAAGATTAAGCTTTGTGCCTTTTCCGTATGCCGAGAGGTTTATGCCCACAAGCACTACCTCTAAATAGCCCTTTTGAGCAAGTCTTTCGGCCTCAGTTCTTATATCCTCAACTGCACGGGAACGAACAAAGCCTCTCGCATAAGGAATAATACAATAGCTGCAATAGCGGTCACAACCATCCTCAATCTTCATATAAGCTCTTGTTCTCTCGGCAAACTGCGAAATAGGTAAGGTATTAAAGCCTTCGCCCTTTTTATGAGGCTCGAATGAAAATATTTTTTCGCCCGTTTTTAAAAATTTACCTACAAGCTCACAAATAAGACCAACATTTTTATTTCCAACAACAATATCGGCATCTATTAGCTCCTTTGCCTCGCCCGAAAATGCCTGAACCATACAACCGGTTAAAACAATAACCGCATTTTCATTTTTTCTTCTTATTTTATGTAAAAGCTGGCGGGTTTTACGGTCACTCTCGGCGGTTACGGTGCAAGAATTTATAACTGCGATATTAAAATCCTTACTGTCTGCATCGCAAGTATATCCAAGCCTTATAAACTCTTCTCGCATGGCCTGTGTTTCATATTGATTAACCTTGCAGCCAAGGGTAAAAAATGCAACCTTCATAACTTCAACTCCAACAAAGATTAAGCCTATTATATATCACAAGGCAACTTTTTTCAACCAATATAAAAAATTATCAAAAAGGCTTGACGAATAAAAAAATTAATGCTATAATCATTTTGCAATAGGGAGCTTGATGAAACTCAGGCTGAGAGGGAACCCGTTTTTACTATGGTTCCGACCTTTAACCTGATGCAGATAATGCTGCCGTAGGGAAATACAAGAAAAGTATTGCCGCAGGTAAATTGCCTGCGGCTTTTTTTGTTTTCCAAACGCTATTCGGTAATAATAAATATAAAATTGTTACCGTGCAAAAGGGATTGTGTAAAAAGAAAAAAAGAAAGGAAAATGAAAAAATGAAAAACAAACATCTTTACAAGCTTTGCGAATCGGCAATTTTTATTGCGCTTTCTTTGGCGTTAATGCCGATTGAAATTCCGGGGCCCGCTTTTGGAGGGGATATCGACCTTGTTATGATTCCGCTCTTTATTCTGGCTTATCGCAACGGTGCTATTTATGGCGTTGCCAGCGGAGCAGTATTTGGCTTTCTTAAATGCCTAATCGGCGGAGGAATCGGTTGGGGACTGCCCTCAATTTTGCTCGATTATGTTTTAGCCTATGCCGCAGTTGGTCTTTCGGGAATTTTAAAGCAAAGGCGTTGGGCTATTGAGTTATCGGTGCTTATCGGCTGTGTTGCAAGATTTGCTATTCACTTTATAAGCGGTATTACACTATATGCCATAACCGTTCCAACCGAGGTAGCGGGAATATCCTTTGCAAATCCTGTTTTATATTCGCTGGTTTATAATTCGCTTTATATGCTTCCCAACACGGTTATTGCAATTATTGCTATGTGCCTTTTGCGCCTGCCTCTTAAAAAGCTCGAACGCTTTTAAAACTTATAAAACTATAAAATCCCTCTTTGCAAAGAGGGATTTTTCTTTTTGTATAACGAAAACCACACGCTAAGCGTGTGGTTCCAAAGAGGCTTTTGCCGATGAGTAAAAAAAGAGGCTCCTATGGTATAATGCAAGAGGTCTGCCAACCACAAGCGTTAAAACATAGGAGGTCAATTATGAAAA
>JAZSLI010000026.1:0-13740 GCA_045535295.1 Acutalibacteraceae bacterium | reverse complement strand
TGTAAGGGTTGCAACGTTAATTCCGGTTGTTGTAATAGTAATAGGAAGGTCAACTGACTCCGCATTATTAGCAACCGAAACTGTGTCGACAACAATTGTGTTTGTGTCGGCACTGGCTGTAATTGCGCCAACAGCCATTGTTAAACAAAGAGCTATCGCCAAGCAACATGCCAAAGACTTTTTCAAAAGTTTGCTCATAAAAAATTCTCCTAACCGGCTAAAGCCAAAATTTTTAAAATCACCAAAAGGTATACTACCCCCAATGGTACTGTAAACATTATAGCACTCGATATTTACTTTTGCAAGAAAAATTTTAGAAAAAAATAATGTCAAGTTGCCAAAAAAATCAGGCTGTTTTTCGTTAAAATAACCAAATTCCTCTTCAATACTTAATTATTATGTCGATTTTGAACGATAATAGCATAAATTTGCAAGCCTTTTGCCATTCATATTTATGAGACCTGTAAAAATTGTTTATTACTGTACTTTTTATTGGACACAATCTTTTTTAAAATAAATTTAGACTGATACTTGACAAACAAGAAAATATCAGTTATAATACAAATAACGAACATTTGTTCGGGAGGTAAGGAAAATGACGATTTTATACACATTACAAACTATATTTGAGGTTTTTTTAGTTGCTGCACTCATTTGGTGTGCATTTAACGAGGATAAGCTTATCGCTTTTGAGGAGCGCTTTTTCGCTAAGATTCGCCGCCGCAGGTTAAGAATTGCTAAATCAAAAAGAGAAGCATCGGAACGCATTAATGCGTTCCCTACGGTGTGATTTGAAGGTCTGCATTTAATTCTATCAAAAACGGTATTATTGGGGCGGCTGTTAAATTGATTTTGCGTACGGGCGGATATTATCCGCCCGTACAAATTATATTTAAGGTTAGCCAAAGAAAATATTTTGAAAAAATGTAGGGGCGGATATTATCCGCCCGAAAGATATAAATATAATTGGTTTATTTAAACGTTGCGTATCTAAACAAATAGGTGAACAAATTTGGCAAATTTTTTATGACCATGTGATTCGTAATCAGACCGATTACAATGAAATTTGGGAATATATCGATAACAACCCGAAAATTTGTTATTCTTTATTATTTATTCTTTTAAAAATTTTAAACCCCCGAATTTTTCGGGGGTTTTGTTCACACAGTTTTAATACACACATTATCAGTGTCACATCAGCAATGCCAATTAATTTTAAGTAGACACTCCCACAATGTGAGCACTAAATATTATATTAACTCGATAATTGCCATTTCAGCTGCATCTCCACGACGGGGTCCGATTCTTGTGATTCGGCAGTAACCGCCGTTAACCTCCATATACTTAGGAGCGATCTCGTTGAAAAGCTTTGCAACAACATCTTCCTTAGTAATGAAAGCCATAGCTTGACGCTTATTGCTGAGATTATTAGTCTTAGCGAGTGTAATATACTTCTCTGTCATTGCTCTTACCTCTTTTGCACGGGTAACGGTAGTTTCAATTTTACCGTTCTCGAGCAAGAAGGTGACCATAGCTCTGAGCATTGCAGTTCTGTGTTCGCTGGTTCTTCCGAGTTTACGGGTACCTGGCATTTCTATTCACTCCTTAAACAGTGATTTTGTTATTCATTGTCCTTCTTTAAGGTGAAGCCGAAAGAATCGAGCTTTGCGATAACCTCTTCTAAGGACTTGCGGCCCAAGTTTCTAACCTTCATCATATCCTCTTCGGATTTTGCAATAAGGTCAGCAACTGTGTTAATTCCTGCACGCTTTAAGCAGTTAAAGCTACGAACCGAAAGGTCTAACTCATCAATTGTGAGGTCAAGAACCTTTTCGTTTTCGTTCTCGTGCTTATCAACCAAGGTGTTTTCAACCTCGCTTGCACCTTCTGAAAGATCAAGGAAGAGCTCTAAATGCTCCATCAAAATCTTTGCAGCCTGTGACACTGCCTCATTTGCTTTGAGCGAGCCATCTGTCCAAACCTCTAAGGTGAGCTTGCCCTTATCAGTAACATTACCAACACGGGTATTATCAACCGAGAAGTTAGCCTTCAAAACAGGTGAGAAAATTGAATCCACCGGAATAATTCCGATAACATTCTGTGTAGGCTTATTTTGTTCAGCAGAAACATAGCCTCTGCCACGGTCAAGAGTCATCTCCATATTAAGAGTTGCACCCTCAGCCAAGGTTGCTATATACATATCCGGATTAAGAATCTCAACCTCGGAATCTGCCTTAATTGAAGCGGCTGTAACAACACAGGGGCCTTCTGCTTCAATATAGATTTTCTTTTCAGCATCAGCATGAAGTGTAGCAATAAGTCCCTTAATGTTAAGGATGATTTCTGTTACATCCTCTTTAACACCGGTTATTGTTGAGAACTCATGCACAACGCCATCAATTTTAACATTGGTAACTGCAACACCGGGAAGTATTGAAAGAAGTACCCTTCTCATACTGTTTCCGAGGGTTGTTGCATATCCGCGCTCTAACGGTTCCATTACGAATTTACCGTATTTGCCATTTCCGGTCATTTCAACGGTTTCAATTCTGGGCTTTTCAATTTCTATCATTTAAAAGCTCCGTTTCTCCGTACAAGGATTTTTTATTCGCAATACCGGTACGGTAAGTATTGCGATTATTAATTGGTTATTACTTAGAGTAGAACTCAACGATAAGCTGTTCCTCAACGGGAGCATCTATTTGGTCTCTGTTAGGAAGGCTAATAACCTTCGCACTAAGAGCTTCACGGTCTAAATCTATCCACTGGGGAACAGGTCTTGCTCCGTTAGCCTCGATAACAGCCTTAATCTTTTCGCTGCCGCGGCTCTTTTCGCAAACCGAAACAACATCTCCGGCTTTGAGGAGATAGGAAGCAATATCAACACGCTTTCCGTTAACCTCATAATGACCATGACCAACAAGCTGTCTTGCTTCTGCACGTGAAGAAGCAAATCCTACTCTATAAACAACATTGTCAAGACGGCTTTCAAGAATTCTTAAAAGGTTATCACCAGTGATACCCTGCTTTCTTTCAGCAATCTCAAAATAATGATGGAACTGATTTTCCTGAACTCCATAGAATCTTCTTGCAGTTTGCTTAGCACGAAGCTGCAAACCATATTCAGATGATTTCTTTCTACCCTGTCCGTGTTGACCGGGAGCATAAGCTCTGATACCTACGGAGCATTTTTCAGAATAGCAGCGCTCGCCCTTTAAGAACAATTTTTGTCCCTCACGGCGACAAAGTCTGCATACTGCACCGGTATATCTTGCCATCTATTGCACCTCCAAATTTTTGGTAAATAAATTTTGCAACAATAATTTAATTATTAAACGCGTCTTCTCTTAGGAGGACGGCAGCCATTGTGAGGAATAGGGGTAACATCTTTAATCATGCTAACCTCAAGTCCTGCAGTTTGTAAAGCACGAATAGCAGCTTCACGACCGGCTCCGGGCCCCTTAACATATACTTCAACAGTTTTAAGACCATGCTCCATAGCAGCCTTTGCAGCAGTTTCTGCAGCAGACTGAGCTGCGAAAGGAGTTGATTTTCTTGAACCTCTAAATCCTAACTCACCAGCAGAAGCCCATGAAAGAGCATTACCCTGTGTATCGGTGATAGTTACGATAGTGTTGTTGAAGGTAGACTGGATATGGGCAGCACCACGTTCAATGTTTTTCTTTTCACGACGGCGTCTTGTGGTTGCAGTCGCCTTTTTAGCAGTAGCCATATTATCTTCCTCCTACTTATTTCTTCTTGTTAGCTATAGTCTTTCTCGGGCCCTTTCTTGTGCGAGCGTTTGTTTTAGAACGCTGGCCTCTTACGGGCAAACCTTTACGGTGACGAAGACCTCTATAGCTTCCGATTTCGATAAGTCTCTTGATATCAAATGCGATTGTACGACGACGGTCACCCTCAACCTGAAGGTTGTGGTCTATATACTCACGCAGCTTTGAAATATCGTCTTCAGTAAGGTCCTTAACTCTAACATCAGGGTCAATGCCTGTGTCAGCAAGGATTTTTTTCGATGTAGTAAGACCAATTCCGAAAATGTAGGTGAGTCCTATTTCAACTCTCTTATCATTTGGAAGGTCAACACCAGCAATACGTGCCATTAATCAAAGCACCTCCATTTTTTTCTTGACCGACGGTATCTTTCACCCGCCAAATCTTTGCAAGCGTATTATCCTTGACGTTGTTTATGCTTCGGATTTTCGCAGATAACCATTATTCTGCCTTTACGCTTAATTATTTTGCATTTATCGCAAATCTTTTTAACAGAAGGTCTGACTTTCATTCGGATTTTACCTCCTTGAAATTTTAAAATGCAGTTTCTGCATTATTTTGAACGCCAAGTAATGCGTCCCTTTGTTAAATCGTAGGGTGACATCTCAACCGTTACCTTATCGCCAGGCAAAATACGGATAAAGTTCATTCGCAATTTGCCTGAAATATGAGCAAGGATTTGATGACCTCCCTGAATTTCTACCTTGAACATTGCGTTAGGCATAGCTTCAACAACGACGCCTTCAAGCTCTATCATGTCTTCCTTAGACATTAAAGTTCCTCCTTTAATTTGGCAGAATCTCTATAAACCGCCAATGCTTTTCTCAGTGATTTGTTTGTTTTATAGCTATCCTTATCAAGAAATGTGCCCGTAAAGAAAATATGCTTTGGGTTTTTAAGCTTAGGCCTTTCAAGCGGCCTTTCTTTACCGTCACAAACGAGAAGATAACCTTCCCTCTCTTTTAAAACAACCATAAAATAGCCTTTATCCCGTCCCGCTTTGGAACAAACTATTCGTCCTTCCATATCACACCTCATATAAGTGTCATAATCTTGGGACCATCCGCAGTGATAACCACTGTGTGCTCAAAATGAGCAGATAAAGAACCATCCTCTGTTAAAACAGTCCATCCGTCCGGTAAAACCTTAACTCCGGATTTTCCGGCGTTAACCATAGGTTCTATGGCAAGTGTCATTCCGGGCAGAAGTCGGATTCCCCTACCGGCCGCCCCGAAATTCGGAACCTCCGGTGCTTCGTGCAACTGGGTTCCTATTCCGTGGCCCACAAACTGTCTGACCACCGAATAGCCCTTTGCCTCAACATACGACTGAACTGCATTGCTGATATCCCCGATTCTGCCGCCCGAAACCGCCGCACGAATTCCTTCATAAAGACTTTCGTGGGTTGTTTCTATCAGCCGCTTCGCTGCGGGCGAAACATCTCCGCAAGCGAAAGTGGCGGCATTATCACCATGGTAACCCTGAAACATAGCGCCAAGGTCAATACTCACGATGTCGCCGGATTTCAGCACACGCTTAGCAGTCGGTATGCCGTGAATAACCTCGTTGTTTATAGATATACAGGCGGTAGCAGGAAACCCATTATAATTTTTAAAATTGGGTTTGCCTCCTTGACTTAAAATGTATTCCTCAGCCAACCTATCAAGCTGCGCTGTGGTCACGCCCGGTTCAACCGCCTTACCTACTGTTTGTAATGCTCCTGCCGATATTCTGCAAGCTTCTTTCATAATTTTAAGCTCACGACCGGTTTTTAGCACTATCATAGCTTACATCTCCAATGCTGCAAGAACCAGACGGGTTGTATCAGCAACCTCTTCTTGTCCTTCAACACAAATAAGCTTTCCACAGGATTTATAGAAATCCTTTAAAGGCTCGGTTTGTGCGTGGTAAACCTCTAATCTGTTTAAAACAGTTTCAGGTTCGTCATCCTTGCGAATAACAAGATTACCATCGCAGAAATTACATTTGCCTTCCTTTGCGGGTTTCTTATATTCAGTGTGATAGCTTGCACCGCACTTCTCGCAAACCCTTCTTCCTGACATACGCTTAACGATTTCACTGTCCGCAACCTCAATAGAAAGTGCCGCATCGATTTCGAAGCCTAATTGGTCAAGAGCCTCAGCCTGCGGGATTGTGCGAGGGAAACCGTCAAGAATGTAACCGTTCTCACAGTCCTTCTCGGCTAAACGCTCCTTAATGATGCCTATAACAACATCATCGGGAACAAGGTTTCCTGCATCAATGTAAGACTTAGCCTTTAATCCCATTTCAGTCCCGTTTTTAAGTGCAGCACGAATAATGTTGCCGGTTGAAATGGTAGGAATATTATATTTTTCAGAAATAATTTCTGCCTGGGTGCCCTTTCCGGCACCAGGAGCTCCTAATAATATTAGCTTCATCTGTTTTCCCCTTTTATTAATCTAAAAAGCCCTTATAATGACGCATCATCATCTGGGATTCAAGATTTCGAACTGTGTCAAGTGCAACACCCACCATAATCAGTACAGAAGTACCGCCAAGCGAAATGTTAATTTTACCAACATTGCTTATGATAATAGGAAGAATTGCAATAACGCTTAAGAACAAAGCTCCAAGTAAGGTTATTCTTGACAAAATCTTAGAAATGAAATCAGATGTGGGCTTTCCGGGTCTAATACCGGGAACAGCACCGCCGTTTTTACGCAGATTGTTTGCCATTTCAACAGGATTAAACTGGATGGTTGCATAGAAATAAGCAAATCCAATAATCATTAAGAAATAGATTACCGCATAAAATACGCCTTGAACACTGAAAAGATTCAAGATTTTTGCAAAGGTTGAATCGGTGTTCTTCATAAAGCTTAGTATCATTGTTGGGAGCATAAGAATTGAGGAAGCAAAGATTATAGGCATAACACCTGACATATTAACCTTAATCGGAATATGTGTGTTTTGTCCGCCATACATCTTGTTTCCAACAACACGCTTTGCATACTGAACAGGAATTCTGCGCTCTGCTGCGGTCATCCAAACAACAAAGGCAATAACAGCCAAGAAACCTAAAATAATTCCTATAACTGCTAACTTCTGGTTATATTCGCTCCAATAAACCCAGAGTGCGCCGAAGGCCTGAGGACCACGTGACAAAATACCTGCAAAAAGAAGAATTGAAATACCGTTGCCGATACCCTTTTCATCTATTCTCTCACCCAACCACATAACAAGAGCAGAGCCTGCTGTAAATGCGAGAATTATAACAAATCCTGCGAATATTGTAGCAGCTTTGCCTGTAACGCTTAAATAGCTGGAAACTGCGCCACCGCCATTTTTCAAATAAATGAAATAGGCGAAGCCCTGAATGAGAGCTAAAATAACAGTTGCATAACGGGTTATTTGTGCTAACTTCTTTTGACCCTCTTCGCCTTCCTTTGAAAGTCTTTCCAAAGCAGGAATTGCCACGCACAAAAGCTGAACAATAATTGAAGAGTTAATGTACGGGGTAACCGACATTGCGAAGATGGCACCGTATTCAAGGCCGCCACCGGTCAAAATTGAAAGATAGCTAAAAAACTGATTATCTGTTCCTGCTTCTTTCATGGCTTCAAGAGATTCTCTCATAACACCAACATCGATATAAGGAACAGGAATAACAGCACCAATACGGAATATTAAGATAATAAAAATTGTGAAAAGAATTTTATTTCTTAATTCCTTAATCTTCCAAGCGTTTCTTAATGTTTCTAACATTAAATCACCTCAGCCTTTCCGCCGATAGCATTTATCTTTTCAGCAGCCGATGCTGAGAAAGCATTAAGCTTAACAGTGAGCTTCTTGGTGAGTTTGCCATTTCCTAAAACCTTAATAGGAAGGCCTGCTTTTTTGATTATTCCTTTTTCTGCTAAAGCGGCAGCGTCAACAACGGTACCATCCTCGAACACTTCTAAGGCTGAAAGGTTGATTGCTAACCACTCTGTTGCAAATATATTATTGAAGCCACGCTTCGGAACTCGTCTCTGTAAAGGCATTTGTCCGCCTTCGAAACCAGCTCTCATACCGCGACCTGCACGGGCTTTTTGACCCTTATGGCCCTTACCGGCAGTTTTACCGTTTCCTGAGCCATGGCCTCTACCCACACGCTTTGATTCCTTTGTGGAACCGATAGCCGGAGCTAATTCATGCATTTTCATTGTTCGCACCTCCTTGCTTAATTCACGGCTTTTAATTCCGTTTTGTCACAAAAGTGACAACTGTTAACTAAGATTTTAAGCCTTAGTTTCTGTAACTTCAACGAGGTGGCTTACCTTGTTGATTTTGCCTCTGGTCTGAGCATTATCAGGCTGGATTCTTTCGTCGCCAACCTTGTAAAGACCTAAAGCATTAGCAGTTGCGATTTGGTTCTGTTTAGAACCTATTGTGCTCTTAACGAGCTTTACCTTAAGGCAGGCAGCCTTTTTTGTTGCCATAGTGCTGCTCCTCCTTAACCTACAATTTCCTTAACAGACTTGCCACGAACTGCTGCAACCTCTTCGGCTGAGCGTAATGCTGCAAGACCGGCAACAGTAGCACGAACTACGTTGCAAGGATTATTTGAGCGTAAAGCCTTTGTACGAATATCAGAAATACCAACCGTTTCAACAACAGCACGAACTGCACCGCCTGCGATAACTCCGGTACCTGGAGCAGCGGGCTTTAATAAAACCCTACCTGCGCCGAATTCACCGATGATTTCGTGCGGAATGGTTGTGCCCTTTAAAGAAACCTTAATAAGATTCTTCTTGGCATCTTCAATACCCTTACGGATAGCATCCGGAACTTCTCCGGCTTTACCCATACCGTAGCCAACGATACCGTTTCCGTCTCCAACTACAACAAGAGCAGAGAATTTCATAATACGTCCACCCTTAACAGTCTTGGAAACACGGTTAATAGCTACTACTTTTTCTTTTAAATCTAATGCCTGTGCGTCAATATTTGTAGCCAAAAGTATTCCTCCCCTTTTAGAACTTGAGGCCGCCCTCACGGGCACCTTCGGCAAGCTCTTTAACACGGCCGTGATAAATGTATCCGCCGCGGTCAAAAACAACCTCGGTGATGCCCTTTTCTGCGGCACGTTTAGCAATTAACTGTCCAACCTTGCGAGCTCCCTCACAGTTTCCACCATTCAAATCGAAATCCTTTTCGTTTGAAGCTGCAGCTGCAAGAGTAATTCCGTTTACATCGTCGATAAGCTGGGCGTAAATGTTGCTGTTGGAGCGGAACACATCAAGTCTGGGGCAAGTAGCTGTGCCGTTAATTTTTGAACGAACACGCGCATGGCGTTTGATTCTTGCCTGATTGCTGTTTGGTTTAGTAACCATATTATATACACTCCTTTATTATTTCTTAGCACCCTTAGCGGCTTTACCTTCTTTGCGACGGATATATTCGCCAACGTATTTAATACCTTTGCCTTTATATGGCTCAGGCGGACGCTTCTCACGAACCTCTGCTGCAAACTGGCCAACCTTTTGCTTATCTGCACCACTAATAATAATTTTATTAGGATTGGGTACATCGATTGTAATGCCATCAATCTCAGGCATAATTACCTGATGAGAATAACCTAAGTTCATTACAAGATTTTTTCCCTGCTTTTGAACACGGTAACCAACACCGTTAACCTCAAGCTCCTTTGTGTAGCCATTGGAAACACCCTCAACCATGTTTGCGATGAGTGTACGGGTAAGACCGTGAAGCGCACGGTGCTCCTTCACATCGGAAGGACGGGTAACGATAATCTCACTACCCTCAACTGCAATGCTGATGTCTGCATTAAAGGTGTTTTTAAGCTCACCCTTAGGTCCCTTAACAGTTACCTGTGAACCTTCAACTTTAACATCAACACCTGCAGGAATTGTGATAGGCTTTTTTCCTATTCTTGACATCCTCAGTGCACCTCCTTACCAAACATAAGCCAAAACTTCGCCGCCTACATTGGCTTTGCGAGCTGCTTTGTCTGTCATTATACCCTTAGAGGTGGAAAGGATTGCTATACCAAGGCCTTTCATAACCTTAGGCATATCCTCTACATTTGTGTAGATACGCAGGCCCGGCTTCGAAACTCTGCGGATGCCGGTTATAATCTGCGATTTATTTTGGCCGTATTTCAAAGTAATATGAATTACGCCCTGCTTACCGTCTTCTATAACGGTAAAGCTTGCGATGTAACCCTCATCAAGAAGAATTTGAGCAATAGCCTTCTTAACCTTGGATGCGGGAACATCTACCGAATCGTGTTTTGCAGAAGAAGCATTACGAATTCGCGTAAGCATATCTGCAATAGTATCGGTGATTTGCATACCGTAAACCTCCTTATTGTGACAGCTATCTTACTGTCAACCAAATCTGCGTTTCTTACCAGCTAGCCTTCTTAACTCCCGGAATCTCGCCCTTATAAGCAAGTTCCCTAAAGCATATACGGCAGATACCGTATTTGCGAAGGTAAGCATGCGGACGGCCGCAGATTTTACATCTGTTATACTCTCTTGTTGAAAACTTAGCAGGACGAGCCTGTTTGATTTTCATAGCAGTTTTAGCCATAGTTCCTTACTCCTTACTTCGCAAACGGAGCGCCCATAAGAGTTAATAACTCACGAGCCTCTTCGTCGGTATTGGCTGTGGTAACGAAAATAATATCCATACCACGAACCTTGTCGATTTTCTCATACTCAATTTCAGGGAAAATAAGCTGCTCCTTAACACCCATAGCATAGTTTCCTCTGCCATCAAATGCGTTAGGATTAATTCCTCTGAAATCTCTAACTCTTGGCAATGCTGCATTGAAAAGTCTCTCAACAAATTCATACATTCTCTCGCCTCTGAGTGTTACCTTTGCGCCGATAGGCATACCCTCACGAAGCTTAAAGTTCGCAACGGATTTCTTAGCACGGCAAGGAACGGCCTTTTGACCGGTAATTTTACCAAGGTCGGTGATGATAGCATCAATAACCTTAGCGTTTTCCTTTGCCTCTCCGGCACCTACATTAATTACGACCTTATCGAGCTTCGGAATCTGCATTACGCTCTTATAGCCGAATTTTTTCATCAATGCAGGTGCAATTGAAGCTTTATATTCATTAGCTAAATTTGACATTATCAGTTCCTCCTACTCTTAAAAAGTCTCTCCGCACTTTTTGCATAAGCGGTCTTTTTTGCCATCCTCATAGATTTTAGTTCCTACTCTGGTGGGCTTATTACATTTAGGGCATACTACCTGTACCTTTGAAGCATAGATAGCACTCTCGGTCTCAATAATGCCAGAAGGATCACCAGCCTTACGGGGCTTAACATGCTTCTTAACCTTATTGATGCCTTCAACTATTACTTTACCCTCTTCGGGGCTAACCTCAAGAACCTTACCGGTTTTGTTGCGGTCCTTCTTGTCTCCTGTAAGGAGAACAACAGTATCGCCTGTTTTAATGTGAAGTTTATTCATTATAGCTTACCTCCCATTAAAGTACTTCCGGAGCAAGAGATAGAATCTTTGTATAATCCTTCTCACGAAGCTCACGGGCCACAGGTCCAAAAATACGGGTTCCACGTGGGTTCTTATCCTCACGGATTATAACAGCCGCATTTTCGTCGAATCTGATGTATGTGCCGTCATTACGACGAAGACCCTTAGCAGAACGAACTACTACAGCCTTTACAACATCGCCCTTCTTAACAGTACCGCCGGGAGCGGCCTTTTTAACAGAAGCTACGATAACGTCGCCAATGTTGGCATACCTCCTTCTGGAGCCTCCAAGAACACGAATGCACATAATTTCTTTAGCACCGGTATTGTCGGCTACCTTGAGGTAACTCTGTTGTTGTATCACAGTGTTTTCCTCCTTGTAGACTACTTAGCCTTTTCGATTATTTCAACCACACGCCATCTCTTATCCTTGGAAAGCGGTCTGGTTTCCATGATGGAAACTCTGTCGCCAATGCCACAGGTATTGTTCTCATCATGAGCTTTAAGTCTGATAGTGTTTTTAATAATCTTCTTATAGAGTGGGTGTTTAACATTGTCCTCAATAGCAACAACAACGGTTTTATCCATCTTATCACTAACAACCTTACCTACTCTTGTTTTACGAAGGTTTCTTTCACTCATTTCAGCTTACCTCCCTTTTAAGCGTTCTGGCTGTTTTTGATTTCGGTCTCGCGAATAATTGTTTTAACACGAGCGATATCTTTCTTAACAGCAACAATACGCATGGGGTTTTCGAGCTGGTTAATGGCGAGTTGGAAACGAAGGTTGAATAATTCTTCCTTTAACTTTGCCAACTGCTCATTGAGCTCGGGTAAAGTATTATTTCTGATTTCCTTTGCATTCATTACTGCTCACCACCCATTTCCTCTTTGCCAACAAACTTGCACTTAATAGGAAGTTTATTAGCTGCGAGACGCATAGCCTCACGGGCTAATTCCTCGCTAACTCCTCCGATTTCGAACATTACACGACCGGGCTTAACAACAGCTACCCAGTACTCAGGTGAGCCCTTACCTGAACCCATTCGGGTTTCAGCAGGTTTCTCTGTAATAGGCTTATCGGGGAAAATTTTAATCCAAACCTTACCGCCACGCTTGATATAACGTGTCATCGCAATACGGGCAGCTTCTATCTGGTTAGAGGTAATCCACGCAGGTTCCATAGCTTGAAGACCGAAATCTCCATGTGTTACAGTGTTACCTCTGAGAGCTGTACCGGTCATACGACCTCTGTGTACTCTACGGTATTTAACACGCTTAGGCATTAACATTAGCGGGCTCCTCCTTCCTTTTTGGAACGACGGTTATCCGAAAGAACCTCACCCTTATAAATCCAAACCTTAACACCAAGCTTACCATAGGTGGTGTCTGCCTCTGCAAAACCATAGTCAATGTCTGCACGAAGGGTTTGAAGCGGAATAGTTCCTTCATGATACTGTTCCCTTCTTGCGATTTCTGCACCGCCGAGACGGCCGGAAACCTGTGTTTTAATTCCCTTAACGCCGAGTCTCATAGCTCTGCCGATAGCAAGCTTCATAGCACGACGGAAGGAAATACGCTTTTCGAGCTGAATTGCAATATTTTCTGCAACCAACTGAGCGTTAGCGTCAGGACTCTTAATCTCAACAATGTTAACAATTACCGGCTTACCAAGTATATTCTGGCAGTTTGCACGCAACTTTTCAATTTCTGCACCGTTACGTCCGATTACCATACCGGGCTTTGCACAGTGAATGTGGAGTCTTACACGCTTATCATCACGTTCGATTTCGATTTTTGCAATACCTGCTGTGAAGAGTGTCTTCTTGAGGTATTTACGGAGGTTGTAGTCCTCAACCAATGTGTCACCAAAGGTGCCCTTATTGGCAAACCAACGTGAGTCCCAGTTTTTAATTACGCCCACACGCATACCGTGGGGATTAACCTTCTGGCCCATAACTTAACCTCCTTTTAGTTTTCGCGTTCTTTAAGAACGATGGTCATATGGCTTGTTCTCTTCAAAATGCGGTGTGCTCTACCGTGGTCCTTAGGACGAATTCTTTTAAGAGTAGGTCCGGGACAAACGAAGCACTCTGCAACGTAAAGTTTTGAAGTGTCCATGTTATGATTGTTTTCAGCATTAGCAATAGCTGATGCTAAAAGTTTCTCTAAATACTCACAAGCAGACTTGGGAGTAAATTTGAGAATAGCCATAGCTTTGTCTGCATCTTGATTTCGGATTAAATCCAAAACTATTTTCACCTTACGGGGTGAAATACGAGCATACTTTAAAATAGCTCTTGCTTCCATTTTTTACTCTCCTTCTTGCTTATTTTGAAGTTTTTGAACCGGCGTGGCCCTTAAATGTTCTTGTGGGGGCAAATTCGCCGAGTTTATGACCAACCATATCCTCAGTTACATAAACCGGAACGTGTTTACGTCCGTCGTGAACTGCGA
>JAZSLI010000020.1:0-5647 GCA_045535295.1 Acutalibacteraceae bacterium | reverse complement strand
TTGAATATGACTATATGTTCCCAGCAGCACCTGTTAATAACTTGAATATTCAGATAGGTGCAGCTCAAGCATTGGATAATAATAACACATTCAATGCAAATTATCTTGATGCAAAGCAATCAGTTAAATCCTTTGCTGCTGCTGATTCAACTGTTGTTGCTAACACTTGGGTTACAGGAAATAAATTTATATACACAGTTCCAGTTGATGCTACTATTACAAATCAGTATTTAGCTTTTTATATAAGTGGCGGTGGAACATCCTCACAAGGCATTTACATTGATAATATTAAAGCCACCGTTTTAGCACCTGTTAACGTTGAATTCAATGTTGATGGTGAAATAACCAAGGAATATTACAGTGATGGTAATATCCCTGCCGATAAGTTTGCCGTAGTTGATGGTAAGGCAGTTATGTGGTTTGCTGATAGCGCAATGAAGATTCCTTTCAACATTGCTGCATTTGATTCCACTACTATTGAAGAGGTTAAGCTTTACGGTAGATATGAGGATGCAACCACAGCTATGGTTATTGGTGACGTTGCAGGCGACAACGCAATTGACGTTGCTGATATTGCTGCAATGAAGCAATACTTCTTAGGCGCATTAGCTGATGTTTCTAAGACAAGGGCTGACGTTAATGCAGATAACCTTGTAACACTTAAAGACCTTGTTAAGCTTAAATATGCAGTAGCTGATGCATATAAAGAAGGCTTCAACATTGCAGGCGCTGCACTTTCTGACTGCACTATCGTTACACCCGAGACATTTGATGATCCTTTCACCTCAACTGTTGACGGTTATGTTCGTGATAACTTTACAAGTGCTGCTCAGGGTACTACTCAAATAGTTATCGGTGCTGCTGATGATTACAGCAAAGCAATGGTTATGGGCGAGAACGGTTATATAATCGAGCTCGTTGGCAATAAGCTTTATGTTAACGGTGCAAATGAAGAGGCATTAATGTCTGCTATCTATGCACTTAACGGTTACATTAAGCTTGGTGCTACCCTCAATGAAGGTAACATCTTGGTGTTTGAAGCACATTGAAGGAACCACGTCATAGAATCTAATGTCGCTTATTTCAATAATTTCGAGACAGATTTTACGGCGGGCAAGTTAAACGCTACTTATAGCGAGTGGAAGATGCAAACCTTTGGTTTAACAAGCGCTGCTGATTACAATGAAGAAGGTATAAAAGGTTGGGCATTAGAGGGCAAAAATATTTCCGCTGCCGGCGGTAATCTTGTTCTCGATGCCGGCCCTGCCGTCGATAGAACATATACTGAAAACGGTCATACCTATGGCGGTAAATATTATATGGGCTCTGAGGCAAGAAGTACTCAGTACTATACCTACGGTTATTTCGAAGCAAGAATGAAAATTAATGCAAGTATTGGTGTTTGTCCTGCTTTTTGGCTCTTAGGCAAAGAAGATCCTTATGCCGATACTTCCACATTCTATGAAATTGATATATTCGAATGCTTCGGAAAGAATTATGATTTGCTCAAAGCAACTCCTTTAAAGCATGTTGTTACATATTCGGCATTTACAGGAGATGTTGCAAACACATCGAGTACTCTTTATGTTAAATCACAAAAAGAGGGCCAAATCGGCAAGTATGTTCAGATTTATAAATATTCAACCGGATATATTTATGAGGATGATACAAATTCTGCTGTTAAGGCTAAGGATGGTTTATACTATGCATTAGCGGGTACACAGTTCTATACCCGTAAGCAAAGTACATTTAATGCTTATAATACAAATCAGTTTAGTTCTAACAACTGGGAAGTACTTTGTCCTGAAAGAAATCCTGATGCAACATCGGAAGCGGGTGAAGCTACGTATTCATATTTTGAAGGCTTTACTGCTGACGGTGAATTCCACACTTACGCACTTGAATGGACAGAAGATTATATTATGTGGATTTATGATGATATCCCTGTTATTAAATATAACTTCTGCGATGTTGATGAATCTATCGGCAATAAATTTGAATTCAAATGCAACAGTGAGATGAATATTATATTCACTTGCTATTCAGGCAACGATGTTAATTCACCGCATACCGGTCTTCCGGTGGAGTGTGACTGTGAAGGCGATACCTGCACCGCAGGACCCTCAGTTCATACCGATTGGGAAAACGGTAGTTCATTAGAGGTTGATTATGTGGTAGTTTACCAATAATCATAATTTGTTAAAAACTAACCACCCTTTGCTGATTTAGGTCGGCAAAGGGCGGTTTTTGTTTATTTGTAGGGGTGCGGGTGTCCTGAGGACACCTCTGCTAGAAGTAAGCACCGACCGAGGCGGCAACTGAGACGGGCGATTTCAACATCTCGTTTTGGCGCACCCTACTACACGGGCGATTAATAATCGCCCCTACGGATGTTAAATTGATTTGTGTAGGGGCGAACAATGTTCGCCCATTTAATTTGCGGTTTTTTATTGATTTTTATTGATTTTTCATATATTTATGGTAGAATAAAGATAATGAAAAATAGAAGCCCAAAGAATAATTTTTTCGGCTTAAAAAAGGAGTTAAAAATTATGAAATTTCCACATTTAGTAACAAACGTTAGAGATATTAACCGAGCTTATAGATTAGCTACTGCAAATCTTGCTTCTAACATTCTTCCTTTTAAGGACGGAATTTTAGAAAAAGAGGAGCCGGTTATTATCGCCGGTCTTGGTTATTCAACTCCTTGGACTCGTGATGCTGCTATTAACACCTGGAATGCAGGTGGTCTTGTTTGCAGCGAAGAGGCATTGAGTACTTTAAAATCTGTTCTTGCAAAATGTGATAACGGTTATATTATAGACGGTGAATACTGGGATAGAATTATTTGGACAGTTGGTGCTTGGCAATATTATCTTTACACAGGCGACAAGGATTTTCTAAAAATTGCTTATAATGCTGTCTGCAATTCGTTGGCTGATTTTGAAGAAAAGGAGTTCACAGACGAGCTCAACCTTTTTAGAGGCCCTGCTTGTTACGGCGACGGCGTTGCTGCTTATCCTGACATTTATGCGAAGCACGGAACAAGTCCGATAGTTGACTTTGTTAAATATAATCCCGAATTAGCAGCTAAAAAAGGCTTTGGTATGCCTATGCATTCACTTTCAACAAATTGTCTCTATTTTGAGGCTTATGTTCTTGCCGATAAAATGGCAGCAGAGCTTGGAATTGAAGCTAAATATCAAGAAAAGGCTTCAAAAATGAAGGAAGCTATCAATAAGCATTTTTGGAATGAAAAGAACGGAAATTATGATTATTTGGTTGATGATTTTGGCGGCTGCGAATCGCAGGAGGGCTTAGGAATTAGCTTTGCAATACTCTTTGATGTTGCAAGTGATGAGCAAAAAGCAAAGATTTTTGAAAATCAATACATATCGGATTATGGTATCACTTGTGTTTATCCAAGCTTTTCAAGATATGATACTCCTGATGGCTTAGGCATTGGTCGCCATAGCGGAAGCGTTTGGCCGCACGTTCAGGGCTTTTGGGCAGATGCTGCCGCAGAAAATGGCAGAACCGATGTTTTCGATAGGGAATTTAAGTTCCAAACCAATAATGCTTTGCGTTATATGCAGTTTGCAGAAATTTATCACCCGATAACCGGCGAAATTTACGGTGGCTTGCAGGAAAGAGGTCTTGATAAAGGTATTGTTCTTTGGAATTCGGAGCCTTATCAAACTTGGAGTGCTACTGCTTATCTTAGAAACGTTTATATGGATTTAGTTGGTCTTAAATTTAGCGAAAAGGGAATCAAATTCCAGCCGGTTGGAAGCACGCTTGTTAATAAAATTAAGCTTAATTATCTTGATTATCGCAATGCAACCCTTAACATTCAAATTTCAGGTGAGGGTAAAAATATTAAATCCTTTACTGTTAACGGAAAAGAAACCGAACCCTTTATTCCTTGCGATGCAAAAGGAGTTTTAGACATTAAAGTTGAGCTTTGCTAATAGGAAGGAGAATAACATTATGTGTGATTTTAAAATTTGGAATGTTGACTATTTTTGCACTTGGGATACACAAGCAGTTTTTGCCGACAAAGCAAATGCGGTTATGGACGAGGTTGCTATTGCGGGCCAACAGGGTACGGCATGTTCAACTCGTGATGCAATAAATGAGCAAGCTGTTTTTGGCGAAAATGGATGGATAGATTATTATCCCGAGGTTAGAAAGCACCTTTATTTTTTGATAGATGATGGTTGGGATGTTGATTACGGGGTTCAAATGAAAGAGGGCGACTGGGAAAAATTCGGCTCTCACAACCTCAATGAAACGAGGTTCCCGTCCTTTAAGGGAAGTCCTGAGGAAAAACTAAAAGAGTTTGTTAGAAGGGTTAAAGAAAAAGGCTGGAAAGGTCTTGGTATTTGGATTCCTGCTCAACAATATGGCGCAGATTTTAGAAAGGGTGTAACCCAAACACGAGATTTTTGGGTTGAAATGCTTCTTCGTTCTAAAAATGCGGGTGTTTCATATTGGAAGGTTGACTGGGGAACCTGGGCCTATGATGCCAATATTAGGAGACAGTTTTCTGAGCTTGCGCAGGAAATATATCCTGAGCTTGTTATTGAACATGGAATTTGTTGTTGGCTTATTGCAGATAAAGACAACTATATTGGGCGTTTTGAAAATGATGCTTCTTGTGCGAGAGCAGTTGCTTTAACACAATTTAGCGATGTTGTTAGAAGCTATGATGTTAGTCCGCAGTTGTCTATGGCAACAACACTTGATAGGATTTATAACGTTTTGCCCAATTCAAATGCTATTATAAACTGCGAGGATGAACATTATATGGCGGCCTCGCTAGGCTTTGCTATGGGTGTTATGAGTATGCCTGAAACAGCAGGAGGATTAAGAGCGGCCGCAGTTACGAGATGGCACCAAGTTGCTCCTGCTTTTGTTGGCGGAAGCTGCGAGTTTTCGCAAAAGGTTTATCTTGACTGGTACGATTTTGAACCGGGAGATACTTGGGCAAGATTTCTTGACGGTCGCCGAGTTTATCAAGGCGCTCCCGCAATTTTTGCAAGAAACACAACGCTTCCAAAGGTGGATTGTGATGGAGAACCGCCATTCGTTGCAGCATCAATGAATCCTAATGGTGCTTATTCTGTAGCTTCACTTAAAAGAACATTAGGTAAAACTACTTCATCGGCTCCAATTGTTGAGTGTGAGATAAATGCCGCACCCGAAAACATAGGTTTGTTTGGTGCCTTTAAGAAAGTTACTTTAAATTTAACCAAAGCACCAAGAGCAATAGCTTTAAGAAATCTTATAACCGATGAAACAAGCAACATAACAACCGAGGTTGAGCTTTCTTCAAATTTGGTTATATGCGAGGAAATTTTAGACAAATATCATAAGACTTGCTTTGGCGAAGAGGCTGCATACCATTTGAAAATTGTTTATTAGTAGGTGAATTTATGAAAATCACACTTTTTGGCACAAGTCACGGCGTACCTCAGGCAAATATGAAATGCAGCTGTGTTATGTGATATGCACCCCAAAAGTTAGACACTTTTGGAGGTGCATATTTTTTATGGGTAAAACAGGAAGAAAAAACAAAATTTATAGTGCAGAATTTAAAATAGGTGTTATAATGGATATGCGAGAACACAAATTAGGATACAAC
>JAZSLI010000061.1:0-93464 GCA_045535295.1 Acutalibacteraceae bacterium | reverse complement strand
TATACAAAAATAGCCAACCGCTTTAGCGGTAGCTAAGAGTCCGCTTGCGGTTGGCAGATTATTCGGTGGACTTTCAGTCCCGCCAGTAACAGCGGCTTATAGCCGCAGAGCAAACTACCGGCTTAGCCGGTAGTCATGATTTTAAGGTAAAACCAATTCATAATCACCTGATTTGAGAAGCTTTATTAAGCCTTCAATGGTTTTAACCGGTTTCTTGAAAGCAACACCGGATGGGCCAAGCTGACCTGTTTGATGAACGTCGCCGCCCGAGGTTTTGAAAAGACCGTATTTTTCGGCAAAAGCAAAGGCTAAGCTATTATCATATTCTGAATTTCCTCGGTTATAACATTCAATACCGTCAAACAAAGTAGGGTCAGGCTCTTTATAGGGTTCAGGAATCCAGGGACGGTTTCTAAAAGGATGGGCACAAATGGTTATGCCTTTATTTTTTCTAACAAAATCAACCTTTTCGGTAGCGGTCATTTTCACAAATTCAGGACAGCTTTTTAGAATTTTTGGGGTAAGGCCATAAATTAGCATTTCTTTGCCGGGAGCATAGCCCTCCTCAATACCGAAAAGAACGGTGAGTCCTATTTTTTTGCCATACTTCTTGGCTTCAAGATAATCTTTTTCATAAGCTGCAACAAATTCGGGCCAGGGTAGCTTTCTATCAATGGCGGTGTTACCGTGATAAAAATGATTCGTTATAACAACACCCGCATATCCGCTTTGTTTTGCATCATCCAACATTTCTTGGGCGGTAGCGATACCACAGGCACTGCATGCACTTGTGTGTAAATGGGTTTCAAATTTATAAAGCATATAGCACCTCGTGTTAGTTTTTGTTATTTTTCCTAAAAGCTAAATAATCCTCAAGAATGATTACTGCCGCAACAGCATCAACCACCTCTTTGCGTTTTTTGCCTTTGGTGTCGGTATAGTTTAGGGCAGTGTGTGCCGAAATAGTAGTGCAGCGTTCATCCCACATTATTGTTTTTATGCCGCTTTGCTCCATAATTTTTTGAGCAGTTTCTTTACATTCGACCGAACGAAAGCCCTCACTACCATCCATATTTTTCGGATTTCCAACAACTATTAGCTCAGCTTTCAATTCCTTGGCGGCACAAGCTATTTTATCAATTAATTTTTGTGGGTTATATTCGTTTATAACTCCTTTTGGAAAAGCAAAGCTTTCGGTATCATCAGATATAGCAACACCTGTTCTCGCTTTGCCTAAATCAACAGACATTATTATCATTTAATTTTCCTCGATTTTATTAATTATGCGGCTTTTCCTATTAATTAGTTCCTCGGGAAGATGTGAAACGTCATTGAAAAAATTAAGGGTTGGATTTAGGTTATTATCAAACTCTAAAAGTGCAACTGCGGTGTTTTCCGCCCAGGCGGTATTTTTTAGCTCTTTAATGTCACCAAATAAAAGGCGGCACATAAGACAACGCAAAACTCCGCCATGGGTTGCACAAGCCACTGATTTGCCTTTGTTTTGTTTAGCAATTTCCAATAAAGTATCCCAAATTCTTTCATAGGCGTGTGCCATAGGCTCTCCACCCTCGGGAGCAAAATCTTGGGGAGCGTCGTTCCAAATATCAGCAAGGCCGGGAATTGAATTAAAGGCCTCTAAAAAGGGTCTTCCTTCAACAACGCCACCGTGTAATTCAATGAGTCCTTTATTAATCTCAAAAGGAAGTTTTTTGTCACCCAAAATTGCTAATGCTGTTTTTCTCGTTCTTAAAAGCGGGCTTGAAATAACTTTATCAAGATGAATATTTTCAAATCGTTTTCTTAGATATATAAGCTGTTTTTGACCGAGCTCACTAATATCAAGGTCGGTAGAGCCTTGAAAAATTCGCATAACATTGCCCTGTGCCTCGCAGTGTCGAACTAAATAAATTTTTGTCATAAAACCACCTATTAGAGTATATCACTTTAAAAGGTGAAATACAAGTAAAACCAATTAAATATTTACCTCATTTTCAAGCTTTTTGCCCGCAAAATATGCCGAAATATTATTAAGGGTTGTTTTGGCTATCGAGTCAAGTGCCTCTCGTGTGAGAAAGGCTTGGTGAGAGGTCACAATAACATTAGGCATTGAAATAAGTGTTGAAAGGGTATCGTCCAAAATGATTTCATCTGAAAAATCCTCAAAGAAAAGGGCAGTCTCTTCCTCATAAACATCAAGTCCTGCAGCAGAAATTTGCCCCGCTTTAAGTCCGTTTATAAGGCTTTGGGTATCAACAAGACCTCCACGGGAGGTGTTAATTACAAAGACACCCTTTTTCATTTGATTTATGGTTTTTTCGTTTATCAGTTTTTTGTTTTCCTTTGTGAGTGGGCAGTGCAGCGAAATGATATCGCTTTCTTTTAGTAGCTTATCAAGCTCCACATATTTGCCGATGAATTTTTCGTTCTTAATGGGGTCGAAGCCTAAAATATTCATATTAAAGCCCTTGCAAATATTGGCAAAGCTCACACCGATTTTACCCGTTCCAATAATTCCAACCGTTTTATTGTTGAGGTCAAAGCCTGTAAGACCTTCTAATGAAAAGTTATGGTCACGGGTTCTGATATATGCTCGGTGTAGCTTTCGATTAAGCATTAAAATCATGCCCATGGTGTGCTCTGCAACTGCATAGGGAGAATAGGCGGGAACTCTAACAATTTTAACTCTTCCAGAAGCTGATTTTAAATCTACATTGTTATAGCCTGCGCACCTAAGCGCAATAAGACCAACTCCGAATTTTTCAAGTGTATCAATAACATTCTTATCGATATTATCGTTAACAAACGCACAAACTGCATCGCAGCAAGCCGCCATACTAACTGTGTCTGCATTTAGCTTATTTTCAAAAAATCTAATATTAAATTCATCGTTATTAAATTTTTGAAAGCTTTCCTTATCGTAGGATTTTGTATCGAAAAAAGCAACGGTTTTCAAAAAAATTCCTCCAAATAACTAAATTAGTATTATTATTTTCTAAAAAAATTGGCATATACACTATTGTTATTTTTATAAAAATACAGTATAATCTTAAACAAGAATAAAGTTGGAGGAATTTCAAATGTTTAAGAAGTATCTCAACCGTCTTTTTATTGACGGACTTTCAGGTATGGCCTATGGACTTTTTTCAACCCTTATCATAGGTACCATTCTTTGTCAAATTGCCGCAATTATCGGAAATAATGTTGTTGCCGATTACCTTGCGGGTATGGGCAATATTGCCAAAACTCTAACCGGTGCGGGAATAGGAGTTGGTGTTGCTTGCAAGCTCAAATCGTCACCCTTAACAACTGTTTGTGCGGCTGTTTGCGGTATGATTGGCGCATTTCCTTCTCTTGTTAATACTGCCTTTGCGATAGGAAAACCGGGCGAGCCCTTGGGCGCATTTATTGCCGCTTATGTTGCTATTGAAATTGGTGCTTTGGTTTCGGGCAGAACAAAGGTTGATATAATTGTAACACCTATTTGCTGCATTATTGCAGGTGCGGCAGCAGGCTTCTTTGTTGGCCCGTATATTTCCGCAGCAATGGGTTGGCTCGGAAATCTTGTTAATGTTAATGTTGAAAAATATCCGATTTTAGGCGGAATGGCAGTTTCAATTTTAATGGGAATAATTTTAACACTGCCTATTTCTTCTGCCGCTATCGGTGTTTCAATGGGTATAACCGGCTTGGCAGCAGGTGCGGCAACGGTTGGTTGCTGCTGTAATATGGTTGGCTTTGCTGTTATAAGCTACCGTGAAAATAAATTTGGCGGTCTTATAGCTCAGGGACTTGGCACCTCAATGCTTCAAGTTCCCAATATTGTTAGAAATCCGCTTATTTGGTTGCCCTCTATAATTTCAAGTGCAATATTAGGCCCCGTTTCCTCAGCGGTGCTTAAAATGGTCAGCAACCCTGTGGGTTCCGGTATGGGCTCGGCAGGCTTGGTGGGTCAGTTTATGTCTTATGACAGTATGATTGCTGCGGGTGTATCACCCGTTGTTGCCTTACTTGAAATATTGCTAATGCATTTTATTCTTCCTGCGGCGATTTGTCTTGGAATTTCGGAGGCTATGCGCAAGATGAAGCTCATAAAACAAAACGACCTTAAATTAGAGGCCGCAAATGCGTAAAGCCGAGAGGGTACAAGAGGTAGTAACAAGGCTTGAAAAATTGTATCCCGATGCTATTTGCTCATTGAATTATAGCGATGCATTTCAGTTGCTCATAGCAACAAGACTATCTGCACAATGCACGGATAAAAGGGTTAATCTTGTAACCCCAAAATTATTTGAAGAATTTGGGACCGCCGAAAAAATGGCAGCAGCACCGATTAACAGAGTAGAGCAACTGATTAAAACCTGTGGGCTTTATAAAACAAAAGCCAAGGATTTAATCCAAATAGCTAAGAGAATTGTTTCAGTTTACGGTGGAATAGTTCCTGATACTATTGAGGAGCTAACAACTCTTTCGGGAGTTGGCAGAAAAACTGCAAATCTTGTTTGCGGAGATATCTATAAAAAACCGGCAGTTGTAACCGATACTCATTTTATTAGAATTTGTAACAGATTAGGGTTCGTTAAAACAAAAAATCCTCTCATAGTTGAAAATGAAATGCGAAAGCTGTTGCCGAGTGAAAAGTCAAATGATTTTTGTCATAGAACTGTTTTGTTTGGAAGAGATGTTTGCATAGCGAGAAGTCCAAAATGTGAGCAATGCGCACTTAATGATATATGCCCTAAAATAATTTAATAAAACCTTTTTAGACCGCCTTTTTGGCGGTCTTTTTTTGTTTTAAAAGTCTGCTTTTAGCTTTTATAAGAAAATTCAAAAAAATTTTAAAAAACACTTGATTTTTACTTAAAAGGGTATTATAATAGCATTGTAGTGGTGTAAAGTGTAGCAAAAAACCATAAAAGTGTTTTAAAATGGTGAATTCGGAGGTGAAAATCCATGCTTTTTGGTGGCTTCGACCATAAAATTGATAAAAAGGGTAGGGTTTTCATCCCATCTGCATTTAGAGACGAGTTAGGCGAAAGCTTTATCATTTGTCGTGGAATTTACGGAAAGCGTTGCTTGTGCGTTTATTCCGCAGAAGAATGGAGCAAGCTCGTTGAAAAAATAGGCACTCTTCCAAGCACAAAGTCGAGTGCGGTTAAGCGTTTTTTGTATGATGGTGCCTTTAATGTTGAATTTGATACACAAGGTAGAATTTTAGTTCCTCCAACATTAAGGGAATACGCCTCTTTCGGTACTGATGTTCACATTATAGGAATGGATTCAAACCTTGAAATTTGGGATTCTGCTCTTTGGAGCAAGGAAAACACCTCTAACACACTTGAATCTGTTTCGGCTGTTATGGAAGAACTAAACTTTTAATTATGGAATTTAATCATATTTCGGTTTTGCTTTGCGAAACCATTGATTCACTTAATATAAAGCCCGATGGCATATATGTTGACGGAACAGCTGGCGGTGCAGGGCATTCAAGAGAAATAGCAAAGAGGTTAAAAACGGGCAAGCTTTTTGCGTTTGATAAGGACCCTGATGCAGTAAAAATTGCAACCGAGCGCTTATCACAATATAATGCCGAGGTTATTAATAGTGATTTTAGTGAAATGACCGAGCAGTTAGAGACAAGGGGAATAACCGAGGTAGATGGAATAATCCTCGATTTAGGTGTTTCATCCTATCAGCTTGATACTGCTGAGCGAGGCTTTTCTTATCACAAGGAAGCTCCTTTGGATATGAGAATGAGCAAAAGTGGTATTTCCGCTTATGATATTGTTAACAACTTTTCTGCAAATGAGCTTAGTGAGATTTTTTTCAGATTTGGTGAGGAAAAGTTTGGCAGGAAAATAGCCGATAAAATTGTAGGGTATCGGCAAAACAAAAAAATCGAAACAACAACCGAGCTGGCAGAGCTGATCGCAAATACGGTTCCTGCTGCTGCAAGGCGTGATGGCCATCCTGCAAGAAAATGCTTTCAGGCAATTAGAATCGCAGTTAACGCTGAGTTGGAGGTTTTGAAAATCGCCTTGGATAAATGCTTTAATCTTTTAAAAAAGGATGGAGTGTTATCAATAATAACTTTTCATTCGTTAGAGGATAGAATTGTTAAGCAAAGCTTTAAGGAGTATTGCACAGGCTGTACTTGTCCGCCCGATTTTCCCGTTTGCGTTTGTGGAAAAACACCAAAGGGAAGACTGCTAACAAGAAAGCCTATCGAACCCAGTAATGAAGAATTACAACAAAACCCGCGCAGTAGAAGTGCAAAATTAAGGGTTATAATTAAGAATTAATAAATAAAGGAGCAGCAAAATGGATAATCTCAAATATTATAATGATAGCTTAGCTTATGATTTTGAAATGTTTGCGCCAAGGCCTGTAAGAAAAGCGCAGCCTCAGGATAATATTGTTGTTATGCCTAAAAAAGCTGCTTCGGTTAAGAAACGCAGAGCAGGTGCAGCAAGAAGACTCTCGGCACCGGTTACGATTATAGCAATTGTGTTTATCGCACTTTCGGCACTTTGCGGAAATATTGCGCTTAGACTTCAAATTAATGAGGTAACCTCTAAAATAAATGATGTTAAGGATTCAATATCTGAACTTCAAAGTGAAAAAACAAGCTTAGAGGTTGAACTTCAAAGAAGAATTTCTTTTGCTAATTTAGAGCTTGAAGCAGTACAATTAGGTATGAAAAAGCCCGAAAAAGAGGATGTAACTTATATAAGGGTTAACGATAAAAATGCCGCAGTTACCAAGAACGGCACTTTTGTGAGTGAGGAATAAAAAAGCGGCAAATATTAATATAATGTTTAGTGTTAAAAAGTACGAGAGTTGATTTTTCAACTCTCGTATTAAGGCATTAATTATAATGAAAAAATCACACAATAAGGGGAGGCGTGTTATTATGGCATTAAAGCCCAGCAAGCAAATGGTTGGAAGAACTCTGCTGGTTATGGTCGTATTAATAGCCTTCTTTTTTTCTGTTTCAGGCTTTCAATTGGTTAACATAATGATTATAAACGGTGAAAAATATCAAAGCTTGGCTTCTGAACAACAGTTGTATGATAGCCTAATAACTCCACCAAGAGGCGATATTTACGACCGCAATATGCAGTTGCTCGCAACAAGCTCTACTGCGTGGACGGTTTACATAACGCCAAATGGTATACGTTCTATAAAGGATGACGATGATAGGGAAGAGGTTAGAAAAACTATTGCCGAAAATTTATCGGAGCTTTTAGAGGTTGATTATAACAAGGTTTATGAGGACACAATAGCAAAGTCCTATTATGTTGTTGTTAAAAAGAAAATTGAAAAGTCTGCTGCCGATAAGGTGAGAGCCTTTTTGGCAAATGAAAAATACGAGGATTTAGAGCTTGGAAAATATATTGGAATTGAAGAAACTACTAAAAGATATTATCCAAATGATAGCTTAGCGTCGGTTGTTTTAGGCTTTGTTGGTGCCGATGAGCAGGGATTAGCAGGTATTGAAAGCTATTATGATAATGAGCTAACGGGAATTGCAGGTAGAGTTGTTGCAGCTAAAAACGCAGCAGGAACCGATATGCCGCTCACCTATGAGAAGGTTGAGGAAGCAACTAAGGGAAAATCCTTGGTTTTAACCCTTGATTCTTATATTCAGTATACAGCCGAAAAATATTTACAGGCCGCTATTGATGAAAATAAGGTTGCGGAGCGAGGAGCCGCAATTATTATGAATGTGAAAAGCGGCGCAATTCTTGGAATGGCTGTTAAAGGCGATTTTAATCCTAATGACGCTTTTACGCTTTCGGTTTCGGATAAGCAAAAGCTTGATGAAATTATAGACGAAGCCGAAAAGAAAAAATTAGAAAATCAACTGCTTAACAGACAATGGCGAAACAAAGCAGTTTCTGATACCTATGAGCCCGGCTCGGTTTTCAAGGTTATAACTGCTGCTGCCGCTTTAGAAGAAAATTTGGTCAATAAAATGAGTAGTTTCTATTGCAGTGGTTCGGCAACTGTTGCGGGTCAGCATTATGACTGTCATAAGCTCACAGGTCACGGCAGTCAAAATTTAGCACAAGCAGTTTCTAACTCTTGCAACCCTGCATTTATAACCATTGGTCAGTTAGTAGGAATTAACTCATTTTCTAAATACTTTAATGCTTTCGGCTTTGCTGAAAAAACAGGTATTGATTTACCGGGTGAATCAATGTCAACCTACCACAAGCAAGCTAATATGGGACCGGTGGAGCTTTCTTCCTCATCCTTCGGTCAAACCTTCAACGTAACCCCGATTCAGCTTATAACTGCAATTTCGGCTTGCGTTAACGGCGGATATCTTGTTCAACCTCATGTTGTTGAAAAAATGGTCAATCAAGATGGAAAGGTTGAAAAGATTACTGATAGAGGCTATAAAAGACAGGTTATTTCTCAAAGCACTTCGGCAACACTTCGTGAATTAATGGGCTTTGTTGCCGAAAACGGTGCAAAAAATGCACTTGTTGCTGGGTATGATATAGGTGCTAAAACCGGAACCTCGCAAAAGGTTTCAAAAATTCAAGCAACGGGCGACCATTATTTATATATTGGATCTTGCGTTACAGTTGCCCCTATTGATGACCCTGAAATTGCGGTTCTTGTTTTGCTTGACGAGCCTAAGGGTGATAAATATTATGGCGGTATTATTTCGGCACCTGTTAACTCAAAAATTATGACCGATATATTACCGTATCTCGGTTATGAGGCAAGCTACTCGGCAGAGGAGTTAGATAGATTGGAAATAAGCATTCCCGAAACGGTTGGACTTTCTCTTGCTGATGCAAAAACCAAAATCAGCAATGCAAAGCTTTCTTATCAGGTTGTAGGCTCGGGTGAAACTGTTATTAGGCAGCTCCCCGAGGCGGGTAATCAGGTTTTAGCGGGAGGGGTTGTTATACTTTATACTGAGGAAACCGAAGATAAATCGGTTACAGTTCCGCAGTTTGTTGGATTAACTGCAACCGAGGTTAATTCCGTTGCTGCTAAGGCGGGAATAAATGTTGAATTTTCAGGTAATATGAGTATGGTGGGCCTTAAAGCATATATGCAAAGCATTGATGCGGGTCAAACAGTTAACGCAGGAACAATAGTTACAGTTTATTTTAGAGACGAAACTGCGGTTGACGGTTAGAAAAAATAAGGTGAAACGATGAAATTAAAAGATTTAATAGCTTGTAGCGATAAATTGAAAAATCTTGAAATAGCAGGTGTTACCTGTGATTCGAGAATGGTAAAAGAGGGAAGCGCTTTTGTTTGCATAAAGGGTACTAAGAGTGATGGACATCTTTTTGCAAAGGATGCCGCTTCAAAGGGTGCGGCTATTGTTATAGCGGAAGAGGATACCGGTCTTGAAAACCAAATAATCGTTCCCGATACACATGCAGCATTTGCAGAAATTAGCGCAAATTGGTTCAAAAATCCAGCAAAGGATTTAAAGCTTATCGGTGTTACGGGAACTAATGGCAAAACCTCTGTTACCTATATGATTAAGAAAATATTAGAATCACAGGGCTTTAAGGTTGGACTTATTGGGACAATTCAAAATATGATTGGCGATGAGGTTATTACTACTCAAAATACAACCCCTGATGCTTATCAGCTTAATTCGCTTTTTTCGCTAATGAAAGAAAAGGGTTGCAGCTATGTGATTATGGAGGTTTCATCTCACGCACTTGACCAATGCAGAGTTTATAATCTTGATTTTGAGGTAGGGATTTTTACAAATCTAACACAGGATCATCTGGATTATCATATAACAATGGAAAACTATCTTGCAGCGAAGAAAAAACTCTTTTCAATGTGCAAAATAGCGCTTGTTAACCGAGATGATGAATATTATGAGCAGTTAATAAAGGATTTGAACTGCAAAATTGTTAGTTATTCAACGGGTGACGATGCAACATACAGTGCCAAGGCAATAAAATATAAGCCTGCAAGCATTGATTATGAGTTTGTTAGCGATATTAATATTAAGCATATTAAGGTTAATACCGGTGGTAAGTTCACAGTTTATAACTCCTTAGCCGCTGCCGCTTGTGCAGTTGAGTTAGGATTTTCAATTTCTGATGCTTCACTTGCACTTTCTCAATTAGAGGGTGTAAAAGGCAGGGCAGAGGTTGTTCCTTGCGATAAGGGATTCACTATTATAATTGATTATGCGCACACACCTGATGGTCTTAAAAATATACTTTCTACCTTCCGTGAGTGCGAAAAGAATCGATTAATTGCAGTTTTTGGCTGTGGAGGAGACCGAGATAAAACAAAGAGGGCTGTTATGGGCAGCGTTGCCGCAAGATATGCCGATTTTGTTATTGTTACAAGCGATAACCCGAGAAGCGAAAAGCCTTCTGATATAATTGATGATATCTTGGTTGGAATGGATGGAACAGTAACACCCTATAAGGTTATTGAAAATAGAGTTGAGGCTATTAAGTATGCAGTTGCAACTGCACAAAGAGATGATATAATAGTATTGGCGGGCAAAGGTCACGAAACCTATCAAATCTTAGCCGATGGTACTATTCATCTTGATGAGCGTGAGGTTGTGGCAGAAGCTCTTGCCGAAATTTAATCTTTAATTTTAGGAGAAGCGAAATGAAGGATTCAGCGAATTTTATTGCAGCAATAGTTGCCTTTTTGGTTACCTCAATTTTAGGCTTTTTTGTTATACCTTATTTAAGAAAGCTTAAATTCGGGCAAACTATTCTTGAAGAAGGGCCTAATTGGCATAAATCAAAGCAGGGAACTCCAACGATGGGCGGAGTTATGATGATCGCAGGGTTTATTATTAGCATAATTCTTGCGCTTTGTGTTTCGGGCTCAACTGATGGTAGATTTGCCACTGAATTAAAGGACCCACTTAGAATGACATATTTTATTGCGGGCATAGGTTTGTGCTTATCTATGGCAGCCATCGGCTTTATGGACGACTATATTAAGGTTGTTAAAAAACAAAATTTAGGACTAACTGCAAAGCAAAAAACCTTCTTGCAGCTTGTGGTTTCGGCAATTTATCTTTTGGCACTTAGACTTGGCGGTATGACTGTTACAACAATCCCATTTATTGGCGATATAAATATTGTTTCAGGCTTTGGACTTCTATTTTGGCCTATTGCACTGTTGTTTATTTATGGCTTTGTTAATGCAGTAAACCTAACTGACGGTATTGACGGTTTGGCTTCCTCGGTTACATTAATAGTTTGTTGTGCATTTATGATGGTTTCGGGCAGTCTTTATAATATGACTATTAATGTATTTGCAGCGGCGGCCGCTGGTGCTTGCGTTGGATTTATTTTTTGGAATGCAAAACCCGCAAGGGTGTTTATGGGCGATACAGGCTCAATGTTTTTAGGTGGAATAGTTGTTGCACTTGCCTTTGGAACAGGAAGACCAATTATACTTATTCCGGCAGGTTGTATTTATTTGTTTGAAGCGCTTTCTGATATAATTCAGGTTGCATATTATAAAAAAACGAAAAAGAGAATTTTCAAAATGGCACCGCTTCATCATCATTTCGAGATGTGCGGTTGGTCAGAAGAAAAAATTGTTGCAGTTTTTTCGGCAGTAACCTTCATAGGCTGCTTGGCGGCTGCTTTACCGGTTATTTTGAGAGCATAATTTAAAATGGGAGAATTTGTATGGCTTCTAAAAGAGAGATAAAGCGAAGAGATAAGAACCACATCGGAAAAATGGATATCACCTTCTTAGCATTGGTGTTTATTCTTTTTACGATTGGTCTTGTTATGCTTTTTTCCGCAAGCTATGCCTATTCTTTGGAATATTACGGAAATAGCTATAAGTTTATTTCCCGCCAACTTTTACTTGGTAGTGTTGGCGTTGTTTTAATGCTTGGCATTTCAAGAATTGATTATCATCATTGGCGAAAAGTATCGTGGCCTATTTTTATAGGTGTACTGGTTTTGTTGGTTGTGCTTTTGATTTTACCGCCAATGGTTAAGGATATGGATGTTAAAAGGTGGATAGTTATAGGTCCTATCAACTTCCAGCCATCAGAATTTGCAAAATTTGCAGTTATTTTACTATTTTCATCGCTAATTTCTGCAAATTATAAATTGATGGATAAACTATCCTTTGTAGGATTTTTGTTAGGAATACTTGTAGTTGTTTGCGCCCTTATAGTTGCTGAACCTCATTTTTCAGCAACAATTCTCGTTTTAGCAATTGGAATTGTGCTGATTTTTGCAGGCGGTATTGCTAAAAAATTTATTGTTGCGGGTGGCATAACTCTTGGCGTTGGTCTTGTGGCGTTTATCTTTTCGGGAGCAATTAGCTATATTTCCGACCGTCTCGAATACTGGCGTGACCCTTGGTCAGATGCAATAGGCAAAGGATTTCAAACAATTCAGTCCCTATTGGCTATTGGTTCAGGCGGAATATTGGGTAGGGGAATAGGTCAGTCAAGACAAAAATACCTTTGGGTTCCCGAGCCACATAACGATTTTATTTTTTCAATAGTTTGCGAGGAATTGGGACTTATTGGTGCGGTTATTATAATTTTGCTATTTTGTCTTTTAATTTGGAGAGGTTTTACAATTGCAATGCACGCACCCGATAAGTTCGGCTCGCTTTTAGCGATAGGACTTACCTTTCAGGTTGGCCTTCAAGCAATGCTCAATATATGGGTTGTTACTAACACAATACCAAACACAGGAATTAGCTTGCCATTTTTTAGCTATGGCGGCACCTCGCTCGTGCTGTTGTTGGCGGAAATGGGTATAATTCTTGCGGTTTCAAGGCAAACAAACATAGAAAAAACATAAAAGAGGTGTGTTATGAAAATTCTTTTTGCAGGTGGAGGAACTGCGGGGCATATAAATCCGGCCTTAGCGGTTGCTGATTATATTAAAGAAAGGCATCCCGATGCCGAAATTAGCTATATAGGCACTGCAAATAAATTAGAAGCAACACTTGTTCCACAAAAAAACTATGCTTTTTACACAATAGATGTTGCAGGCTTTCAAAGAAAAATTACACCTTCTAATATTATAAAAAATATAGAAGCAGTTAAAAAGGCAATTGTTTCATCTGCTGATTCTAAAAGGCTTTTAAAGGAAATAAAACCTGATATAGTTGTTGGAACGGGCGGTTATGTAAGTGGACCTGTTTTAAAAGCGGCTCAAAAGCTCGGAATTAAAACTGCTATTCACGAGCAAAATGCTTTCCCCGGTGTTACAACTAAAATGTTGGCACCAAATGCCGATGCGGTTATGCTTGCAATGCCCGAGGCTGAGAAATTTTTAAAGCTAAAAAACAAGGCAATAATAACGGGTAATCCTATTAGAACCGAGCTTTTAAAAATGTCTAAGTCTCAGGCGAGAAAAAGACTTGGTATGGATAATAGGCCACTTATTCTCTCTTTTGGCGGTTCACTGGGCGCAAGAAGAATAAACGAGGCAGTAAGTGAACTTATTAAATGGCACAATAAAACCGATAAGTTTTATCATATTCACGCAACTGGAAAAATCGGCTATTCGGCTATGAAGGACTCATTAGCAGATACAAAGCTTTCATCTTTTATTAATGTTAGAGAATATATTGATGATATGGATTTATGTATGGCAGCAGCAGATTTGGTAATTTGCAGAGCAGGAGCAATTACCTTGGGTGAATTGCAGGCTTGCGGAAAAGCAGCTATTCTTATTCCCTCACCTTATGTTGCCGAAAATCATCAGTTCCATAATGCTATGACACTTAAAAAACTCGGTGCTGCTGAAATTATTGAAGAAAAGGATTTATCGGGCGAAGGCTTGATAAAGGCAGTGGATGAGCTAATGACCAACAAAGAAAAACTTGAAAAAATGAGCGAGGCTGCAAGCTTGGGCGCTATAATTGATGCAAATCAGCGAATATATGATGTTATTATGAGACTCTATACCTGCGTGTGACAATTTTTCGCCTTTCGCATAGTATAACATTGTAAAAATGTTGCTATCGGAAGGTGCGATAAATGTCACAAATCGTTATAAAGGGTAATAGAAAATTAAGCGGAAGGCTTAATATTCAAGGTGCTAAAAACAGTGTGCTTCCAATTCTTGCGGCCACAATTCTTTGCGAAAAGCAAAGCATAATACATAATTGCCCCGATTTATCGGATGTTGAGACCTCTATTAAAATTTTAAGAACGTTAGGAATAAAGGCTGAAAAACAGGAAAACATGGTTTTTGTTGACGGAAGCAATATAAGCGGTTGTCATATTCCCGAGGATTTAATGAGGGAAATGCGCTCCTCAGTTGTTTTTTTAGGCGCAATTTTGGCAAGAACGGGAAATGCAGTTATTAGCAGTCCCGGTGGGTGTGAATTAGGACCAAGACCTATTGATTTGCACCTTTCATCTCTTAAAAAGATGGGGGCAATAATTAAAGAAGAACACGGCTATTTAAGCGTTTCAAACGGAAAGAATTTAAAGGGCTGCGAAATAATACTCAGCTTTGCGAGTGTTGGCGCAACCGAAAATATAATTTTGGCAGCTGTTTTGGCAAAGGGAACAACTGTTATACATAATGCGGCAAAGGAGCCCGAAATTTGTGATTTAGCAGATTTTTTAAATAAAGCGGGGGCTTGTATTTGCGGCGCTGGCAGTGATACTGTAATTATTAAGGGTGTAAAATATCTTAATTCAACCGAACATAGTATAATACCTGATAGAATTGCGGCTGCAACCTATATGGCAGGTGCAGCTATTACCTCAGGTGATATAGAAATAAATAATGTAAATCCCTCACATATGGCGGCTATCTTTTCGGTTTTCCGAGAGAGTGGCTGTGATATATCGATAAAAGACAAAACTGTAAGACTATCCGCACAAAACGGTCTTTCAAGTGTTCCAATTGTAAGAAGTCTTGTTTATCCTGCTTTCCCAACCGATGCGGGACCGATAATTATCGCTATGCTTTGCAGAGCAAAGGGAACTTCGGTTTTTTCAGAAAATATTTTTGAAAGTCGTTTTAGATATGTTGATGAGTTAAAAAGACTTGGTGCAAAAATTAAAACTGAGGGGAAAATTGCGGTTATTGAGGGTGCCCAGAGTCTTTCTGGTGCGGGTTGTAAATGCACCGATTTGCGAGGCGGTGCTGCACTTGTTGTTGCGGGACTTGGCTCATTTGGAACAACAAAGGTTGCTGAAATTCAGCACATAAAACGAGGCTATGATGATATTGTTGGAAACTTCAAAAGTCTTGGTGCAGATATTTTTGAAATAAATTAAAGGAATGATTATTTGAAAAAGGAAATCGAAAGGGATGAATTTTTGCGCAAACGTGCTATTAGGCAAAAAAAGAAAAAGAAGCGAAGATTAATCGCCTTCTTTTGCTTTCTTATAGCCTTGTTATTATGTGTTGGCGTTATACTTTGTTTAACGGTATTTTTCCCAATAGAAAAAATCAAGATAACAGGAAGCGATATTTATACTTTTTCCCAAATTGAAAAGGCTTCTAAAATTAAGTTGGGTGATAATCTTTTTGTAGTTAGTGAAAAAAGGGTTGAAGAATTGTTAAGACAAAAACTTCCTTATGTTGATTCTATTAAGATAAAAAGAGAATTGCCCGGAACACTTATTATTAACGTTAAGGATGCAGATGAATTTTCTGCTTACTACTATAAAGAAAACTATTATCTTTTAAGTAAAAACGGTTGGGTTTTAGAAAAAACAGCGGAGCCCCCGCAAAATGTTTTTACGGTATACGGTGTTTCGGTTAAATGCAAGGTTGGCGCACTGGTTGAGTTTGAGGATAGCAGCCAAAAGGAAACGGTTGATAAAATCGCTGATTTTTGCGATAAAAAAGAGATAAAGCTCAATTCGGTAAATTTAACCTCGCAAGCTGTTGCTTCAATTAAGGTTGAGGAAAGATTTGAAGTTAATCTTGGCAATATAAACAACCTTGAAGAAAAGATCAAGCATCTTGCCTCAATGATAGAAAAAATACCGAAAAATGAGAGTGGAAAGATAAATTTAAGCATGTGGACCGAGGCAAAACCACAGGGAACTTATAGTAAGGATAAAGAAAATTAAAAAAAATTACAATTTTGTAATAAAAAGTGTTGAAATTTTAAAAAAAGTGTGTTAATATCATTATGTATTAGTCTTAAAAGGTGAAATTATATATAAATACGGAGGAATTATAAATGCCATTTGAAGTTGCAGAACAAGCTAATGTAGTAAAAATTAAGGTTGTCGGTGTAGGCGGCGGCGGTGGAAACGCTGTTAACCGCATGGTTGATGCCGGCGTTAAGGGTGTTGAATTTGTTGCTATCAACACTGATAAGGCTGCTTTGATTAAATCTAAGGCAGCTGAGAAAATCCAAATTGGAGATAAAACCACTTCGGGTATGGGTGCAGGCGGTAATCCTGATAACGGTCGTGCCGCTGCCGAAGAATCACGTGATGAAATTGCAGCCGCTATTCGTGATGCTGATATGATTTTCATTACTTCCGGTATGGGTGGCGGAACCGGAACCGGTGCTGCTCCTATCGTTGCATCTATTGCAAGAGAATTAGGTATTCTTACCGTTGGTATTGTTACAAAGCCTTTTGCTTTTGAGGGTAACAGAAGAATGACACAGGCCGAAGCAGGAATTGCTGCACTTAGCGAACAGGTTGATAGCCTTGTTGTTATTCCTAATGAGCGCTTAAAGTTTGTTTCTGAGGAGAAAATCACATTTAAGAACGCATTTATTATTGCTGATGATGTTCTCCGTCAGGGTGTTCAAAGCATTTCTGAGCTTATCAATATAACTGCACTTGTAAACCTTGACTTTGCTGATGTTAAGGCTGTTATGAGCAATGCAGGCTATGCACATATGGGTGTTGGTGTTGCTACCGGTCGTGATAAGGCTGAGCAGGCTGCTCGTGCTGCTATCAATAGCCCGCTTATTGAAACCTCAATGGACAATGCTCGTGGTGTTATCATTAGTATTACAGGTTCTGAGGATATCGGACTTGAAGAGGTTGAGCTTGCAGCTTCTATCGTTAAGGAAATGGCTCATCCTGATGCAAATATCATTTGGGGTTCACAGCTTGATGATACTTTAGAGGATACCATCCGTGTTACTGTTGTTGCAACAGGACTTGGCGATGACAAAAAGAATGATTCTAACGATTTATCTTCTTTCCTTAGCGCTGCCGCTGATGACGACGAAACCTACGGCGATGTTATGAGCTTCTTTAAGCAAGATTAATTTAAATTTATTTATAAACTAAACCTGTGATTAAGAGTAGTAGCTTTAAATTGATGTTTTAAGAGAGCAGTTGTTGGTGGAAATACTGCGGCGGATTTTTTGGCGAATGGACTTATGAGGGCGATCTGAATTTAAGTAGGAATCGACGGTTTTTGCCCGTTACAGCAAACAGTATATGTTAGTATACGGTAAAGTGGGTTTATCCAATTTGGGTGGTACCGCGGAATTTTTAATTTCGTCCCAAGTGTCTTTATGATACTTGGGACTTTTTTTAAGAGGTTAAGCTTATGTTTATTTTAGTTAAGCGATGGCGCATTAATGTTTATTTCTAAGAAAAATGTGCTAATGTTAGGAGAAAAAATATGAATAAATATAAAGAATTTGATAATTACTTAAAGGAATTTCCTGATGAAAAGGGATATTTCGGTGAATATGGCGGAGCCTTCTTACCGCCTGAATTACTTGAAGCCTTTGAAGAGGCGAATAATTCTTACGAGGCTATTTGTCATTCGGCACAGTTCATTAATGAACTTCGTAGAATTAGGAAAGAATTTCAAGGTAGACCTACGCCTGTTTATCATTGTGAAAGACTTTCAAAGCTTTTTGGCAACTGCCAAATTTATTTAAAGCGTGAGGATTTGAATCATACGGGTGCTCATAAGCTTAATCACTGTATGGGTGAGGGGTTGCTTGCTAAATTTATGGGCAAGAAAAAGCTTATTGCTGAAACGGGTGCAGGTCAGCACGGTGTTGCTTTGGCTACTGCCGCCGCATATTTTGGTCTTCAATGTGATATCTACATGGGTGAGGTTGATATAGCAAAGCAGCACCCAAATGTTATTAGAATGAAGATGCTCGGCGCTAATGTCATTCCTGTAACACACGGGCTTAAAACCTTAAAAGAAGCAGTTGACGCCGCATTTGAGGCTTACACAAACGAATATCACGATGCTATTTATTGTATTGGCTCGGCTTTGGGTCCGCATCCTTTTCCGAAAATGGTTAGAGATTTCCAAAGCGTTGTTGGAATTGAGGCAAGAGAGCAATTTCTTGATATGACCGGAATTATGCCTGATGCGGTTTGTGCTTGCGTTGGCGGTGGCTCTAACTCACTTGGTATGTTCACACCCTTTCTTGCTGATCCTGTTGAGATTTACGGAATTGAGCCGCTTGGCAGAGGTACTAATGTTGGTGACCACGCTGCAACAATGCAGTTTGGCACAAAGGGTAGATTGCATGGCTTTGAAAGCTATCTTTTGCAGGATGAAAATGGTGAACCGTTACCTGTTTATTCAATAGCAAGTGGACTCGATTATCCGGGTGTTGGACCCGAACACGCTTACCTTAGAGATAAGGGAAGAGTTCATTATGATACCGTTTCGGACGAGGAAGCAATGGAAGCATTTTTCTTGCTTAGCAGATTTGAGGGTATTATCCCCGCTATTGAGAGTGCGCACGCAGTAGCTTATGCAATTCGTTATGCTAAGCAAAATAAATCGGGTTCTATTCTTGTTTGTCTTTCGGGTAGAGGAGATAAGGATATCGATTATGTTTATGAAAATTATGGTTGTGGCGAAAAGTTTGATTTAGATAAATATACTATAAAATAATTTAGAGGAGAGAAAACAATATGAAAAAAGTATTAGTCTTTCTTTTAAGTATATTAATACTTTTAAGCCTTATGACAATGCTTATCGGCTGCGATGCCAAAAAATTTGGTGATTCAAAAAATAAGGACAGTCAGGTAGCGGTTGTGCTTACAGATGAACAAAAGATTATCGGAAACTGGAAAACTGAAATGGATTTAGCTGATACTATTAATTCACTAATGGCAAGTGAGCTTGGAGATGCAGCAGAATATTTAAAAATTAAAGAATTTAAGTTTATAATGAATATTGAATTTGAAAAGAACGGTACATATAAAACGACTGTTGATGAACGCTCTTTTAGCAATTCAATAGAAAACGTAAAGGCGGATTTTGCTGTTGGTATAACTAAAATGCTTGAGGATTTGTTAGAGCAAGAGGGAATTGATATGACAGTTGAAGAGCTTCTCACACAGCAAAACACCACAATCGATGCTATGGTTGAAGAGGCTTTTAATAAAGAAACATTTGATGAAATATTAGATGATAATGAATCGGCAGGTAAATATAAGCTCGACGGTAAAAAGCTCTATACAACCGATGATTTAGATGATGAATTTGATTATGATGAATATGAGACATTTGAACTTACAAATAAAAAATTAAAGCTCTTGGAATATTTCGGAGACCTTGATACTTACGACCTTTATCCAATGGTTTTCACAAAGGTTGATTAAAATAAAAATCCCTGTCTGAACTTAAAAATCAGACAGGGATTTATAATTTTTATTTATTATTTTGTGCCGAATATACGGTCGCCTGCATCACCAAGACCGGGAACAATGTAGCAGTGGTCGTTCAAGCAGTCATCAAGTCCTGCACAGTAAACCGGAACATCGGGATGAGCCTTTGTAAATGCTTCAATGCCCTCAGGTGCGGCAATAATACACATAAACTTAATTCTTTTTGGGTTAAATTCCTTGATTCTTGCAACAGCGTCAATAGCACTACCGCCTGTTGCAAGCATTGGGTCAAGCACAAAAACATCACGCTCAGAAAGGTCGGCAGGAAGCTTGCAATAATAATCAACGGGGGTGTGGGTTTCAGGATCACGATACATACCAATATGTCCAACCTTAGCGGCAGGAATAAGGCTTAAAACACCGTCCACCATACCGAGTCCCGCACGCAATATGGGTACAAATGCCATTTTTCTGCCAGCTAAAACCTTGGTTTTAGCAACTGTGATAGGGGTTTTTGTTTCAACCTCTTTTAAGGGAAGGTCTCTTGTTGATTCATAACACATAAGCATTGCAATTTCACTAACAAGCTCTCTGAATTGTTTTGAGCCGGTTCTTTCATCTCTTAAAATAGTGAGCTTATGCTGAATAAGGGGATGGTCCATAATAAAAACATTTTCTTTCATTTTTGAAACTCCTTATCTTTGTTCAATATTTGTTATTTTATCAATTCTTCTTTGATGGCGGTCACCCTCAAAGTCGGTTGTAACAAAAAGGTCAACAAGCTCCAAAGCGGTACCAATACCAACAACTCTTCCACCTAAGCAAAGAATGTTTGAGTTATTGTGAAGGCGGGTATATTTAGCGGAAAAATGTTCAGAACAGGCAGCGGCTCTAATACCTTTTACCTTGTTAGCGGCAATGCTCATTCCAATACCCGTTCCGCAAACTAAAATTCCTAAATCGTTTTCTTTACTAACAATGCTGTCACAAACCTTTACGGCAATATCGGGGTAATCAACCGAAACCTGCTCATAAATGCCAAAATCAGTAACATCGTAGCCCCCATTTTTAAGGTGTTCAACAATAGCGTTTTTGTGTTCGAGACCACCGTGGTCACATCCGATAGCAATTTTCATTTGGTTTTCTCCTTTTTGAGTTTTAATTCTCTTTCGGCTTGGGGAAGCCTTAAATAAACGGGCAAAAGCTCTTTTGGTGAAATGCCGCTAACACCTGCAAGGTGATAATTATAAGCGGCTTTTGCAACGCTAACAGCGTTTTGAAAAACTCTTTCACTCGGTGCTTTCTTAATACTTTCAATATCCGACACAAAGGGATAAAAAATATCAGCACCGTCTCCAACTATTATAATACATTTGTTTTCATTTTGCGAGAGATTTTTTAAATTTTGGGCTAATTCATCACACATTAGAGCTCTATCCTCGCAAAGTCGAGTGATTTTGCCATCAGTAATATCAAAAAGGGCATTATAAACTTGGCTACATCTCGCATCCATAACAGCACAAATTATACAGTTAGTGTCACGGTAGTTTTCGGCCATGATTTCAAGGGTTGAAAGTCCCAAACAAGCCTTATTTTCAGGGGCGGCCAAGCCTTTAATGGCACTGATTCCAATTCTTACTCCCGTAAACGAGCCGGGACCATTTGATAAAGCAAACAAATCAATATTTCTAACCGATAAGCCCGAATTAAATAAAACCTTTTCAACCATTGGCATTAAGGTTTGCGAATGGGTTAGCTTTTCGTTTATAAAATCTGATGAAATAATTTCACCATCTGCTAAAACTGCCGCAGAGCAAGGGACTGCCGAACATTCAATGCTTAAAATTTTCATTGATTAATTATTCCTCTTTATCGTAAATACTTATTTTTCTAATATTTTCGCTTAATGCTTCAAATTCAACATAAATAGTGTTTTTAGGTAGCGCATTTTCAATATTCTCGCTCCATTCGGCCACTATAATACCATCTAATTCTAAATATTCAAAATAACCTGATGAATAAAGCTCATCCCAAGAGGAGATTCGATACATATCAAAATGATAAAGCGGAAGTCTACCGCCAAAATATTCATTAACAAGTGCAAAGGTGGGTGAATTAACCTCACCTGTATAGCCAAGACCTGTTGCCAAACCTCTTGTAAAGCAGGTTTTACCCATACCTAAATCGCCACGAAAAGCGATAACAGTTCTGCTTTCAAGTTTTTTTGCAAGTTCTCCTGCAATTTGCTCGGTTTCGGCGGGATTATTGGATAAAAAAATCTCCATAAACTAACCTTTCAAAATCTTTTTTAATTATTTTAACATATTTTATTAATAAATGAAAGACCCACTTGCATATTTCTTAAAAATAAAATATAATTAGTGTATAGTATATGAAACGTGAGGTGGTTAATATGAGGCATTTATGGGCAAGGTTTGCCGATTTTGTTCGTGAATCGGATAAATTGCTTTTAATTCTTTGTCTTTTTGCCACTTCTTACGGCTGCTTGGCGGTTTTTTCAACAACATATTACACAGAAAATTTTAGACCATTTTTGGTTCAAATTATTTCAATGCTTTTAGGTCTTGGTGCAGCTGTTTTTGTTTCAGCCTTTAATTATGAAAAATACCTTAATAAATGGTATCTTTTTGCAGTGTTAGGATTAATTCCCGTTATATTAACCTTTTTTATAGGAATAGCCCCTGAGGGCACTGATGATAAGGCTTGGTTAGATTTGGGGATTACTACATTTCAACCCTCAGAGCTTTTGAAAATTGCATTTGTTATTACGTTTAGTGCTCATATAAGAAAGGCTAAGCCAAACATTAATAAGCTAAAATATTTGATTCCTTTGTGCCTGCATGGAGCTGTGCCGGTTGTTCTTATTCACTTTCAAGGTGATGACGGAACAGCACTCGTTTTTGCAATCATAGTTTTATTTATGCTTTGGGCGGGCGGCGTTTCATGGAAATATTTTGTTATTGCATTTTCGGCTGCTTTGGTAGCATCACCCTTTATTTATTTCTTTGTTATGAATGAGGACCACCGTGAGAGAATAAAGCTTATTTTCAATTTTGAATCAGATATTAAGGGAATCGGCTATCAACAATGGCGAGGGAGAATGGCATTGGCAAATGGTGGATGGACAGGGCAAGGCTTCTTAAAAGGTGACCTTACCCAAGCGGGCGTTATTCCTGAAAGTCATAACGATTTCATTTTTGTGAGCATTGGCGAGGAATTTGGATTTTTAGGTTGTATGGTGGTTATTATTTTGCTTGCTGCAATTTGTTTTAGATGCCTTATTATTGCGAGAAATTGCAGTAATGATGGTGGAAAATATATTTGCGTTGGAATTTTTGCAATGCTCTTTGCACAGTCGCTTATAAATATTGGTATGTGCACCTCAATTTTACCCGTTATCGGCGTTACTCTTCCGTTCTTTTCATCGGGCGGAACCTCACTTGTATGTCTTTATCTCGGCATAGGTCTTGCACTTAATGTTTATAAGCACCGAAATTCAAGAACGATTTATCTACACGGTTAGCCTATGTGTGCGAATGAGCTAAAAGACATCTAAAAACCGCCCTTTAAGGCTGGTTCGGGTTTAAATGCTTTGACTAAAAGACTGTTTTGTCTAAATTGCACAAAACAGTCTTTGGTTTTTGATTCTATATGTGCAAGAGGTAAAATTTGATAAAAATACAAAAAAATATTGCATATTTATTCAGTATATGATATAATTTATGCATAATAAATAATAAATTTTGCATATTATGCAAAACGGAGGAATAATTATGAATAAAAATGAAATTAAAAAGGTAGTTCTTGCATATTCGGGCGGTTTGGATACCTCGATTATCATTCCTTGGCTCAAAGAAAATTACAATAATCCTGAAATTATTGCTGTTTCGGGTAATGTTGGTCAAGCAAGTGAGTTAGAGGGACTTGAAGAAAAAGCTATTAAAACCGGCGCTTCAAAGTGCTACATTGAGGATTTAACCGAAGAATTTTTAACCGATTATGTTTTCCCTTGTGTTCAAGCAGGAGCTCTTTATGAAGAGTATATGTTGGGAACCGCTTTTGCACGTCCGCCTATCGCTAAGAGAATTGCTGAAATTGCTATTGCCGAGGGTGCAGATGCTATTTGTCACGGATGTACAGGTAAGGGAAATGACCAAGTTCGTTTTGAGCTTGCTATCAAGGCCTTTGCTCCCGATATGCCTATTATTGCTCCTTGGAGAGAGTGGGATATTAAATCACGTGAGGAAGAAATTGAATATGCCGAAGCACATAATGTGCCTTTAAAGATAAATCGTGAAACCAACTATTCAAAGGATAAGAATATTTGGCATTTGTCTCATGAAGGTCTTGACCTTGAAGACCCGAAGAACGAGCCACAATATAATAAGGAAGGCTTTTTGGAAATGGGCGTTTCTCCCGAAATGGCTCCTGATAAGCCTACCTATGTTACACTTCATTTCGAACAGGGCGTTTGCACCAAGGTAGACGGTAAGGAAATGGGCGCTGTTGAGTTGGTTGAAACCCTTAACAAGCTCGGCGGTGAAAACGGAATCGGTCTTCTCGATATTGTTGAAAACCGTCTCGTTGGTATGAAATGCCGTGGCGTTTATGAAACTCCTGGTGGAGCCATTCTTTACAAGGCACACTCAGTTCTTGAAAGCATTTGCCTCGATAAGGACACCGCACATTATAAATCACTTGTGGCTCAAAAATTAGCCGAAAATGTTTATAATGCACTTTGGTTTACCCCTTTAACACAGGCTATTCTTGCATTCGTTAAGGAAACTCAGAAAACGGTTACAGGCGATGTTACCTTGAAGCTCTATAAGGGTAATTTAATAAACGCAGGCGTTAGCTCGCCATATTCACTTTATGACCCTGAAATTGCAACCTTTGATGAGGACGAGGTTTATGATCAAAAGGATTCACAGGGCTTTATTAATCTTTACGGACTTCCTACCAAGGTTTACGCAAAGATGAAGGCTAAAAATAATTTAAAATAAGTAGGTTTTATAATGGAAAAAATGTGGGCAGGAAGATTCAGCAAGGCACTCAATAAAGAGGCTGACGATTTTAATTCTTCCATTCATTTTGATTCAAGAATGTATAAGCAAGATATAATCGGCTCAATTGTTCACGCTAAAATGCTTGGCGATAAGGGTATTATAAGCGAAAATGAAAAGGCTGATATTATCAAAACTCTCGGAGAAATTTTAGAGGATATCGAAAGCGGAAAATTAGAAATTGATATGAATGCTGAAGATATACATATGTTTATTGAATCCGAGCTTACAAAACGAATCGGCGATACCGGTAAAAAGCTTCACACTGCGAGAAGTAGAAATGATCAGGTTGCCCTTGATATTAGGCTTTACTTGGCAAATGAGTGTGAAGAAATTGGCAAACTCATTCTTAATCTTATTAAAGCAATAAAAGAAACAGCCGAAAATAATACCGATACCATTATGCCGGGTTATACTCATCTTCAAAGAGCTCAACCAATAACCTTTGCACATCATTTGTTAAGCTATGCTTTTATGTTTAAAAGAGATTTTGAAAGAATACACGATGCAGTTGGCAGAATGTTATCGCAGTGTCCGATTGGTTCTTGTGCTTTGGCAGGAACCACCTATTATACTGATAGAGAGTGGGAGGCTATTCGCTTAGGCTTTGAGGGAATTTCGCTCAACAGTATTGACGGTGTTTCGGATAGAGATTTCTGCCTTGAACTTATGAGTGCATTTTCAATTCTTATGATGCATCTTTCTCGTTTTTCCGAAGAAATTATTCTTTGGTCAAGCTGGGAATTTAAGTTTATTGAGCTTGATGATAGCTTTACTACCGGTTCGAGCATTATGCCTCAAAAGAAAAATCCTGATATGGCAGAATTGGTGAGAGGTAAAACGGGTAGAGTTTATGGTGACCTTATGGCCTTGCTCACAACCTTAAAAGGCTTGCCACTTGCATATAACAAGGATATGCAGGAGGATAAAGAGGCAATTTTTGATGCGGTTGATACTGTCCAAAAATGTCTTTCAATTTTTGCTCCAATGATTTCAACTATGACAGTTTTAAAGGAAAATATGAAAAAAGCGGCAGGAAAGGGCTTTATAAATGCTACTGATTTAGCTGATTATCTTGTTAAACGGGGTCTGCCTTTTAGAACTGCTTATAAAATAGTTGGCGAAATTGTTGGCTATTGTATTGAAAATAATGAGATTCTTGAAACTCTGCCCTTAGAAAAATATAAAGAGTTTTGCGCTGATTTCAGTAATGATTTATATGCTGAAATTTCCCTTGAAGCTTGTGTTGAAAAAAGAATTTCAAAGGGCGGAACCGGTAAAGAATCGGTTAATAATCAAATAAAATATTTTACGGAGCTTTTAAATGAAAAAGGTATTTGTTGATGGCAGTGCAGGTACTACCGGTCTTAGAATTATCGAAAGACTTGAAAAACGTAATGATATAGAATTAATAAAGTTGACAGAAGAAAATCGCAAGGATTTAAATGCGCGCAAAAAGGCACTTAATGAGGCAGATATTGCTTTTCTTTGCCTTCCTGATGCGGCTGCTATTGAGGCAATTTCCTTAATAGAAAATCCTTCAACTGTTGTTTTTGATACCTCAACCGCTCATAGAACAAATGAAAGCTTTGCTTATGGATTTCCTGAGCTTTCGGCGGAGTTCGAGCAAAAAATAATTAGTTCAAAAAGAATAGCTGTTCCCGGTTGTCATGCAAGCGGTTTTATAGCACTGATTTATCCGCTTGTTGAAAAGGGAATAATCGATAAAAACATTCTTCTTTCTTGCACCTCGCTTACAGGCTATTCAGGTGGCGGCAAGAATATGATTGCTCAATATGAAGATGAAAACAAGGATATCTTGCTTAATGCTCCGAGACAGTATGGTTTATCTCAAACTCATAAGCACCTCCCAGAAATGAGCAAGATTTGCAAAATTAATAATGCTCCTGCGTTTATTCCAGTTGTGGGCGATTTTTACAGCGGTATGGAGGTTACAGTTCCTTTGTTTGCATCTCAGTTAAATGAAGGATTTTGCATCGAAGATATTAAATCGGCTTACAAAGCAAAGTATCAGGGCCCCGTTGTAAACTATGTTGAAGTTTTTGATGAAGGCGGTTTTGTTTCGGCTAACAAACTCGAAACGAAAGATGGTATGGAAATCTCGGTTGCAGGTAATGAGGAGCGGATTTTGCTTATTGCCCGTTATGATAATCTTGGTAAAGGCGCTTCGGGCGCCGCAGTTCAGTGTATGAATTTAGTTATTGGTGCAAACAAAACCGAGGGACTTGAACTTTAAAAAATAGGAGTTTTAAAATGGAAATAATTTCAGGCGGTGTTTGCGCCGCAAAGGGTTTTTATGCAAATGGTATACATTGCGGAATAAGAAAAAATAAATCTAAAAGAGATTTAAGCCTTATTTATAGCGAGAAAAGGGCAAATGCTGCCGCAGTTTACACAACAAATCTTGTAAAGGGTGCTCCTTTAATTGTAACAAAACAGCATTTAGGTGATGGCTATGCAACCGCAATTATTTGCAATAGCGGAAATGCAAACACCTGCAATGCAAACGGAATAGAAATTGCAACCCAAATGAGTGATATTTTAGCAAACGAGCTTAAAATTTCGGCTTCGGATGTTGTGGTTGCTTCGACAGGTGTTATTGGTTTACCTCTTGATATTGAACCAATTAAGGCGGGGGTTCCTGAGCTTGTTTCGGGATTAGGAAAAAATAATAGCTCTATTGCGGCCGAAGGAATTATGACAACTGATACGCAACTCAAAGAGGTAGCAGTTAAATTTAATATTGGCGGCAAGGAATGTAAAATAGGCGGTATTGCCAAGGGCTCGGGTATGATACATCCTAATATGGCAACAATGCTCGTTTTCATAACTACCGACTGTGCGATTTCAACCGAAATGCTTCAAAAGGCATTATCTAATGATATCAAAAACACTTTTAATATGACAAGTGTTGATGGTGATACCTCAACAAACGATATGGTAACTGTTCTCGCAAATGGGACAGCAGAAAATCCACCTATTTTAGAGGACGGCGAGGATTTTGAAACCTTTATGAAGGCACTTAATACGGTTACAGTTTACCTTTGCAGATGTATTGCGGGTGACGGTGAGGGTGCAACGAAGCTACTTGAATGTAAGGTAAGCGGTGCAAAGGATGACCAAACTGCAAAAACTGTTGCAAAATCGGTAATTTGCTCCTCACTCACAAAGGCGGCTATGTTTGGTGCCGATGCTAATTGGGGACGTGTGCTTTGTGCGATTGGTTACTCAGGTGCAGATGTTGATGTTAATAAAATAGATGTTTGCTTCAAGTCTCAAAAGGGTGAAATTGCCGTTTGTAAAAATGGCTCAGGAGTTGATTTTTCTGAGGATATAGCAAAAGAAATTTTATTAGAGAAGGAAATTGAAATATTGGTTGAGCTTAACAGTGGTGAAAGCTATGCTACCGCTTGGGGATGCGATCTTACCTATGACTATGTTAAAATAAATGGAGATTATAGGACTTAATTTGAAAGGAAATTTATAATGTCTTTAAATATTACAAACGCTCAAAGGGCAGAGGTGCTAACTCAGGCACTTCCTTACATTCAAAAATATTATGGAAAAATCGTTGTTATTAAATATGGCGGAAATGCCATGATTAATGAGGATTTAAAGCAACAGGTTATGGAGGATATTGTTCTTTTAAGGCTTGTTGGTGTTAAGGTTGTGCTTATTCACGGGGGTGGTCCTGAAATCACCGATACTTTAAATAAAATCGGTAAGGAAAGCACCTTTGTTGATGGACTTCGTGTGACCGATAAGGAAACCGCCGAGGTTGTTCAAATGGTTTTAGCAGGCAAGGTTAATAAAAGTCTTGTTAATCTTTTGGGAACAAAGGGCGGAAAAGCTATGGGTATTTCAGGCCTTGATGCGCATCTTATTGAATCCGAGATTAAGGATGAGCGCTTAGGCTTTGTTGGAAGAATAACCAAGGTAAATGTTGAGCCTATAACCGATCTCTTAGAGCACGATTACATTCCCGTTGTTTCAACCGTTGGTTGTGATAAGCAAGGTAATGTTTATAACATTAATGCCGATACTGCCGCCGCATATATTGCGGGTGCACTTGGAGCAGAATCCCTTATTTCAATGACCGATATAGCAGGTGTTTTAAAGAATAAGGATGACCCTGATTCGCTCATTCCGCTAATTGACCTTCAAGATGCCAAAGCACTTTTTGATGATGGCACAATTTCGGGTGGTATGATACCTAAGGTTGAATGCTGCATAGATGCTATTAATCACGGTGTTAAAAAGGTATTTATTATGGACGGTAGAGTTCCGCATTCGCTTCTTATTGAGACCTTAACCGATGAGGGTGCAGGAACAATGGTTACAAAGGATAAAAATGATGAATATTAAACAAAAGGATAAATTATATATTGCTAATACCTATGCCCGTTTTGATTTAACACTCAAATCGGGCAATGGTTCTATTGCTTGGGATGAAAACGGTAAAGAATATATTGATTTGGCAACAGGTATTGCTGTTAACACCTTTGGCTATTGTGATAACGAATGGGTAAGTGCAGTAACTAAGCAGCTTAATATGTTGCAGCACACCTCAAATCTCTATTATTCTGAGCCATGCGCAAACTTGGCTGAGTTGCTTTGCAAAAGAACCAAAATGAAAAAGGTTTTCTTTTCAAATTCTGGCGCCGAGGCAAATGAATGTGCAATTAAGGTTGCAAGAAAATATGCGGCAGAAAAAAAGGGGGAGAGCTATTATAAAATTATTACCCTTAAAAATAGCTTTCACGGTAGAACAATAACAACCCTCGCTGCTACGGGTCAAGAGGTTTTTCATAAAGACTTTTTACCGCTGACAAATGGATTTCTTTATGTTGAGGCTAATAACTGCGAGGAACTAAAAAGCGTTGTTGAAAATAATGATATTGCTGCTATTATGTTTGAATGTGTTCAAGGTGAGGGTGGAGTTATGCCCTTAACTGAGGAATTTATTAGAACAATTTTTGAATTGTCAAAGCAGTATGATATTTTAACAATTGCCGACGAGGTACAAACAGGAAACGGTAGAACAGGAAAGCTTTATGCTTATATGAACTATAATCTTTCTCCTGATATTGTTTCAACCGCAAAGGGATTAGGCGGTGGCTTGCCATTAGGAGCAACGCTTTTAGGACAAAAGGTGGAGAATGTTTTAGGCCCCTCATCTCACGGTTCAACCTTTGGCGGAAACCCTGTTGCTTGTGCGGGAGCAATAAATATTCTTAATAGAATTGATGATAACCTTTTAGACGAGGTTACAAAAAAGAGTCAATATATCTTTGAAAAATTAAATGGTGCTGACGGTATAAAGAGCGTTAGCGGAATGGGTTTAATGCTTGGAATTTCAACCGAAAAGGATGCTTCGCAGGTTATAGCGGAGTGTCAAAACAACGGTGTTTTAGTTATAAAGGCAAAGGATAAGGTTCGCCTTTTGCCTGCCTTAAATATTCCTTGGGAGTATTTAAAAACCGCAGTTGATGTGCTTTTAGCTGCTTGTAAAACGGAGGAATAATTATGGATTTAAAGGGTAAAAGTTTTTTAAAGTTATTGGATTTTAGCAGCGAGGAAATCGCTTGCTTAATTGATATGGCTGCCGAATTTAAGTATAAGAAAAAAGCGGGTATTCCTCATAAGATTTGTGAGGGTAAAAATATTGCTCTTATTTTTGAAAAAACAAGCACAAGAACCCGTTGCAGTTTTGAGGTTGCGGCTTATGATTTGGGAATGGGTGTTACATATCTTGACCCTACCGGCTCGCAAATCGGTAAAAAGGAAAGCATTGCCGATACTGCAAGAGTTTTAGGCAGAATGTATGATGGAATTGAATACAGAGGCTTTGGTCAAGAAATCGTTCAAGATTTAGCAAAATATGCGGGTGTTCCAGTTTGGAACGGACTTACAAATGAGTTTCATCCAACCCAAATTTTAGCTGATTTTCTAACTATTAAAGAGCATTTCGGAAGGCTTAAAGGAATCAATTTTGTTTATATGGGTGATGCCCGTTATAATATGGGTAATTCCTTAATGGTTGGTTGCGCAAAAATGGGACTTAATTTTACCGCTTGCGCACCAAAAAAATACTTTCCAGATGAAAAGCTAATTGCCGAATGCCAAAAAATTGCCAAGCAAACGGGGGCAACCCTTCGCTTTTGTGAGGAGCCTATGGAAGCCACCAAGAATGCAGATGTTATTTATACAGATGTTTGGGTTTCAATGGGCGAGCCTGAGGCGGTTTGGGAGGAAAGAATAAAAGAGCTTTCACCCTATCAGGTAAATTCTAAGCTGATGAAAAACGCGGGAGAAAAATGTGTATTTATGCACTGTTTACCCGCATTCCATGACCTTAACACAACGGTTGGAAAAGAAATTAGCGAAAAATTCGGTATAACCGAAATGGAGGTTACCGATGAGGTTTTTGAAAGTAGCGCTTCTATTGTTTTTGATGAGGCTGAAAATCGAATGCACACAATAAAAGCTGTTATGGCGGCAACACTAATATGAAACTTATCCCTGATATTATGATATCAGGGATTTTTTTGTAAAAAAAGCCTTTAAACCATTGAAAAGCTTGATAAAAAGTGATAAAATAATTAAATAAAATGGATAATTAGTATTTGATTAAAGGTGGTGAAAAATATGGGTCTTAAAAAGTGGATTGTTTCCAATTTTGATAAGCAGCTTGCAAAGGAGCTAAGTGCAGAATGTGAGGTTGACCCAATTGTTGCTTTGATAGCATCGGCAAGAGGTTATAACGACCCTTGCGATTTAGAACAATTTTTATCCGATGAGCCATATTTTTCCGATCCTTATGAAATGAAAGATATTAAAGAGGCGGCAAACGCTGTAAACTTAGCAATAGAAAATGGAGAAAAAATTGCCATTTATGGTGATTATGACTGTGGTGCGACACGTTTCTAACTGAAAAGGTTAGACACAAATAATAAGTACAAACTTAGTAACGATTGGTTCAAAAGTGGCTAGAGCCCACCTGTTGAGAAAAGAATGGAAAGTTATTTGGAGAACTGTGTAAACGAAAAATGGAATGATTGGGTAACGCCTTGAAACATTTTCAATAAGACTCCGACTTGCATTTTCTATCCAAATGTGAAAATGTAAGAAGCTCGGTAAAGGCGGCAGAAGATTACCTAAGTTTGAAAGTAATATCAAGTAACATTGGAATTTAAAAAGGAACTAGGGTTCGCCTGTGTGAAAAATATGAAAAGTAGAATATGGTGGTTGATATGCCGGTTGTCCTATAAACTACCTATGGTGAGAATGAGAGAGTAAAGTAATCTCCCTGACGAACCCTTGAATGTACGGGACTATACGTAGACCTTGTGGAAACGCAAGGAGCTCCAATTGGAGTGAGTGTGAGGTAAAGTAAAAATCTGCAGTTATGAAATACCTTATAGTGTTACAGGCACTATCAAGCATTCAGGACCATAGAGGGCACCTAAGGGTAGATATAGAATGGATAGTTTACACGGAACGTGGGAAGTTTAGTACGTGGAGGTTTTTGGAAACCTTTGAAACGGTTGGAATATAAGTGGTTTAGACCTATAAATCCATTTAACTAAATGAAAGTGAAGCCATTGTACCTATGAAACAATGATAATAAGTTGTGGAGGGAAGGGCTTTAGTCAGGAAATGTAGTTTACAAATTTAATAAGTAGTGTAATTAATGTATAGGTTCGAATAGGAATAAGAGAACCTTCCCCGATAACTAAGTTAAAGGGGTGGTGACTATGACCAAGAACAAACCTCTTAAAGTCGGTAAAATTCGAAATTCGGAATATTACGATATGATAAGTGTGTTTGATGAGCTCTATGCGAAAAGTTCTGCTGGATGTAACTTTAAAGATTTATTTGAAATCATACAATCCACAGATAACATTAAATTGGCTTATAGAAATATGAGAAAGAACGATGGTGGTCGTTCTCCAGGTGTAGATGGTCTTAACATTAGGGATATTGATAAAATCCCGGAACATAAATTCATTCGGATTGTTAAAAACAAACTGTGGAATTATAGACCTAAAAGGGTTAAAAGAGTTGAGATACCCAAACCAAATGGAAAAATGCGACCACTTGGAATCCCAACTATTTGGGATAGGATAATTCAACAATGTTTTCTACAAGTCCTTGAGCCTATTTGTGAAGCCAAGTTCTTTGAAAGAAGTAATGGTTTTAGACCTAATAGGTCGGTTGAAAATGCAATGGCTCAATGTTATAAAATGATGCAAATGTATAAATTGCATTATGTAGTGGATGTTGATATCAAAGGATTCTTCGATAATGTAGACCACGGGAAATTGCTGAAACAGTTATGGACTATGGGTATACAGGACAAAAGAGTTCTTGCAGTTATATCAAAAATGCTAAAAGCAGAAATCAAACTGCCAAATGGTACAATTATTAAAAATGATAAAGGTACACCACAAGGCGGAATACTCTCACCTTTACTTGCTAATGTGGTTCTAAATGAATTAGATTGGTGGGTAGCAAGCCAGTGGGAACTTTTTCCAATGAAAAACTTTGTTGAAAAAGAGCGACCAGATGGCAAAGGTACAAATGTTAGTGTTAAATACAAATATTTGAGTGATAAGAGTAGATTGAAAAAGTGCTTTATAGTAAGATATGCGGACGATTTTAAAATATTTTGTGGTGACTATGAAAGTGCAAAAAGAGTTTCTTTTGCGGTAAAAGATTTTCTGAAGTTCAGGCTTCATTTGGAAACAAGTGACGAAAAGTCTAAAGTTACTAACTTGGAAAAAGAATATTCGGAATTTCTTGGTTTCAAATTCAAAGTTATACCTAAAGGGGATAAATGGATAGTTTGTTCTCATATGTGTGACAAAGCTTTTGAAAGGACACGCAAAGAATTAAAAGAACTGCTTGATGTTATCAAAGTTACTGAAGGTACTGCTAATACAGGCAGAGCAGTTGGTGCTTACAATGCCAAAGTTATAGGAGTTCATCAATATTTTAGAACCGCAACAATGATTTCGCAGGATTTAAGCAAAATAGCATATGAAATTAAACACAAATGTAAAAGTCGTAAGCTTGAAAGACGAATTAAACGTGATGGAAAGCAAATCTCAAACTATATTAAAAAGGAATATGGAAACAGTAATCAACTAAGGTTTATCAACGATATGGCTTTAGTACCTATTGGATATTGCAAACACAAGAACCCAATGTACAAAAAGAAAATCGTAAATAAATATACTGAAATTGGTAGAGAACATATTCATAGAAGTTTGAGTATGAACACAGAGGTACTCCAAATGCTTGTTAAAAATCCTATAAAGGATAAAAGCATAGAGTATAATGATAATAGAGTGTCTTTATATGTTGCGCAGAATGGTAAATGTGCAATAACTGGTGAAGTTTTAAACATATTTAATATGCATTGTCATCACAAACTGCCTATTGAATTAGGTGGTAAAGATGAATACAAAAATCTAATACTTATATTAGATAATGTGCATAGACTTATTCACGCTAAAAGACACGAAACCATTGCGAAAAACCTTAAGGAATTAAGACTTGATAAGAAGAAAAGAGAAAAAATTGACAATTTGCGATTAAAATGTAAATTAGAGCCAATTAATTGGGAAAATTACACTGTCTAGATAAATTACTACAATTCTTGATGGAACGCCGGATGAAATGAAAGTTTCACGTCCGGTGTGAAGCGGGGGAAAATCTGGAGATTATATCAAAGGATTACCTATCGCTATATGGCGTTACCGCTACCGCCTTGCTTTATAATTATCTAAAAAGCCGCAATGCTGACTGTATTTACTATATACCAGACCGTTTTGATGAGGGCTATGGTATGAATTGTGATGCCGTGAGGCATTTGGCAAGTCTTGGAACAAAACTTATTATAACCGCCGATAACGGAATCGTTTGTTTTAATGAGATAGAGCTTGCTTATTCTCTTGGTATGAAGGTTATTATAACCGACCATCATTTACCCTTAGAAAATTTACCCGCTTGCGAGGCGGTTGTTAACCCGCATAGAGCCGATTGTCCAAGTGAATTCAAAGCAATTTGTGGGGCACAGGTTGCATTTAGATTAATTTGCGTTATGGAAAATAAAGAGCCTGAGGAGTTAATTTCTCGTTTTGCCGATATACTCTCACTGGCGGTTATTTCCGATATAATGCCGCTAACGCTTGAAAACAGAAGTATTGTTAAGTGCGGTATTGAAATGATAAAAAGCTCTCCTTTAACCGGTATTTCGGCATTGTTGCAGGTTTCGGGGATAGAGCGAGGGTCTATTAATGCTACAAAAATTGCTTTTGGAATATGTCCAAGAATTAATGCGGCGGGAAGAATGGGTAAGGCAGAAAGGGCGGTTAAGCTTTTAACAACCAATGATATTATGACTGCTCTTTCTATTGCTGATGAAATTGATAAAGAAAATTCTGCAAGGCAGCAAATAGAAAAAGAAATTTATTCGAAGGCCGTTAATATAATTGAACAAAAGGGATATAAGCACGATAGGGTTATTGTTGTTGAATGTGAAAATTGGCATCACGGAGTAATTGGAATAGTTGCCTCTAAAATTACCGAAAAATACGGTGCGCCCGCTATTTTGCTTTCGGTTAATGGGGAGATTTGTTCGGGCTCGGCAAGAAGTATTATAGGTTTTTCAATTTATGATGCTATTGATAGTTGCAGAGATTTGTTACTTAAATTCGGCGGTCATTCACAGGCCGCAGGCATAACGCTTGATACCTTTAAAATAAATGAGTTTAGGCAAAGAATAAATGAATATGCAAATTCGTTGCCCTTTGCCATACCAACTATTAATCTTGACTGTAAATTAAAGCCTTCAGCTTTGAATCTTGATTTATGCTTTGCTTTAAAACAGTTAGAGCCTTATGGGGTGGGTAATCCACAACCTCTTTTTGGTGTTTTTGGTGTTAAAATTGAAAGAATAACCCCAATTAGCAACAATAAGCATTTAAAAATTCTTTTTTCAAAAGAAAATAATACTTTTCAAGCTCTTTTGTTTGGTGTTACACCTCAAAGCTTTTGCTTTAATGTTGGTGATATAGTTGATTTGGCGGTTAATGTTGAGGCCAATTATTACCGTGAAAGCTATTCACTTTCGGTATTTGTTAAGGCTATCAGAATGACCGATACCGATGACGATAAAATATTTTTTGAGCTTGATCAATTTAATAAATATTCAAAGGGACTCCCATATAATATAGAGTGTTTATTGCCAACAAGGCAAGAGGTAGGGCAAATTTATAAAACAATTTGCTTAGGTGCGGTTTTGGAGGAAAGAATTAAATATTTGTTTATGAACTCCATCGGTTATGCTAAAACCTTGATTGCACTTGAAACCTTAAAGGAGCTTGGCCTTATAGTACAAACCGATAATGCTCTTTTAAAGGCAGTTCCAAATGCACCTAAAACTAACCTTTTAGATTCGATAACCTTTAAAAATTTAACCGAAAGGAGCGGTGGATAATGCAAGAAAAGTTTTTGAAAGATTATAATGAGCTTAACAAAGTAATGGTTGATTTTGGCGCCAACTATGATTTTGCTTTGGTTGAAAAGGCTTTTGAGCTTTGTGTTACCGCTCATGATGGTCAAAAACGTAAAACTAATGAGGACTATTACATCCATCCTGTTAATGTTGCAAAAATTCTTGTTTCTTTGGGAATGGATTCCCAGTCTATTGCTGCTGCATTGCTTCACGATGTTGTTGAGGATACCGAAACCACATTGAAGGAAATTGAGGAAATGTTTGGTCCCGAGGTTGCTTTGTTGGTTGATGGCGTTACAAAGATCGGTCGGCTTAACTTTTCCACCAAGGAGCAGCAACAAGCCGAGAGCCTCAGAAAAATGCTTATTGCAATGGGGCAGGATATTAGAGTAATTATAATTAAGCTTGCTGACCGTTTGCATAATATGAGAACGCTTGATGCCTTATCCGAGCAAAAGCAAAGGGATATTTCGGTTGAAACCTTGGAAATTTATGCCCCTATTGCGCATAGATTAGGTATACGCCCCGTTAAAGAGGAGTTAGAGGATTTAAGCCTTAGGCATCTTGACCCGATAGCCTATAAGGAAATTGAGGAGTCATTATCGCTTCACAGCCAGCATAGGCAACAAATTTTAGATGAAATCAAGCAAAAAATTTCGCTTAGATTATCTGAGGAAATGCCCGAGGTTCGAATGACCTTTCAAGGCAGAGTTAAATCGGTTCATGGTATTTATCGCAAAATGTATATGCAGGGTAAAGACTTTGACGAAATTTATGATATTTATGCTATTCGTGTTATAACCGATACCGTTGCTGACTGTTATAATATTTTAGGTATTATGCACGATATGTTTCAGCCTATCCCAAATAGGTTTAAGGACTATATCTCAATGCCAAAACCAAATATGTATCAGTCGCTCCATACAACCGTTATCAGTCGTGCAGGAATACCCTTTGAAATTCAAATCAGAACTTTTGATATGCATCATACCGCTGAATTCGGTATTGCGGCACACTGGAAATATAAGGACGGCGTAACCGATGATGATAAAAGTCTCGAACAACGCTTAGCTTGGATACGCCAAATACTTGACGGTCAGGATACAACCGCCGATGTTACCGATATTTTAAGGAGCATTAAGGTTGACCTTTCCCAGGAGGATGTTTTTGCAGTTACACCAAAGGGTGATGTTATAAATCTGCCAATGGGTGCTACTGTTGTTGACTTTGCTTTTGCTATTCACTCGGCTGTTGGTATTAAAATGGTGGGAGCTAAGGTTGATGGTAAAATTGTTCCAATCAATTATCAAATTAAGACAGGCGATGTTATCGAAATTCTAACAACAAATCAAGCCGGTCACGGACCGAGCAGGGATTGGCTTAATATTGCGGTAACAACGCAGGCAAAGGCAAAGATTAGGTCTTGGTTTAAGAAGGAAAAGAGAACCGAGAATATTGCTGCAGGAAAAATGGAGTTTGAAAGAGAGCTACGCAAGAATTTAATTGAAATTCCCGAACTCGAATATTTACCCTATATAAGCGAGCTTGCGAGAAAGAATCGGCTTGCAAATGCTGAGGAATTTTTTGCCGCTATCGGTTATGGCGGAATTTTGCTTTCTAAAATTATTCCGAGAATAAAAGAGGAATTTAATAAACGGGCATCAAGTAAGTCGCCCGAAATTGTTCCTATAAACGAAAGTAAGGTGGCAAAATCCTCTGAGGGTGTTATTGTTGAGGGAATAGATAACTGCCTTATTAAGCTATCTAAATGCTGTGCACCGTTGCCGGGCGATGAAATTATTGGCTTTATCACAAGGGGACACGGTGTTTCGATTCATAAGAGAGACTGTAACAATGTTCCGGATGATATTTCTAAATGCGAATATCCTGAGCGTTGGATTGCAGCAAGATGGGCAGGCAAGCGTACGGATTCCTTTACCTCTACAATTCAAGCGCTCTTTATTGATAGAGAAGGTATAGTTATAGATGTTATGAATGCCATTAATAATATGCGTGTTCCTGTTCATAGCATTAATGCAAAGGAAACCAAGGGCGGAAATTGCACAGTAACAGTAACGGTGAGTGCCGAGAGTGTTGAGCATTTAAGAAGCATTATTGCCCGAATTGAAAAAATAGATGGCGCATTTAGCGTTGAAAGGATTAATCAGTAATGAAGGCTGTTATACAAAGAGTAACAAATGCGGCAGTTTCGGTTGACGGTAAGGTTGTTGGTAGCTGCGAAAAAGGATATATGATTTTAGTTGGAGCTGCCGAGGGCGATACTATAGAGGATGCCGAGCTTTTAGCCCGAAAAACCGCAAACCTTAGAATCTTTACCGATGAAAACGATAAAATGAATTTATCTATTTTAGATGTAAACGGTGAAGTCTTAGCCATTTCGCAGTTTACCTTACTTGCAGATGTTAAGAAAGGGAATAGACCCTCTTTTATAAACGCAATGCAGCCAACCTTTGCAAACGAGCTTTATGAGCATTTTTGTAAAACCCTTACAGAATTAGGGGTTAAAAAGGTTGCAAAGGGCATTTTTGGAGCTGATATGAGCGTTAGCCTTGTTAATGATGGCCCTGTTACAATAATTTATGACACTAATATTTGGAAAAAGGATAAGCTATGAATATTGAAACCTTAATTTTAAAGGACACAAATTGTTATCTTGTTTCAACCGAAAAAGCGGCAATAGTTATTGACCCCGGTTACAAGGATGAGCGCACCGAAAAGTTTTTAAAGGAAAATTCTCATAAAGAGAGAATGATTTTAATAACACACGCTCATTTTGATCATATTGGCGGTGCCAATAGTTTGAGAAAGGAATGCTCGGTTAAAATTGCTATTGGTAAAAAGGATAATCCCGCATTATCCGATAATGTTCTTAACGAAGGAATTAATTTTGGTTACGATATTGAGCCTTTTAGCGCCGATTTACTTTTGTGCGATGGGCAAAAGCTAAAAATTGGTGATTTAGAAATCGAGGTATTTGAGTTAGAGGGACATACTGCTGGGGGAGTTGCATATTACATTAATGGCACCTTGTTTACTGGCGACATTCTTTTTTACAGAGGTTTTGGTAACACCTGTTTTCACGGGGGAAGCAGGGCTGGAATAATAAGGTCCATAAACCGACTGTTTAAAGAATTTCCTTTATCAACCCCTGTTTTATCTGGTCACGGAATTGCAACAACTATTGGAGACGAAAAAAGTTATTACGGAAGATAGAAATGAAGCTTTGTTTAATTAATCACAACTTTCGCTATGAAATAGAAAAGTTAATAAGAATATTTTTGCCTCACGAAAAAATAGAGTTTTTGGATACTACTACTTTTGGCGATAATGTTGCTATTACTCAAATTGACGGCAATATAGCCAAAGCAAAGCTTTTTTTAGAGGGCAAGGTTAGCGAAAAGGCTTGCGAAATAGACACTAATGCCAAGGATTTAAATAGCGAGACCGAGCTTAAAATAGCAACCGCATTATTCTCGTGTTTTACCGAAATTACAGGGTATTGTAGCCAATGGGGCCTTTTAACCGGTGTTCGTCCCGCAAAGCTTTTTTCTCGGCTTTGTAAAGCTATGGGTGAGCAAGAAGCCGAACGGTATTTTAAAGAAAAGCTACTTGTTAGTGATAAAAAAATATCACTGTGTAAGGCGGCAAGAGTCGGAGAGGGACAGATTATCTCAAAATCAAAAAAGGACTCATTTAGTTTATATGTTTCGATTCCTTTTTGTCCTTCAAGATGCTCTTATTGTTCCTTTGTTTCTCATTCTGTTGAAAATACCAAAAAGCTAATTCCCGAGTATGTTGATTTGCTTTGTAAAGAAATTAAAGTAACTGCCCAAAAAGCTATAACAAACAATTTAAAGCTTTCAACTGTTTATATCGGCGGCGGAACTCCCACTGCAATAACTGCATTAGAGCTTGAAAAAATAATGAAAACAATAAGCGAGAGCTTTCGGGCTTCAAATATTTTGGAATATACAGTTGAGGCAGGAAGACCTGATACCATAACCGAGGAAAAATTAAAGGTTATTTTTGAAAATGGGGCAACAAGAATTAGTATTAATCCCCAAACAATGAATAATAGTGTTCTCCAAAAAATAGGAAGAAGGCATACAGCCGAGCAAGCAGTTTCTGCTTTTATGTTAGCAAGGAAAATAGGTTTTACTAATATTAATATGGATTTAATAGCGGGACTTCCTTCTGATACAAAAGAAAGCTTTGAGGATACTTTGAATAAAATTTTAATGCTAAATCCCGAAAGCGTAACTGTTCATTCGTTGGCGTTAAAACGTTCTTCTAACCTTAATACATCGGGTGCTATCCCAGATAAGAAGGTAGGCGATACAGCCTCCTTTATGGTGGATATTGCAAGGGAAAAATTAGAAGGAAAGGGCATTTATCCTTACTATATGTATCGTCAAAGCAAAACGGTTGGTAATCTCGAAAATGTGGGTTATGCCAAGCGGGGCTATGAATGTCTTTACAATGTTTATATAATGGATGAAACTCATTCTATTTTAGCTTGCGGTGCTTCGGCAGTTACCAAGCTTCGCCAACCGGGCGGCGATTATATTGAAAGGATTTTCAATTTTAAGTATCCTTATGAGTATATTAGTCGATTTGATGAATTAATTGAGCGAAAAAACGGTATTGATAGTTTTTATAATAAATACAGTTAAATATTATATTTTGGAGGTAAAATTATGGATTTTATTGATAATGCTGTGGTAAAGGCAAAAGAGGTTTTTGACGTTGCTTATAAAAAGACAAGTGAGGTTGTTAACACACAAAAACAAAAATTTGATATTGCCTCACTTGAAAACAAAAGAGCAAAGGATTTTGAGAAAATAGGAAAAATCTATTTTGAAGCAATTAATGATACGGAAATAGAGGATGAAAGCTTAAAAGAATTAGTAAATTCGGTCAAGGAAAAAAATCGATTAATAGAGGAGTTAAGAAGCGAGGTTAATGCCGCAAAAAATAAAACTACCTGTCCTAACTGTAATGCTGCTATTGAAAAGAATTCGGTATTTTGTAGCGCTTGCGGAGCAAAGATAGAGGATTAAATAAATGAATATGATTAAAATAGGAATTATCGTTGCCGATTATGATGAATATACCTCTTTGCGTGAGGGAGTTAAAGAATTTTCTTGTGTGCCATATATCCTTTGGGGTAGAGAAGGTCATAGGTTTTTTATTAAAACTTCCAATGGTACTGCTGAGGTGATATCTGTTCTTTGCGGAATTGGAAAGGTTAATGCTGCAGCTGCGGCTGCTCATTTAGAGGCAATTGGCTGTAATGTTATTCTTAATTACGGACTTTCAGGCGGTATTAGCGGTGTTTCAAGGGGGGATTACTGCATTCCCAATCGCTTTTTGGAGCATGATTTTGATTTAATGGGTATCGGTTATAAGCTTTGCGAAAAGCCGAGACAGGAATATATTTATTCTGCTAATGAGGTCTTAATTAATTTGTTATTAGAAATCTGTCCTAATGCAAAATTAGGCACCGCAGTAACGGGAGACCGATTTGTTTGTGATTCAAATTTAAGAAACACGCTGAAAAATGAATTTGGCGCTGTGTCCTGCGATATGGAAACTGCTGCCATTGCGTATGTTTGCAGCTTTTCGGGAGTTCCTTTCTTGTCGCTCAGAAAGATTTCTGACGATGCCGGAGATGATGCGGTTGATACCTATAAGGAGATGAATAACAATTCTCAAATCGGACTGTTTGATTGCATTATTAAGTTAATACAAAAGATAATCGTTTCAAATTTCGGCGGTAGAATAAATGAATAACTATCTAAAAAGCAATATTCAAAGCGGTGCGGTTATACTTTTTTTATCAACTATTTTTGTTAAAATAATTGGTGCCTTTTTTAAAATTCCGCTTTCATCAAATGCGGTTTTGGGCGATTTGGGCTTCGGTTATTTTTCAGCAGCTTATGATTTGTTCACACCTATATCAACCCTTGCTGTTGCCGGGTTTCCATTAGCTATTTCAAAGCTTGTATCGGAGTTTATGGCTGAAAATAAGGGCGGTCTTGTAAAGAAGATTTTTAACTATTCGAGAAAAATCTTGTGCTTTTATGCTCTTATTTTTACCTTGCTCATTATTTTGGCAATTTTTTTGCTAAATATTTTTGATGATAAATCCAAAGATGGTATTTATGCTTATTTATGTTTGGTACCCTCGGTTTTCTTTTGTTTCTTAGCCTCGGCTTACAGAGGGTATTACGAGGGCGTAAATAATATGAAAATACCGGCAATTTCAAATATTATTGAAGCACTTTGCAAGTTTTTCTTGGGATTAGGCTTTGCAATAATTATGAGAAGCTGGGTAGATAGTCTTGCTCTTTGTGCTGCTGCCGCAATGTTCGGTATAACTGTTGGAACATTTTTTTCACTTATTTATCTGCATTTGGCTTTTGTAAAAAATTCTTCCGTGCAAAAGAGCAATTTAAATGATAATACCGATATCGAAGGCATTTTTAAAACCTCGCTCGCAATATTTTTAATTCAGATTGCAGCTTCTTCGCTTTCGGGAAGTGTTGTTGCACTTATAGATTCTATAACTGTTAGATGGCAGTTGGGCGCAATAAGTGAACAAAATTCTGGGCTACTATTTGCACTTTATGATAATGCAATTTTGGATTATGCTAAAATTTCAGGTGCTTCGCTTTTGGAAAGGGAAATACCAACCTTTTTATATGGCATAAAAAGTAAGGCGTTTACTCTTTATAATCTCGTCCCAACCCTAACAGTTTCTATTGGTATAGGTGCGGTTCCCGTTATTTCTGCTTTATTTTCAAAGGGCGATACCGATAACCTTAAAAAGAATATAAGCTCGGTTATAAAGCTTTGCTCGGTGATTACTTTTCCGATAGGGCTTGGATATGTCTTTTTAGGCAGGGGAATTATGAAGCTTTTATATGGTAGTAGCGGCTCTTCGGTAATTGGAGGAGATATGCTAACAATCTATGGATTTGCTGCGATTCTTGCCGCCTTTTCGGCTGTTTTAACCTGCCTTCTGCAAAGTATAGGCAAACAAAAAGAGGCACTAATTGGAATTATAATCGGTCTTTTAATAAAACTTATTTTAAATTTGCTCTTAACGCCCTTGCCTTGTGTTAATATTTTCGGTGCCGTTTATTCAACTCTCATTTGCTATGTAGTGATTTTTATATTTGATTTTATTTTAATTTTAAAGAATATCGGCTTTGATTTTGATATCTTAAAATCAATTTTTAAACCACTTTTTTCGGGCCTTATTTGCGGCCTTTCGGCACTTATTATTTCAAATTTTTCGAGTGGTAGATATATCAATATTTTGTCTATTTTTGTAGCAGGGGTTGTTTATATAGTGGTTTTATTGTTATTTAAAACCTTTAATGAGGATGATATTTCTGCTTTACCAATGGGTAAAAGGTTAGTTTTTCTTTGCAAAAAAGTGAAAATTCTTTAAATTTTATATCAAAAACATAAAAAATCCAGTAAAAATGTCCTGAATTTGAAAAAAATTACTAAAATCTATTGCATTTTTTAAAAATGTATGTTAAAATTTTATAGTACTAATGTACAGAGATTGTTTATTATTTTAGCGTAAAAAAATTATGGAGGTTTGTTGAAATGAACAAAACAGAATTAGTTGCTTCTATTGCAGAAAAAGCTGGCATTTCTAAGAAGGATGCTGAGAAAGCTGTTGTAGCTTTTATTGACAGCGTAGCAGGTGAACTCAAAAATGGCGGAAAGGTTCAATTAGTTGGCTTCGGTACATTCGAAATCCGTGAACGTGCAGCTAGAACCGGTATCAATCCTCAAACAGGCGCTCAGATTAAAATCGCTGCTTCTAAGAACCCTGTTTTCAAGGCTGGTAAAGCTCTTAAAGACGCAGTTAAGTAATTTGCTTTTTTATAAGCCGTCCGAAAGGGCGGCTTGTTTTTGTTTAGGTGATATAATGAGATTAGATAAATATTTAAAGGTTTCAAGAATTATTAAAAGAAGAACGGTTGCAAATGAGGCTTGTGATGCGGGCCGAGTTACGGTTAACGGTAAAGTAGCACGTGCTTCTTATGATGTTAAGGTTGGGGATATTATTGAAATATCCTTTGGAGCAAGAGATTTTAAGGCGGAGGTTATTTCGGTTGCCGAGGTTGTTAAGAAGGACGATGCCTCGCTACTTTACAAAATAATATAGAATAACTAAAACACTCTTTAAATATATTTTATTAGAAATATATTTGGGGTGTTTTATATTGGAGGAAGGCATTAAACTTAATCATAGCATAATTGTTGAAAATAGAAAAAAATTCACACTTTCGGGTATTAGAGAGGTTTTTTCATTTGATGAGGAATCGATTATGCTTAAAACTGATATGGGTAAGCTTGCAATAAAAGGGGAAAATTTGAAAATTGTTAATTTTAACACGGATAGCGGCGACCTTTTGGGAGAGGGGAAGCTTTATGCTATGGCGTATGTTACCGAGGAAAAGAACACAGGGTTATTTTCAAGGTTGTTTAGATAGCTATGTGGGAAATAAGTAATTTGTCGCAAGCAATTAATTTTTTTAGAGCCTTTATTTTTGGAGGAATTCTTTGTATAGTTTATGATATTTTGAGGGTTATCAGAAAAAATATAGCCCATAGCTCATTTACTGTCTTTTTCGAAGATTTGATATATTTTATTTTTTCCGCTCTTCTAATTTTTTGTTTTTTACTGGCAACAACAAACGGTGAATTGAGGTTTTATGTTTTCTTCGGAATTGGTTTAGGATTTTTCATAATAAGGCTTTCGATTTCGAAGGTTGTTTTTATTGCCCTTTGCTTTGTTTTATCAAATTTAATTAAGATTTTTCATTTTATAAATGAGAAAATCACAAGCTTATTTTCGCTTTTAAGGAAATTTTTCAAACGATTAATCCTAAATATAAAAAAATATATTAAAAAAGTAATATTTAGTTTAAAAAAGGCTTGAAAAATCAAGTGGGTTTGTTGTATACTATTTGGGAATAAGAGGCTATAAACGGAGTTATAATTATGAAACGGAACAAAAAGAGAAATAAAAGTATTTTTTTAAGGTTTTTTATTTTGATTTTTTGCGCTTATTTCACCGTAACTTTGGCAGGTCTTTGGAAAGAGTTAGATGCTAAAAACAAAGAGCTCACCGCTGCTATTAAGCAACATGAGGCATTGCTAAACGATGTTGAGCAATTAAAATCCTTGCTTAATTCGGATAATAATTCCGAAATTATAGAGAAGGCTGCCCGAGAGCGTTTAGGCTATATTTTTTTCGATGAACAGCTCTTTGTTGATGTTTCGGGCGATTAAAGATTTTGTATTTTTTTGAGGAGGAAATTATTTCTTTATGCAGCTATCTGTTGGACAAATTGTTGAAGGCAAAATCACCGGTATTACCAATTTCGGCGTTTTTGTAGATTTAGGCGAAGGTAAATCCGGTTTAGTACATATTTCCGAAGTTGCCCGTTCTTATGTTAACGATATTAAGGAATTCGTTAAAATTGATGATGTTGTTAAAATGAAGGTTTTGAATGTTGGAGATGATGGTAAAATTTCTCTCAGCATTAAAAAGGCGATGGAGCCGGAGAAGGTTCCTGCACGCAAGGAGCCAAGAGAAAAGAAAATTGTTGCTCCACCAAAGCCGGATGGTTCTTATACCTGGACACCTAAAAAGAGCGAACCCGCAAGCTTTGAAGAGATGATGAATCGCTTCAAGCAAACAAGCGATGAAAAATTTTCGGATTTAAAGAGAAAAAATCCCGAGGTTAAGCGTTCAAAACGTGGTGCAGTAAAGTGATTTTTTAGGTGGAATTTCCCCTTGGGCAATTCCGCCTTTTGTTTTAGGAGAAAATTATGATAAATGAGATTTCTTGCAAAAAAATAGCCGATACAGTTTCCGAGTTATGTATTTTGGCTAACAAAAAGCTACCGTGTGACATTGTTTCGGGAATAGACTCTGCTATTTGCGGCGAAACTAATCGGCTTGCTTACTCGGTGCTTTGCGATTTGAAAAAGAATATTGAAAAGGCAGAAGAATATAATATTCCTGTTTGCCAGGATACAGGTATGGCGGTTGTTTTTTTAGAGATAGGACAGGATGTTCATTTTGTTGATGGCGATTTATACGATGCGGTTAACGAGGGTGTTCGTATAGGATACCGTGATGGCTTGTTAAGAAAATCGGTGGTTAGTGACCCACTTTTAAGAGTGAATACTAATGATAACACACCTGCAATTATTCATTCAACTATTATAAAAGGTGATAGCGTTAAAATAACGGTTGCACCAAAGGGCTTTGGTAGCGAAAATATGAGTGGTATACGAATGTTGACCCCCTTTGATTCGAGAGAGGGCGTTATTAATGCCGTTCTCGAAATTGTTAAAGCTGCTTCTAATAACCCTTGTCCGCCAATGGTTGTTGGTGTTGGTATTGGCGGCGATTTTGAGCAATGCGCTCTGCTTTCAAAAAAGGCACTTTGCAGAGATATTAATTTCAGAAATCAAGATTCATATTATAGCGAGCTTGAAAATGAATTACTTCAAAAAATAAATCAGCTTAATATCGGTCCACAAGGTTTTGGCGGCAAAACAACCGCATTGGCGGTTAATATTGAAACCGCTCCAACCCACATAGCAGGCTTGCCTGTTGCGGTTAATATAGGTTGTTATGTTACGAGACACGCAACAAAAGAGGTTAAATAATGAAAAATTTGAAATTAGTTGCGCCCTGCTTGTTTGGTATTGAAAGTGTTGCCGCAAACGAGTTTAGGCGAATGGGTTTCCAAGATATCGTTACCGAAAATGGTAGAGTTTTACTTTCGGGCGATGAAAATATGCTTGCTCGTGCCAATATTTGTTCGAGATTTGCCGAGCGCATACTTATAAATGTTGGTGAGTTTGAGGCAACAAGCTTTACAGAACTGTTTGATGGTGTTAAGGCTTTGCCTTGGGAAGATTATATAGCCCGTGACGATGCCTTTCCCGTTGCGGCGGGCTGGAGCATTAATTCACAGCTTTTTAGCATACCTGACTGTCAATCTATCATCAAAAAAGCTATTGTTGAAAGGTTAAAACTTAAATATTCAGTTTCTTATTTTGCCGAAACAGGTTCTGTGGTTAAGATTAGATTTTCAATTCATAAAAATCGGGTTACTGTTATGATAGATACCTCGGGCGAGGGACTTCATAAAAGAGGATACAGAAGAAATTCCAACGAGGCGCCTCTTAAAGAAACCTTGGCGGCGGCAATGTGTGATTTAGCAAGAATATACCCCGATACTCTAATGTTTGATACCTTTTGCGGTAGCGGAACGCTGCTTATAGAATCGGCACTAATGGCGGCAAATATTGCACCAGGTCTTAGAAGATATTTTGCTGCCGAAAGATTTGGCTTTTTAAACCCGCAAATTTGGCGTGATGAGCGCACAAGAGCTCAGGATTTAATAAGACATAATATTGATTTCAAAGCCTTTGGATACGATATTGACCCCGCTTGTGTTGAACTAACAATGGCAAACGCTAAAAAAGCAGGGGTTGAAAAGTATATTAAAGCATCAGTTCAAGATGTAAAGCAGTTTATTGCGCCAAAGGAGCGCTCGTTAACCGTTACAAATCCACCTTATGGTGAAAGGCTTCTGGATGTTAAGGCTGCCGAGGAGCTTTATCGGGTTATGGGAGAGAGATTTGTTATGGGTGATGGACAAAAGTACTGTATTATTAGCCCACACGATGAGTTTGAAAGCTTTTTTGGCAAGACCGCCGATAAACGCCGAAAGCTCTATAACGGTATGATTAAATGCCAATACTTTATGTATTTAAAACAATAATAGAAACCGCACTTTTAAGTGCGGTTTCTATTATTTTTGCTTGCGTAACTTTTCAATTTTATCCCTTAGAATAGCGGCGTGCTCAAATTCGAGGATTTTTGCAGCCTGCTTCATTTCATAAGTTAGGCGCTTGATTTCTGCTTCTCGTTCAGCTTTCGAAAGCTTTGAAATAGGCTTGTTGCTATGGGTTTTGCTTCCAATTTCAATAATCTCGTGAACACCCTTTATGATGGTTTTTGGTGTTATATTGTTATCAAGATTATATTTTTGCTGAATGGACCTACGGCGCTCGGTTTCTCTTATTGCGGCCTCCATTGAGGGTGTAACCGTGTCAGCATACATTATAACCTCGCCTTCGGCATTTCGGGCGGCTCGTCCAATAGTTTGTACCAAAGAGGTTTCGCTTCTTAAAAAGCCCTCCTTATCGGCATCAAGTATTGCAACTAAGGAAACCTCGGGAATATCTAAACCTTCTCTTAAAAGGTTAATGCCAACCAAAACGTCAAATTCACCAAGTCTTAAATCACGAATTATTTCCATTCTTTCGATGGTATCAATGTCATAGTGCATATATTTAACCTTAATGTTAAGGTTTTCGAGATAATCGGTTAAATCCTCTGCCATTTTTTTGGTTAGAGTTGTTATAAGCACTCGCTGTTTTTTAGCAGTGCGTAAATTAATTTCGTGAACAAGGTCATCGATTTGATTTTCGCTCGGTCTAACTGAAATTACGGGGTCTAAGAGTCCCGTTGGACGAATAACCTGCTCAACTATTTGCGCTGAGCGTTCTTTTTCAAAGATTTGAGGGGTTGCCGAAACAAAAATTGCTTGGTTTATGTGATTATAAAACTCCTCGAAATTTAAAGGTCGGTTATCAAATGCCGATGGAAGCCTAAAACCATATTCAACTAAGTTTTCTTTTCTCGCTCTATCACCGCCGAACATACCTCTAACCTGAGGTAGTGTAACGTGTGATTCATCAACAAACAAAATGAAATCATCGGGGAAATAATCAAGTAGGGTAGAGGGGGTGCTGCCGGGCGTTCTTCTTGAAAGAACTCTCGAATAGTTTTCAACGCCCTTGCAGGTTCCTATTTCTCTTAACATTTCAATGTCATATTCGGTGCGCTGCCTGATTCGCTGTGCTTCTATGAGTTGTTGATTTTCAATAAAGAATTCAACTCGTTGCTCCATCTCATTCTTTATTTCAGTTAATGCCTCTTCTAACTTATCCTGTGGCACAATGTAATGAGAGGCAGGGTAAATAGCAATGTGCGAAAGCAAAGCCTTAATTTCACCCGTTAGAGTGTTAATTTCGCAAATTCGCTCGATTTCATCACCAAAGAACTCCACCCTTATTGCATTTTCCATTGAATAAGCGGGAAAAATTTCGACTGTATCTCCACGAACTCGGAATTTGTTTCTAATAAAGTTGATATCATTTCGCTCATACTGCAAATCAACAAGCTTGGCAAGTAGTTCATCACGGCCCTTTTGCATACCCTCTCGCAAGGAAATAACCATATTTCGATAGTCGATTGGGTTACCGAGCGAGTAAATGCAGGAGACTGAGGCTACAATTATAACATCTCGCCGCTCGGAAAGAGCACAGGTAGCACTGTGACGAAGCTTATCAATTTCATCATTAATTGAGGAATCCTTTTCAATATAAGTATCAGTTCCGGGAAGATATGCCTCGGGCTGATAATAGTCGTAATAGGACACAAAATATTCCACCGCATTCTCAGGGAAGAATTCTCTAAACTCACTGCAAAGTTGTGCGGCAAGTGTTTTATTATGAGCGAGAACGAGGGTCGGGCGGTTAACTTTTTCGATGATATTAGCCATTGTAAACGTCTTTCCTGAACCTGTTACACCCAGCAAAACTTGTTCTTTTAATCCATTTTTAATCCCTTCGGTCAATTTTTCAATAGCCTGCGGTTGGTCGCCCGTGGGTTTATATTTTGAATGTAAAATGAATTTATCCGGCACTTATCTCACCTCGCAAATATTTCTAAAATTATTATTCCATAAACTCTATAAAAATTAAGAGAATTGTGAATTATAAAGCGTGCTATAAAATCCGCCAAGCTTTAACAATTCGTTATGATTTCCTTGTTCGGTAATTTCACCGTCACGAACAACAAGAATAGTATCAGCATTTTGAATTGTTGATAAGCGGTGGGCAATTATAAAGCAGGTTTTATGCTTCATTAGCTCGGTCATTGCCTCTTGAATTTTTATTTCGGTTCGTGAGTCAACATTTGAGGTTGCCTCGTCAAGAATGAGCATTGGAGCATCTGATAAAAATGCTCTTGCTATGGTAATTAACTGTTTTTGACCCTTTGAAATGTTAACACCATCGTCCGAAAGAATGGTGTCATAACCATCGGGTAGGGTGTGAACAAAATCGTCTATCCTAGCAGCCTTAGCTGCTGCCATAACCTGTTGCTTGGTTGCATCCTTTTTGCCATAAACTATATTATCATAAATGCTTCCGTAAAATAGCCATGTATCTTGTAAAACCATTGTGTAGGCAAGTCGCAAATCGGTACGCTTGATTTTAAGGGTTGGAATTGAATCTAACCTGATTTCGCCTGACTGCGCATCATAAAAACGCATCAGTAGGTTAATTATAGTTGTTTTTCCTGCACCGGTTGGTCCTACGATTGCTATCGTTTTGCCTTTTTTTGCGGTGGCCGAAACATTTTTAAGAATGGTTTTCTCGGGTGTGTAGCCAAAGGTAATGTTATCAATTTCAACATTACCCTCAACATTTTTAAGTGAAACGGCATCGGTAGCATCAAGCGGCTCGGGCTTCTCATCAAGTATGGAAAAAACTCTTTCGGCGGCAGAAAATGCTGACTGAAACTCGTGTAAAATATTTGAAAACTCATTTATTGGGCCTGCAAATTTTCTTGAATATTGAACAAACTGTGCAATACCGCCGAGCGATAAAAAGAAAATAGAGGCTTTTGCTACTGTGCCATTTTGTGAAAGCATATAAAGTATACCGCCAAAAACTGCCACAAGGGTTATTGAAATATTATTTATAAGGTTAATAGAGGGGAATAGCAGAGCGGCATTATATTCCGCTTTATAATATGCATCCATTGCGGCGTGGTTGTGCTTGGAAAATCTTTTTGAAATAACATCTTGTCTACCGTAGGCCTCAATTGTTCGTGCACCTGAAAGCATTTCTTCGGCATATCCATTAAGTTCGCCATATTTTTTTGACCTTGCACTAAATAGTGGACGAACCTTTTTGGAGCGATAACGGGTAAATAAAATTGAAACAGGAACGGTGAAAACAAATATTAAAATCATTGGCTTTGATATTTGCCACATAAAAATGAGTGAGCCAACAACGGTATAAATGCTTGTCATAACCTGCACCAAATCGTGCGAAAGGGTGCTATTTATAGTGTCAATGTCATAAGAAAGATGACTGATGATATCACCTGTTGGGTGAGTATCAAAAAAGCCAACAGGCAGAGTGTTTAATTTTTCAAACAACTGCTTTCGCATTTTATAAACGATATTTTGACTTAAATTAATCATTATAACTGCCAGCAAATAGGATAAAAGTGCGGATGCGGTGTAGCATATTATCATTTTAATAACATTTTCAAAAACTGCTGGGAAATTAACAGAGGTAGAGCCTTCAATAGCATCTATTGCGGCACCTGAGTATTTGGGACCTAATAGAGAAAGCTGATTTGAAAGCAATGTGAAGGCAACTGCGGGGATAAATAAATGCCACTGAGAAAGAACATATTTGCCAAGTCGCAAAAATATACTCTTATTGTCTCTTTTTGGTTTATTAGGAGAGCTATTAGTCAACAAAAGCACCTCCCATTTGTGATTCACTTATTTCTCTATATTGAGAACAGGTTTCCATTAATTCGTCGTTTGTTCCGCTTCCAATAATATTTCCGTTTTCAAGAACGATTATGAGGTCGCAATTTTTAACCGAGCTAACACGCTGAGCAACTGTTACAACTGTGGAAGACCTCATCTCGCTATCTAAGGCAGCACGAAGCGAGGCATCGGTTTTATAATCGAGTGCCGAGGAAGAATCATCAAGAATAAGAATTTTTGGATTATTTGCTATTGCACGAGCGATTAAAATACGCTGTCTTTGTCCGCCGGAGAGATTTGTGCCCTTTGGAGACAGTGCGTGAGAATAACCGTCTGCAAAGGCGGTTATAAAATCATGTGCTTGGGCAATTTTTGCAGCTTTTATTATATCCTCTTTTGAAATATCTCTGCCAAAACGAATGTTTTCTTCAATTGTATCGGCATAAATAAAGTCGTTTTGTAAAACGGTGCCAAACATATCGGTTAATTGTTTGCGGTTATAGGAGGTAATATTTTTGCCATCAATAAAAATTTCGCCGCTACCAGCTTCATAGAACCTTAAAAGCAGTTTGATAAGGGTGGATTTTCCGCTACCAGTTGCGCCAATAATACCAAACCTACCACCTTTTTTAATTTTAAAGGAAAGATTTTTAAGATTATCCTTCTTGCCAAGATAGGAAAAACTAACATTGTTAAATATGATATGATTTTGGTCATCTATAATTTTGTCTGAGGGAATAACCTTGAATTTATCCTCTGTGCATATAACCTCAGAAATTCTATTAGCAGATGCGGCGCATTTTGTATACATAACGAGCATTCGAGAAAGTGACATCATAGCCATTGAAATCAGGGTGAAATACTGCATAAATGCAATAATTGTTGCCGTAGAGGAAAGTCCCTTTGAAACCCTAAATGCCGCAACTGCAACAACTGCTGCAATTCCTAAATTCATTAAAAGTGTCATAACAGGGTTTATAATACCCATAATGGAGCCTGCAAAACGCTCTTTTTTGGTGAGTTCGAGATTAACACTATCATAGCGAGAGTTTTCATATTCATTTTTTGAAAGGGCTTTAATAACCCTAATGCCGCTAATATCCTCACGAACAACCCTTATCATATTATCGTTTGATTTTTGCACTTGCGAGAAAAGTGGTGTTCCTTTTCTCGAAATACTGTAAACCGAGAGAAAAATCAATGGAAGGGTTGCTATCATAACCAAAGCAAGCGCTTTATCTAATATAAGGGTTATAGAAACGCCGCCAATTAGCAAAATAGGGGCTCTAACACCCATTCTTTGCATCATTCCGATAAAATTATGAACGTTATATGTATCGTTTGTTATTCTGGCTTCAAGAGATGGAACGGTAAATGCATCGGTATCTCTTGCCGAAAGATAAAGTGTTTTTTCAAAAAGTTCCATTCGCATTGCCTTTGAAAAATCGGTTGTTACCCTTGCGGCAATTCGGTTTGCAAGAATATTTGAGGCACAAGCAATAGCGCTGCAAAAAATCATAACAACGCCATAAAAAATGATTTTATTAACTTGCTTTGAAACAATTACATTTTCTAAAATGTAAGTTAACAAAAAGGGCAAAAACAACTCGGCCATAGTGCCGGTTATTTTTATTAAAAGCCCTATTGTCATTTTCATCTTAAAAGGTTTCAGGTATGACAAAATCTTTTTCATTAAAATCTCCTAAAAATTACTGTTTATATTATAGAACCTCATAATTTTTATGTCAATAGAGATTAAGTGAAAGAATTATAAATTTCTATTCGCAAATAATAATAAAAGTATTTACTTTAAAAATAATTTGTCGTAAAATAGAAGGAGAATATATTTCAAGGTGATTAGCTTGGCAAGTGATAAATTAATTATTAAGGGTGCTGCGGAGCACAACTTAAAAAATATTGATGTTGAAATTCCAAGGGATAAGCTGGTTGTTTTTACAGGTCTTTCAGGAAGCGGCAAATCCTCCTTGGCGTTTGATACCATTTATGCAGAGGGACAGCGCAGATACGTTGAATCCCTATCCTCTTATGCCCGTCAGTTCTTGGGACAAATGGAAAAGCCCAATGTTGATACAATTGAAGGACTTTCGCCTGCAATTTCAATCGACCAAAAAACAACCTCAAAAAATCCTCGTTCAACCGTGGGAACAGTCACCGAGATTTATGATTATTTAAGATTACTTTATGCAAGGGTGGGTATTCCTCATTGTCCTATATGCGGAAAGGAAATCAGCCAGCAAACCACCGACCAAATTGTTGATGTTGTTATGAAGCTGCCCATTGGCTCTAAATTTCAAATACTTTCGCCTATTGTAAAGGGAAGAAAGGGCGAACATTCAAGGGAGCTTGAAGCGGCAAGAAAATCGGGTTATTCAAGGGTTAGGATAGACGGTAATATTTTCGATTTATCAGAAGAAATAAAGCTCGAAAAGAACAAAAAACATATGATAGAGGTTGTTGTTGACCGACTTGTTTTGAAAGAAGATATTGTTTCCCGACTTACTGATAGTATTGAAACTGCCGCAAAGCTCTCAGGCGGTCTTGTTGCGGTTGATGTTATAGGCGGTGAGGAGCTGCAATTTTCCCAAAGCTATGCATGTGATGAGCACGGTATCAGTATTCCTGAGTTAACACCAACTATGTTTTCCTTTAATAATCCAATGGGAGCCTGTCCTGTTTGCACAGGTATAGGTGTGTTTATGAAGGTTGACCCTCGCCTTATTATAAACGATGAAAATAAATCCTTAATTGAGGGATGTATAAAAGCATCAGGTTGGGGAGTGAATACTTGGTTTCATCCGGATGCAAGCTCTATTGCAGAAATGTATTATAGAGGTCTTGCTGAGCATTATGGTTTCGATGTTAATACTCCTTGGAAGCTGCTTAGTGATAAAGCAAAAAATGTAGTGCTTTATGGCACGGGGGATATAAAAATAAAGCTTGTTAGAAATTCTGATTATGGCGGCGGAACCTATTATGCCACATTTGAAGGTGTTGTTAATAATCTCGAAAGGCGATATAAAGAAACAACGAGCGATTATTCAAGAAATGAAATTGAGAGTTATATGACCGAAAGCGATTGCCCCGAGTGTTCGGGTGCGAGGCTCAAACCCGAATTTTTGGCGGTTACGGTTGGCGGTAAAAATATTAAAGAGTTTTGTGATATGTCGGTTATTGCCGAGCTTGAATTTATTGAGAATTTAGTGTTTGGCAAACGAGATTCTATGATTGCCGAACCGATTCTTAAAGAGATTAAGGAACGATTAACCTTTTTGCAAAGTGTTGGTCTCGAATATCTAAATCTTTCTCGCTCTTCGGGTACTCTTTCGGGCGGTGAGAGTCAAAGAATAAGGCTTGCTACTCAAATCGGTTCTTCTCTCATGGGTGTGCTTTATATTCTTGATGAGCCAAGTATTGGTCTTCATCAAAGAGATAATGAGCGTTTAATCGCCACACTTAAAAGACTTCGTGATTTAGGAAATACTGTGATTGTTGTTGAGCACGATGAGGATACGATGCGTGCGGCAGATTATATTGTTGATATTGGTCCCGGAGCCGGAATCCATGGTGGCCAAGTTGTTTTTGCCGGTGATTTAGAAAGCCTTAAAAAATGTGAAGCTTCTTTAACCTCTGATTATTTGACGGGTAGAAAGCAAATCCCCGTTCCAAAAGAGAGAAGAAAGGGAAATGGTAACTATCTAACCGTTTTTGAAGCCGCCGAAAATAATCTTAAAAATATTAATGTTAAAATTCCCTTAGGAACCTTTACTTGCGTTACAGGTGTTTCTGGTAGTGGAAAATCATCCTTTGTTAATGATATTCTTTATAAGGTTTTGGCTAACAAACTTAATAATGCAAAAACTATTGCGGGCAAGTATAAATCAATTGAGGGAGTTGAATATTTAGATAAAATAATAAATATCGACCAAGCCCCCATTGGTAGAACACCCCGTTCAAATCCTGCAACCTATACAGGTGTTTTCACCGATATAAGAGAGCTTTTTGCTTCCACCAAGGATGCTAAAATGCACGGTTATAATGCAGGTCGATTTTCCTTTAATGTTAAGGGCGGAAGATGTGAGGCTTGTCAGGGAGACGGTATTTTAAAAATTGAAATGCACTTTTTACCCGATATTTATGTTCCTTGTGAGGTTTGCGGTGGCAGTCGATATAATAGAGAAACGTTAAGTGTTAAATACAAAGGCAAAAGTATTTACGATGTTCTTGAAATGACGGTTGAAGAGGGAATGTATTTCTTTGAAAGTATTCCTAAAATTAGTCGCAAGCTAAAAACGCTTTTTGATGTTGGCCTCGGTTATATTAAAATTGGTCAGCCCGCAACAACCCTTTCGGGCGGTGAGGCGCAGCGAGTTAAATTAGCTACCGAGCTTTCAAAAAGGGGTACGGGAAAAACCATATATATTCTTGATGAGCCAACAACAGGGCTTCATACTGCCGATGTTCATAAGCTGATTGAGGTTTTACAGCGTTTTGTTGATGCGGGTAATACGGTGCTTGTGATAGAGCATAATCTGGATGTTATTAAAACTGCCGACCATATTATAGATTTAGGTCCAGAAGGTGGAGATGGCGGCGGAACCGTTGTTGCAAGCGGAACTCCTGAGAAGATTTGCAAATGCGAAAAGTCTTACACGGGAAAATTCTTAAAAAATATGCTTTAATTAATATTAACACATTATTCATCAATGAAGCGTTGTTTTAGTATAGAATGATTTACGAGGTGAAACGGATGTTTGGCTATATCAGAGCTGCGAAGCCTGAAATGAAAATCAAGGATTTTGAAATATACAAGGCGGTTTATTGTTCTCTTTGCCGCAGTCTCGGTAAAAATTATGGCTTGCTTTCTCGTTTCACACTTAGCTATGATTTCACTTTTTTAGCAGTTTTGAATATGGCTATGAAGGAAGGCTGCCGTGGTATTGAAAGAAAATGCTGTGCCTTTAATCCGCTTAAAAAGTGTAATTATTCTAAGAATACCCAAGACCTTCAAATGCCCTCAGCGGCAGCAATGATTATGCTTTATTATAAATTAAAGGATAATATTGACGATGAAAAGGGCTTTAAGAAAGTTGGAGCTTTTTGCTTGTTGCCTTTTTTCTCTTTTGCACACAACAAGGCGAAAAGGCAATATCCTGTGATAGAGGAAGCGGTTGAAAATTATATTGCTAAGCAAAAGGAATTGGAAAATAGAAACGAGTGTTCTATTGATAAAGCGTGTGATCCTACTGCAATAATGCTTTCGAAAATTTTGATGCTATGTAGCAATGATCAAATTCAAAAAAGAGTTTTGGAGCGTTTGGGTTATTGTTTGGGCAGGTATATTTACCTTTTAGATGCGGCTTGTGACCTTCAAGATGATATTAAGCATAATTCTTATAATGTTTTTAAAAACGCCGTAACGGGCGATATAAAGCCTTTAATAGAAGAAAGGGTACTGCCTCAGTTGTATTTTTGCGTAAATGAGGCGGCAAGAGCCCTTGAATTGCTTGATATCAAGAAATATAAATCTATTTTAGAAAATATTATTTATTTAGGTTTGGAAGAAACCTTTAAAAAGGAGTTAGAGATATGAAAGACCCTTATTCAGTGTTAGGTGTTGATAAAAATGCTACCGAAGAGCAGATTAAGGATGCTTACAGAGAGCTTGCCAGAAAATATCATCCCGATAATTATGCTGATAATCCTCTTTCCGATTTAGCGGGAGAGAAGATGAAGGAAATTAATGAGGCTTATGATGCGATAATGAATAATCGCAGAAATAAGAGTAAAAATTCGGGTGGTAATTATCAAAATGCCGCATCCTCATTTCCGGAGATCAGAAGCCTCATTAACCAGGGCAGGCTTGAACAAGCCCAAGAGGTGCTTGATGGAGTTCCGCCTCAGAATAGAAATGCCGAATGGTACTTTTTAAATGGTACAGTTTTATATAGAAGAGGTTGGTTTGATCAAGCATATACAAGCTTTGCAACAGCTTCAAGAATGGATCCTATGAACCCTGAATATAGGACTGCACTTAATAACGCTCAGAGGCAGTCGGGTAGACAGTATAACCCATACCGCAGTTATGGCGGCGGTATGAGCTCTTGCGATTGTTGTTCGAGTCTTTTATGTGCCGATTGTTGCTGTGAATGTATGGGCGGCGACCTGATTCGTTGTTGTTAAGCCTATGAAAAATACTAAAAAAACAACCATTTCAGCATTATTGGCAGCATTGGCAACGGTTTTTATGCTCTTATCCTATTTTCCGTATCTTACCTATGCAATTCCCGCTATTGCAGGCTTGTTTATAATGGTTTTGGTAATAGAGTTGGACTCTAAGTGGGCAGTAGGTGCATATATTTCCTCAGCATTTTTAGTTTTTTTGCTCGCCGAACCCGAAAGTAAGCTATTATATATTTGCTTTTTCGGTTATTATCCAATATTAAAGGCGATTATTGAGAGAATTAATAAACCAATTATTGAATGGGTTATAAAAATAATATTATTTAATGCAGCAGTTTTAATTGCCTATTTTTTAATCGCTTCGCTTTTTGGTATTCCAACCGATTCTATAACCGCCCTTGGAATATACGGTGCAATTATTTTGCTTTTGATGGCAAATGCAGTTTTTATAATTTACGATATTGCTGTTTCTAAAATGGCAATGTGGTATATGTCAATTTTCCATTACAAAATTCAAAGGTTTCTAAAATAAATAAAGCTGACGGTTTTATCCGTCAGCTTTAAATTTTTTATTTAATTTCTATTGTTTCACCCGAATCTATTTTATATAGAACATTATCAGCTGTGAACCAAACGGTTAACAAAGTAGGATTATAAACAAGAGAGTTATCTGCGCTGAAAATCAGCGAATTATAGGCAGTAACATAATCATAAATTTCGATATTGGTAGCAAACCAAATATTATCATATTTAGTAACTGTTTGGCAAATTTCTTCGAGTAAATCCCATTCACTATGATTTTCAAATTCATAGGTGTGACCCCATAGATAGAAAAGTCGAGGATATAGAGAGGGAAGATAACCTTTTGAAATATCAACGTTAACAAATTGGTTTAAATAATCAAGCACTTTTGGATTTCGGTGGTGAGCTGTAGGCATCCAAGCGTGCCAGTCATTCGGGAGTAAAAAACTGTTGTTATCACCAGATAATGTTCTTGAATAGGCGATGCCTAAATCAGTTAGATAATTTTTAACCTTTGAGTATGTTGTAGGCTGGGAAAAACGGGTAATTCCGCAATCGGGATACGCCATTCCCCTTATTATCTTACCGCTTAGTTTTTCAAGAGCAATTCTACAATTAAGAACATCTGCTATACCGTCCTTCGGAGAAATGATTCCGTTTGCCCTATGAAATTCGCCGTGTATGGCGATTTCGTGACCGTTAGCTAAAATATAATCCTTGATTTCTTGCTCATTTAATCTATTTTCATTGCCAAAAGCACTATTGTTAAGGTTGAAGGTGGCTTTAAGATTATACTTATTTATTGTTTCAATAAAACGAATATCATCCTTAACACCATCATCATAGCTCATAGTAAAAGCCTTTGGCTTGCCTTCGGGAAATCTTAACATAATGTATCTCATTTACAACACCTACTAACAAAAATTGATTTTATAATTATCTATTGCATTTTTAATAATATCAATTGCTTTTTCTTTTCCTAAACATTCATTTACCGCTGTTTCCTTGTTTTCAAGGGTTTTATAAACCTCAAAGAAATGCTTCATTTCATCAAAAATATGCTCGGGTAGGTCATCAATATTTTTATATGAATTATAGGTAGGATCATTAAAGGGAATAGCAATGATTTTTTCATCGCTTCGTCCATTGTCCATCATATTGATAACACCAATGGGGTATGCACGAACCAAGGTTAATGGCTCTAATTTTTCTGTGCAGAGCAGAAGAACATCAAGAGGGTCGTTATCATCACCATAGGTTCTGGGAATAAAGCCATAATTAGCGGGATAATGGGTTGAGGTGTAAAGAATACGGTCAAGTATAATAAAACCAGTTTCCTTATCAAGCTCATATTTTTTCTTGCTGCCTTTTGATATTTCAACAACACATATAAAATCTTCGGGTGTTATACGTTTAGGTGAAATATCGTGCCAAATGTTTGCCATAAAATCAGTCCTTTAAATTACTTTACTCAAGAAGTCCTTCAAGCGAGGACTTTTGGGGTTAGAAAAAAGTTCTTCGGGGGTGCCTTGCTCCATAATAATACCTTGGTCTATAAAGAGAACACGGTCAGCAACCTCACGGGCAAAGCCCATTTCGTGTGTAACAACCGCCATGGTCATTCCGTCTTCGGCAAGGTTTTTCATAACTTCAAGCACTTCACCAACCATTTCGGGATCAAGTGCGGAGGTGGGCTCATCAAAGAGCATAACCTCGGGCTGCATACAAAGTGCTCTAACAATGGCAACTCTTTGCTTTTGACCGCCCGAAAGCTGAGAGGGATAGGAATTTGCCCTATCGGAAAGGCCAACCCTTTCAAGTAGCTTTATAGTACGTTCCTCAGCTACTGCCTTGGAAAGCTTTAAAAGCTTTATGGGGGCAATTGTCATATTTTTAAGCACAGTCATATGAGGAAATAGATTAAACTGCTGAAAAACCATTCCCATTTTTTGACGGTGAAGATTAATATCTGTTTCAGGGTTGGTTATATCAACCGAATCAAAATAAATGTGACCGTCTGTTGGATTTTCGAGCATATTAAGCGTTCTTAAAAAGGTGGATTTTCCCGAACCCGAGGGTCCAATAATACAAACAACCTCACCTTTTTTAATTTCAATATCAATACCCTTTAAAACCTCTAAATCACCAAAGGACTTTTGGAGATTTTCAACCTTTATTAGTGTTTTATTAGTGGTCACTGTTTCTCAGCCTCCTTTCGAGCTTGCCAACAAGCCAAGTGAAGAGCATAACTATTACAAGATAAATAATAGCAACTGCAATAAGGGGCATAAATGCCGAGAAGGTTCTTCCTCTTATAAGGTCACCTGCTTTTGTTAGGTCAACAATACCAACATAACCTGCTATTGAGGTTTCCTTTAAAAGAACAATAAATTCGTTACAAAGTGTTGGTAAAACGATTTTGAACATTTGGGGAACAACGATATATATCATTGTTTGAATATAGTTAAAGCCGAGGCTTCTTCCAGCCTCAAACTGTCCCTTATCAACCGACATAATACCGCCTCTGAAAATTTCGGCAACATAAGCACCCGAGTTAATTCCAAAAGCAATTATTGCTATCATAGTTTCATTATTAGATGAGGCTAAAATAACAAAATACATAATGAGTAGTTGAACAACAACAGGTGTTCCTCTTATAATAGTTAGATAAATCTTGCAAATTGAGTTAAAAAATGCAAGAAGGTAATACCTAACGGTGTTTGTTTTCTTTAATGCTTCGCCGTTTTTATCGTATGTAGAGCGAACGATAGCGATAACAACACCAATTAAAATACCAATTAGTGTTGCGAAGAATGTGATAATAAGTGTGTTGGCGAGACCTTTAACTATCCATTCCCAACGATTATCCTTAATAAAGTTGAGAAAGAATTCATCGTAAAGTCCATTAAACCATTCTTTCATTAGCTTCTCCTTATGTTATTGAAAAATCAGCCTCACTCGTTTAATCGAATGAGGCCAAATTTCAAATAATTATTTAATATACTTATCAACGATTTTTTGAATTTCACCGTTATCGGTAAGCTTTTTAAGAGCATCGTTTACTTTTTTAAGTAATTCAGTATCCTCTTTGTTAATCGCAATAGCATAGTCCTCGTTTGCAAATTCGGTTGCCTGAATAAGAAGACCTGTGTTAGCAGCAACGAATGCCTTAGCGGGTTCGTTATCGATGATAACAGCAGTAACCTTTCCTTCAATAAGCGCTTGAACAGCATCGGCACCTGTTTTATAACGGATTACATTTTCTTCGCCAAAGCCCCATTCGGCAGGTTTTGATGAACAATAGATATCACCTGTTGTATCCTGTTGAACACCAATCTTGATGCCTTCCTTAACGCCTGTGGGGTTGCCTTTATCATCAAATCCTGTATAGAAATCCTCGTAAGAGGTGTAAAGAGCACTCTCTTTAACTATAACCGATTGAATACCTGTTGCATAGGTTGTAGAGAAATTAACATTCTTCTTGCGGTCCTCGGTAACTGTCATACCTGCCATACCAATGTCATACTTGCCGGACTGAACACCGCCGATAATAGAACCAAACTCAACATCCTTTATTTCGAGCTCCATACCTAATTCTTCGGCAATAAGGGTGGCAATTTCAACGTCAATACCAACATATTCGCCATCTTCAATATACTCGTATGGAGGGAATGCAGCGTTGGTTGCCATAATTAAAACATTGTCATCCTTGCTGCCGCAACCTGCAAATGTTAAAAGTAACAGGGTTGCCAAAATTAAACTGATGATTTTTTTCATATATAACTCTCCTAACTTGTTGCTTAGCAACATTATTTACACGAAGAGTATATCATAAATATGCGAATTTGTCAACACGAACTCGCATATTTATGCATCAATTCACAAAATACTGTGTGCAGATGGCTTTGTATCTTCCATTAATTGATGCAATAGCGTTTTAACGGTTGCCCAATATTCCATAAATATTTCGTTTTGGTCGGTATTACTGTATATAGAAAGTGAGCCTATTGCAAGTTCAATATCATCAATAATAGCATGGTTTGCAAAAACTGATAATGTACCCTCTATATCGGACCAAAATTCTTGCAGTTTAACCGATTGAGCCTTTGCGTTGTTTGAGGTTTCGTAGCTTACTGCGCAAGATTCTAATAGCTTTTCGGCTTTTTTTACCGATTTATCAATGAAAAAATAACCAAAAATATAAAAAAATATGACCGCTGCCGTCAAAATGGCGGCGGCTATTATTCGTTTCATTTTATTTCTTCTTTCTTATGAGATTTTTATTGCCTAATCTATCAAGTGTTAAAAGAAAAATATCTTTTGGATTAGTATTTAGTGTGTTTTTTAGTTCGTTTTCCGAAATATTTAGAGCCATTAAGGAATCCTTTAAAATAATTCCATCGCTAATAACGGGCAAGGGTAGAGCATCCTCGTTCTTTTTTATATTCAAATCCTTCGCACTAATGGTTTGTTCCTCACCTTTAAGCAAAACACTAAGGTCGCCGTTTACTTCTAAAACTGCAAAGGCAACGGTTGAAATGTCAAAAACGTTTTGTCCTCGTAAAAGTTCAACCAAATCTAAAACTGTCATTCTAACGCTTTTCATAGCTTTTTGGTCAATAACCCCGTTTTTAATAACAACAATAGATTTTCCGCTCATAACTTTTCTGACAAAAGGGCATTTCATTGCTAAAACTGAAATAACAATTTCCAATATAACTAAAATAAAAATTGCAATAATACCAAACAAAATCGGTTGCGATGTATCTTGCAAGGGAATTGCGGCGATTTCAGAGATAAGCAAGGTTACAACGAGCTCGTTGGGTTGCATATCTCCGATTTGCCTTTTGCCCATAAGTCTAATTCCAAATGTTACGAACAAATATAGAATAATTGTTCTAATAATAATTGTTATCAAAAATATCACCAATTAAAGTTTTGCCCTAAAATAAATATTAAATACATATAAAATAAAAAGGAGTGCAGAAGCACTCCTTAAATAAATTTAATATAAGAATGGTGGTTTGCATAAAAGTTAACTTTTGGAAATTGTTGTTTTAAAAGCTCGGTTAGTGGATCTATAATAACATCCTCGGTGTGAAAATGACCGCAATCAAAAAGACTAACTGAATTATCTGCGGCGCTTAGGAACTGATTATGCTTAACGTCCGCAGTAACAAGAGCATCAAATCCAAAGCTTATAGCATCATAAATTGAACTGCCACCGCTACCTGAACAAACTAAAACCTTTTCAATAGCTTTTTTGCCATCAACATACTTAATCACGCCACCTAAACGCTCTTTGACACGCTTGGCAAAATCATCAGCACAAATAGGGGATAGCCTACCGCTTTGAAGGGTAAAACCATCTGATGCTGTGACAAACTGTATATCAGTAAGTCCGAGAGCTTTGCAAAGGCAAGAATTAACACCGCCCTCGGCAACATCTAAATTTGTGTGCATTGAAATTACCGAGATATCGCTTTTTATGAGTCTATGAACAATAGTACCCGACGGTATTTTCTTTAATGGCTCGAAAATTACGGGATGATGGGTAATTATTAGCTCACAATTTTTGACGATGGCATCGTCGATTGTTTTATGGGTGCAGTCAAGCGAAACAAGAATATTTTTTACCTCGCTGTTTTTATCCCCAATGAGCAAACCAACATTATCAAAATCACAAGCAAGGTGGAGCGGAAAGTGTTGCTTTAAAAAATCAAAAATATCATTTACTCTCATTTTTACGCCTTCTTAACAAAAGAGTCTTTAAGGGCTACGGTGCGGTTAAAGATTAGCTTGTTATCGGCTGAATCGCTATCAACTGTGAAATAACCTTGGCGCATAAATTGGAAGGTGTCACCAATTTTAACGTTTTTAAGAGATTTATCAATTTTGCACCCATCAAGAATTGTTAAGGATTCGGGATTAAGGTTATCGGCAAAGGAGGAAACGCCCTCTTCGTCGCTTGGATTTGGAACATTGAAAAGTCTCTCATAAAGTCGGATTTCACAGTCAAGTGAAGTTTTTGCGCTCACCCAATGCAAAGTGCCTTTAACCTTTCTTCCGTCGGGTGTCTCACCGCCAAAGCTTTCAGGGTCATAGGTGCAGTGAACTGCGGTAATGTTTCCGTTTTCATCGGTCTCGTGCGAAGCATATTTAATATAATAAGCACCCTTTAACCTGACTTCTTTTTCAGGGCAAAGTCTAAAATATTTACCGGGAGGATTAAGCATAAAATCATCCTGCTCAATAAATATTTCTTTTGAAAAGGTAACCGAAGTTTTTCCAAGCTCAGGCTTGTTTGGGTTAATATCAACCTCAATGATATCGGTTTTATCCTCAGGATAATTATCAATTATAACCTTTAAGGGACGAAGAACAGCCATAGCCCTTTCTGCATTAAGGTTAAGATAATCTCTAACACAGGATTCCAAAAGTGCATAATCTATAACACTATAAGCCTTTGAAACACCGATTTTATCAACAAAGGCACGAACTGCCTCAGCGGGATAGCCCCTTCTTCTCATACCGCAGATGGTAGCCATTCTCGGATCGTCCCATCCTGAAACCAAGCCATCGTTCACAAGCTTCAAGCATTTGCGCTTGCTAGTAAGTGTATAGTTAACATTCATTCTCGCAAACTCAATTTGTCTTGGCGCCTCGGGTATTTCGAGCACTTCTAAAAACCAGTTATAAAGCGGTCTGTGGTTTTCAAATTCAAGTGAGCAAAGGGAGTGGGTAACACCCTCTTTTGCATCGCTTAACGGGTGTGCAAAATCATACATAGGATAAACGCACCATTTATCGCCAGTTCTGTGATGTGAGGCGTGCATAATGCGGTAAATAACCGGATCACGCATATTGATATTAGAGGAAGCCATATCAATTTTTGCCCTTAAAACCATTGCACCGTTTTCAAATTCACCATTTGTCATTCTCTTAAATAAATCCTTGGTTTCTTCAATAGGGCGGTCTCTATAAGGACTGTTAATACCTGCCTCGGTTAAGGTGCCACGCATTTCTCGAATTTGGTCAGGTGTTGATTCATCAACATAAGCAAGACCCTTATCAATAAGTTTAAGCGCACATTCATAGATAAAATCAAAATAGTCGGAAGCAAAGTAAATGTTATCCCATTTAAAGCCTAACCATTCGATGTCTTCCTTTATAGCATCAACATACTCAACATCTTCTTTGGTGGGGTTGGTATCATCAAGCCTTAAATTGCAGGTGCCACCATATTTTTCGGCGGTTGCAAAGTCAATGCAAATAGCCTTTGCGTGACCAATATGAAGATATCCGTTTGGCTCGGGAGGGAAACGGGTTTGCACCTTTTTATAAACCCCTTCCTTTAAATCCTCATCAATAAAATCATGAATAAAATTTGAAGTTTTTACTTCTTCTGTTAATAAAATATTTTCTTCCATATAAAAAACCCTTTATTTTAATAAATTAATGGCAGCGTCTATTCTGGATAAACATTCATCCTTGCCCAAAACTTGCATAATACTGCAAAGGTCGGGAGTGTTTTTTCTGCCAGTTATTGCAATTCGAAGAACTGTGCTAAGGTCACCCGAATGACCTTTAAATGCATCGGGATTAGCCTTATATTCCTTTGTTTCGGCCGCAAAGTTAATTTGAGGAGCAATTTGCTTTATCTTATCAAACCAATTTTGTCGGTCATCAAGTTGATTATAAACGTTCTTGTATTTTTCTAAGAAAGCAATAGCATCGCTCGAAAGAATATTTTCTGGTAGCTCAAAGCAAGGTGTGTATAGAGCAGGGAACATATAAGAAAAATATTCTTTAATTTCGCTTAAACGAGCTATATCCTTGCGGGGCTTTGCAACATCTCTATCAATGGATAAAACTGATTTTGTATATTGCGGGTTTGTAGTTAATATATTATAAAACTCGGTATCAAATTCGCAGGCCCAAGCAGTTAAATATTCGTAAAGCTCGCCACTCGAAAGTTGAGCTACTGTATTTTTGCTAACATCAGTAAGCTTAACTTCATCAAAGAGGGCGCCTGAAACACTCATCTTTTTAAGATTAAATTTGAATTGCTTGTACGAAGTATTACCGTTTGCACGGCGCCAGTCCTCAAAATCGGAGGCGGCAACGGTCATCAAATAGTTGATAACTGATTCGCTTGTATATCCTTGTTCGGCAAAGAAATGAACCGCTGCTTCGGGGTCTTTACGCTTTGAAATTTTACGCTTTGCTCCGTTATCAAGCTTCATAATAGGGGAAATGTGGCCGTATTTAACCGGCTTGAAGCCTAAAATTTTGAAAAGCTGAATGTGCTTAGGAACGGATGAAATCCATTCGTCTCCTCTAAGCACATGTGTGGTGCGCATTAAATGGTCATCAATAGCGTGTGCAAAATGATAGGTGGGAATACCGTCAGATTTAAGTAAAACAAAATCTTCATCGTTTTCGGGCATTTCAATTTTTCCTTTTATAGCATCCTCGAAAATAATTTTGTTTTGCTCGTTACCGTTTGATTTTAAACGAATAACAAAGCTTTTGCCTTGATCAATTAAGGCTTTTGCTTCTTCAAAGGTTATATCTCTATGCTTTGCATATTCGCCGTAATATCCTGTTCTTAGCTTGTTAGCCTCTTGCTTGCTTCTTGTTTGTTCTAACTCCTCAGCGGTGCAAAAGCAAGGATAAGCAAGGCCTTGACGGATTAATTCCTTAACATAGGTTTGGTAGATCTCAGCTCTTTGGCTTTGCTGATAAGGACCATAGGAACCCATTTGGTTTGTGCCCGAAATAAAGCCTTCATCAATGGTTATGCCGAAACGGTTGAGACCATCAATAATATCCTCAATTCCGCCTTCAATTTCTCGTTTTTTATCAGTATCCTCAATTCTTGTGTAGAAAATGCCGCCTGACGATGTGGCAGTTATTCGGTTAACAAGGGCGGCAAATAATGTGCCTAAATGCAAATAACCTGTTGGGCTTGGGGCAATTCTTGTAACCCTTGCACCCTCGGGTAAATTACGGGCAGGGTAAAGGCTTTCATAATAATCGGGTGTTTTTGTGATATTAGGCAGTAAAAGCTCTGCCATTTTAATATTTTCGGTCATTAAAAATCAGTCCTCGCGTAAAAGGTTGTTAAGCTCGGTCATAAAGGTATTGATGTCCTTAAATTGACGGTAAACCGAAGCAAAACGAACATAGGCAACCTCATCTATTTTCTTTAATTTTTCCATAACAAGTTCGCCAATGCGCTCACTGCTAACTTCACGGTCAAGTGAGTTTTGAATTATAACCTCGATTTCGTCTATCATATTATCGAGAGTGTCAAAAGAAACGGGTCTCTTCTCGCAGGCACGCAATAAGCCTGTCATAAGCTTGTCTCTATTAAAGGTTTCACGGGATTTATCCTTTTTTATAACGATAATAGGCAAGCTTTCGATTATTTCATAGGTTGTGAAGCGTTTGCCACATTCAAGACATTCTCTTCTTCTGCGGATACGCTGACCTTCATCGGTTGGGCGTGAGTCGATAACCTTGCTTTCTTCAAAAGCACAGAAAGGACACTTCATAATTTTCATTCCCCTTTGAAAATATTGTTATTATCTTTTGTATTATACTATATATAGTGGTGAAATACAAGTATTAAATTAGCACTTGCAAATTTTTTTAAAAGTTAGTAAAATAGGATTATAAAAGATTTTCGGAGGTTAAAAATGTCTATTTATCAATTAAAAGAAGCTGTTGCGGGTGATATAGTTGCAACAATGAAAACTAATATGGGAGATATTAAAATTAAGCTTTTCCCGAAGGAAGCACCTAAAACAGTTGAAAACTTTACAACTCACGCTAAAAACGGTTATTATAACAGACTCATTTTTCATAGAATTATTAAGGATTTTATGATTCAAGGCGGTGACCCAACAGGTACAGGCATGGGCGGCGAGTCTATTTGGGGAGAGAGCTTTGAGGATGAGTTTGACCCCGCTCTTCATAATTTAAGAGGAGCACTTTCAATGGCAAATGCAGGCCCTAACACTAACGGAAGTCAGTTTTTTATTGTTCAGGCAAGCAAAATTCCTGATGGTATGGCAGACCAAATGAGAGAAATGCCAAACGCTTTTCCCAATTCAACTATTGAAGCTTATGAGAATATGGGCGGTACACCTTGGCTTGATTTCCGTCATACAGTTTTTGGTCAAGTAATTGAGGGTATGGATATTGTTGATAATATCGCATCGGTTAAGGTTGGCGGTTCAGATAAGCCTATTGATGATGTTGTTATTCAAACTATTTTAATCGAAGAAATTGCTTAATTGCGAATAAAACCACTCCTTGTGCTAAAAATAGCCTTAGGGAGTGGTTTTTTGTGCTTATGAGTAAAAAAGAATATGGCAAATTGGTTAATAAGCTTTCCCCACCATCACCTAAATTAAAGGATTTTATTTTGGCTTACTGCGTTGGTGGATTAATTTGTGTCATAGGTCAGTTGTTTAAGGAATTATATGGTTATTTGGGGTTAGATGAAAAGGTTATTAAAATGCTTATTCCTTCAACTCTTATTTTTATTGCCGCATTGTTAACAGGATTAAAACTGTTTGATAAAATCGCAAAGCACGCAGGGGCGGGCACATTAGTTCCGATAACCGGATTTGCAAATGCGGTTGTTTCCCCGGCAATTGAATTCAAAAGCGAGGGATTCATCCTTGGTGTTGGTGCAAAGATGTTTACAATCGCCGGGCCTGTGATTGTGTATGGAGTGAGTGCGAGTGTTATCTATGGTTTAATCTACTGGATTACTACACTTTTTTGACTGTAAGTAAAACAAGCCAATGAGGAATTCGCACTCATTGGCTTGTTTGCGTAAATATTAGTGTCTACCTAATTCTTCATAAAGTTTTTTGTAGATGTAAAATGGCTCTTTCCAATTTTCGTAGTATCTAAGTATTACATCTCGTGAAGGCAGTCCCACTTTCGATAACTCATGGCTGTTAGGAATATCGTGACCTTCCTTAACCCACTTTGAAATAATGTCATCAACTTCGCGTTTGCTGTATTTTGCTTTTTTGCTTACAAGAACTTTAATACCGTGTTCTTCACAAAATGCAGCAAAAGTTCCGTATCGATGTAAAATGGTAGATTGGGAGTAAACGAATGTCTCATAGAAAGCACTTTGTGACTCAACAACACGCTCTTTTTTACCAAAATACCGATCGACAGCTTGTGTAATGGCATCTTTGGTTATAAACTCATTTCTTCCCAATACTTCAGTACCAACTGCTGCTTGATAGTTTGCCAATGAACCAAATAAGTTATTAATGACAGATGCAGAGGGAAGATTATTTTCTGCTCTTAAATCTTTTTGAGTAATTTTTCCGTTTTTGTTTGCGAATTGTTTTCCGTATTCAATAGCAATATCTGTTGTCCAGCAGATTGGAGTGGCTAAATTACAAATGACTCTTTTTATGTCTGTGAAATTTTTGCACTCAGGATAATAATTAAGTACACATGGGATAGAGGGTAACTTGTTTGCTTTTTTTAGATCTTTTTGTGTAATATCGCCATTTTGTGCGACAAAAGAGATTAATGCTTCTTTAATAGATTCACGATTCCAACTGTATGATAGATCTTCAATGCCAAATGCTTTTTTTAGATCAGTTAATCCGCCATAGTAAAGAACTACATAGCGGAATGAGGGTAATTTGTTATATTCTCTACCAAAGTCAACTTTATTAATATTGCCTTTCTTCTTAATAAAAGCAGCTATTGTTTGATCGAACAGTTCTTTGGTCATTTCGTCTTCGTTACTATCTTGGGAATTATCGACGGGAGCAGGTTCAGGACCGGCTAAAACACCGCCGTGCAAAAACTGTTTTGCTTTTTCCTCTAAAATAAAATCTTTTAATTCTTTGTCGTTCTTCTTTAGATTGCAGTCTGCGCATAATAGCTGGCAGTTCTCTAAAGTGGATTTTCCACCTTTGGCAAATGGATGAATATGATCAAAATGACAATCCTTTATTGAAGACAGCTGAGTGCCACAGACCTCACAGCAAATTTTGCCGTTGTATTTTTCAAGATTTGCTTTTATTACCTCTAACTTAATGGAGTCAGAAAAATCTCTATTATTCATGTATAAACTCCTTTCTGCATCTTGTCTGTTATATAGTAGCACAATCTGCGGAAAGGTGTCAATAAATTGTTTCAATATAGTGGAAGAAGTTATAGAAACGTATCTTAATACTTTTAGGTTCGACCGTCTTTTACCTATTTCAAAACAATTTGAGCCAATTCGACAAAAAACACTGCGTCCTAAGTTGACAGCAGCAGAGGGTTTTGTGCTGGGTGTAGGTGCCAAGATGTTCACTATCGCAGGACCGGTTATCGTGTATGGCACCGTGGCGAGCGTGGTGTATGGGATTGTTTATTGGATACTGTGAATATTGTAGGAAGACAATTTGTGCCTGTTTGAAAGTAACAAATTCTATTAAAAGCGAAAGGCGAACCGTTTCGGTTCGCCTTTCGCTTTTTTGGAGTTTATGTTTTCAGAAGAATGATACTACTGATAAACGACAATGCAATCAACCTCTAATGAACTACCGTTTTCCCAATCAGTATGAACTGAGGGTCCTGCGGTGCAGGTATCCCTTCACAGTCACACTCCACCGGAAGACCGGTATGCGGTGAATGAACATCGTTACCTGAATAGCAAGTGAATATAATATTCATCTCACTGTTGCATTTGAATTCAAAATTATTGCCGATAGTACCTATATAATATATTTAAAAAGCTAGAGGGCATTTCGCCAAAGGAATATATTAATCAGGTAAGAGCTGCCAAGGCGGCAGAGCTGCTTGCTACCTCTAATATGACGGTTACTGAAATTGCAGCTGCGGTTGGGTATAACGATGTTTGCAATTTTTGCAAATTTTTTAAAGCCCAAAAGCGATTAACCCCCTCCGAATATCGCAATAATTTTTTCGAAGAATAAAGTAATAAAATTATAAAAGTGGTGTGACAGTTTGTTTGTCACACCACTTAAATTTTTTATGATTATTTAAAAAACAAAGGCAATTTTTCTAAGAAAATTATATCGGTTCGCTCGGCGGCATCACCCTCAGCTAAAAAGGCACAGGAGGCAGCTTCAATAGCGCCCGCTTTTGAAATTAAATCTCTAACCGCCGCCAATGATTCGCCCGTGCTTATAACATCGTCCACAATAAGAACCCGTTTTCCTTTAATGGCTTCTACCTCGGTTTCGCCAAGAAAAAGCTTTTGTTCCTTTTGGGTTGTGATAGAGGTAACGCTAACGCTAAGGGGATTTCTCATATAAACCTTAACGCCCTTGCGAGCAATTATATAAGGCTTGCCAGACTGCTTTGCCATTTCATAGGCAATGGGAATACTCTTAGCCTCGGGGGTGAGAATAACATCAAATTCGGGAACTCGCTTTAATAATTCGGCACAGCCTTTGATAGTTAATTCAACATCACCAAAAATTATGAAAGCGGCAATATCAAGTGAATCGCTAACAGGAAATTTTTCAAGATTTCTCTCTAATCCTGCAATTTTCATACTATAAAATTCAGACATAATATTTTCTCCTTCATTTTTCTCTTTGAATTTTGCATTTTGCATTTTAATCAACCCGGAGGCCAAGCGAGATTTCTGCGAGCTAACAAATGAAAATGAATGTGATGAACGGTTTGACCGCCATCTTCACCGCAGTTATTAACGACTCTATAACCTTTTTCAAGGTTTTCCTGTTTAGAAATTTTGGCTATTGCCTCAAAAATCTTACCGATTAAAGCACTATTATCGGTGTTAATTTCATCAGCTGATGAGATATGCTCTTTTGGAATAACAACAGCGTGAAAGGGAGCTTTTGGGTCAATATCCAAAAAGGCATAAACAAATTCATCCTCATAAACCTTAGTTGAGGGGATTTCGCCCGCAACTATTTTGCAAAACAAACAGTCTGCCATACCTTAACCTCCAATTTGTTCTTCAATTATTTCATTAACACAAGAAAGTGCATCCGAAAGCTTTGTAATATCCTTGCCTCCGGCCATTGCAGTATCAGGCTTTCCGCCTCCGTTACCGCCGGTGAGCTTAGCAATTTCTCTAACAAGATTACCTGCGTGAGCTCCTTTTTCAACAGTCTTTTTACCGCAAGCAACGCAGAAGGTAAGCTTTTCTCCGTTCACTGAGGCTAAAACAATAATGGTATCGTCGTTTTCTGCCTTAATGGTATCGGTCATTTTGCGAAGCTCGGAGACTTCTGTGCCATCAATTCTTGCAACTGCAACCTTAATGCCATTAATTAATGTGGAATTTGCGAGAATATCATCAATTTTAGAACCTGCAAGCTTTGATTCTGCCTTTTCGAGCGCTTGCTTTGTTTCTTTAAGCTCATTAATAACACTCTCGGCACGTTTAGCAATATCGGCAGGATTTTGAGCTTTTAGGATGGCGGCAGTATTGTTCATAAGCTCGGCATTTTTATAAATAACATTCATAACGCCAAGCCCCGTAACTGCCTCAATACGCCTTACGCCTGCGGCAACGCTTGATTCTGAAAGAATATGGAATAAACCGATTTTAGCGGTGTTATCAACGTGTGTTCCTCCGCAAAGCTCAACCGATTTATCGCCAGCGGCTACAATACGGACAATATCACCGTATTTCTCGCCAAACAATGCCATCGCACCCATTTCTTTGGCCTTAGCAATAGGCATTTCGGTGTTAAGAACCCCAATACCCTCTAAAATTGCGTTGTTAACAAATGCTTCAACCTTAGAAAGCTCATCACAGGTTAGGGCGGAGAAGTGGGTAAAGTCAAAACGAACTGCCTTTTCGTTAACCAACTGACCTGCCTGTTCAACGTGAGTTCCAAGCACATTTCTTAAAGCGGCTTGTAAAAGATGGGCGGCAGTGTGGTTGCGGCGAATTTCATTGCGGCGAATACTGTTAATTGCCACCTTAACCTTATCGCCAACAGTTAGTTTGCCCTCTGAAATTCTACCATAATGTGTGAAAATGCCTTGTGCGGTTTTCTTTGTGTCAAGAACGGTAAACAGGGTGCCATCAAGCTCAATAATACCCGTATCACCAACCTGACCGCCGCTTTCGGCATAACAAACAGTTTTATCTAAAACAATGATGGCGTTTTCGCCCTTATTTGCAGTTGAGGTATGCTCGCCCTCGCAAATAATATCGAGAATGGTTGCCTCGCACTTTTCCTCATTATATCCAAAAAATTCGGTTGGCAAGATGCCTTCAAAGGAAACATCATCGCTTTTCCAGCTTTCGCCATCAGATGCTTTGCGGGCATTTCTTGCTTTTTCACGTTGCTCGTTCATAAGCTCTTTAAAGCGATTTTCGTCAACTGTCATATTCTTTTCAGCTAAAATATCAACTGTTAAATCAAATGGGAAGCCATAGGTATCATAGAGCTTAAAGGCATCGTCTCCCGAAAGAACGCCGCCATTTTTTGCAAGCTCTTGCAGCATTGAAAGACCTTGGTCAATGGTCTTGTTAAAGGAAGCCTCTTCATTGGCAATAACCTTTGTTATTAACTCTTTTTTCTCAATAAGCTCAGGATAGCCTGATTGGTTTTCGGTGATAACTGCCTCGCAAAGCTCAACAAAGAAGGCACGGTTAATACCGATTAATTTACCGTGGCGCACAGCTCTTCTTATAATTCTGCGAAGTACATAGCCTCGGCCCTCATTAGAGGGAATAATACCGTCACTAATCATAAAGGTGGCGGCTCTTGCGTGGTCGGTTATAGCACGAATGGAAATATCAGCTTTATTATCCTTGCCATATTCTTTGCCCGAAATAGCACATACCTTATCTAAAATATTGCGAATGGTGTCAACCTCAAACATATTGTCAACATCCTGCATAACGCAAGCAAGTCTTTCAAGGCCCATTCCTGTATCAATATTTTTGTTTTCAAGCTCGGTATAGGTGCCGTCACCCATATTGTTAAATTGCGAAAATACATTGTTCCAAATTTCCATATATCTATCACAATCACAGCCGGGTTTACAGTCAGGATTGCCGCAACCGTATTTCTCGCCACGGTCAAAATAAATTTCACTACAAGGACCGCAAGGACCTGTTCCGTGCTCCCAGAAGTTATCCTCTTTACCCATTCTTACAATGCGGCTTTCGGGAACACCGATAACATCACGCCAAAGAGCGTAAGCCTCATCATCCTCCTCATAAACTGAGGGCCAAAGCAGCTCGGCGGGTATTTCAAGAGTTTTTGTTAAAAACTCCCAAGCCCACGGAATTGCTTCGTTTTTAAAATAATCACCAAAAGAGAAATTACCAAGCATTTCAAAAAATGTACCGTGCCTTGCAGTAATACCAACACGTTCAAGGTCGGGTGTCCTGATACATTTTTGGCAGGTGGTAACCCTCTTTGATGGGGGAGTAACCTCACCTGTGAAATATTTTTTCATTGGTGCCATACCTGAGTTTATAAGCAATAATGATTTATCGCCTTGGGGCACCAAGGAAAAGCTGGGCAAACGTAAATGCTCCTTTGATTCAAAAAAGCTAAGATATTTTTCTCTTAAATCGTTAAGTGAAGTCCATTTCATTTTACAAACATCCTTAAAAGATAAAATTTAACTTATATATTATATATTAAAAGTTGCAATCTTGCAAGAATAACTTTTATTTTAGTATAAAAGAAAACGGAGCAGTACCGAAAATGGTAAAGCTCCGTTTAGATTATTCGGTTCTTAATGAAGTAACCGGGTCCTTCTTTGCGGCAATTCTTGATGGAATAAGTCCCGAAATAAAGGTTAGCAGCATACTTATTAAAACAAGCACAACTGCGGCATTATAGGGAAGTACTGCAAGACCTGCAATATTAGTAATAGCTTCAATAATAGCATTAATTGGAATTAGTAGCAAAACGGTAACCGCAATACCTAAAGCGCCTGCTGTAAAACCAACTATCAAAGTTTCGGCGTTGAAAACTCGGGAAATATCTCGTTTTGAAGCACCCATTGCCCTTAAAATACCGATTTCCTTTGTTCTTTCAAGAACTGAGATATAGGTTATAATTCCTATCATAATTGAGGAAACAACAAGCGAAATGCTAACGAATGCGATAAGAATATAGCTAATAGCATTAATGATTGTTGTAACTGACGACATCATAAGTCCGATATAGTCGGTATAGGTGATTTGATCACTATCCTTGACCTTGCGATTATATTCGGCAATAAGGTCACTAATTTTATCCTTAGCTTCAAAATCTTTAGGATAAATGTTAATTTTAATAGGATTTTGAAGGTCTGAAACGCCCATTAAAGTAAGGTTTCCTTGATATGTGGCGCCGCTGCTTTGTGATTTGAGAGCAGTTTTAAATTTTTCGGTTATTTCTTCGTTGGTAAGACCCTGTGCGGACATAGAAGAAATATAAGCATTATAGGTTTGTTGTTCTTGTGGCGGTAGGGTAGAAATATAACCCATTAAGCCCTCAAAGGTAAGGTCATCAAAGTTTGATTCAAAAGGAAGACCTGTTAATACATTTACAGTTTCATTTTCTTTTTGAGCAGTAACGATTTCACTGTTGTTAACATCGGTTATTAGCTTTTCCATGAGCTCTCTTCTATAACCGATAAATCCACTCGTCTGATCTGAAACAGCACTCTTTGACGGTCTTAAAATACCAACAACCTTTATTGCCTCGGCGTTTGCAAGCTGTGACTGAATAAATAGATCATCAGTTGTTTTATCGGTCCATGTGCCATCAGAATTTTTCTTAAAATAATCAGAATTTTTAAGCAGTTTGAATTCAAGATTTAAGATTTCATCAAAGGAATAAGAGGTGTTTTCACTCGGTTTAATTTTTTCACCATTTTGTGCTTTTTTAACCATCTCTTCAAGCTCGGCAGAGTCCTTTAAGCCTAACGAATATAAGGTGTAATCGCTAATTTGGTTATTTTTATTAACAACCACAACAACCTCGTTATAATTGCTTGGCATTTTGCCTGCAATAACCTCATATTGTGAGAGCAAAAACTTTTCATCATCAAATAATTGATGCCAAACCTCTGTGTTCATCATCGAGCTTTCCATCATTGGATTTTGGGATTGGTTTTCGTCCATTCCCATACTTTTCATAATGACGTTAAACACTTGATTCGGGTTGATATGCTTGCCATCTTTCGTGTAGATATTCATTGGTGTTGCATAGGAATATTCAATGTTGCTTGTGTATTTTGAGAAATCATCGGTTTTTTCAATATGAGCCTTAAACAATTCAAGATTATTAGCCGAAATTCCGTTAATCATTGCAGACATCATTTCGGTCATTATATTATTTGAATATATTTTTTTGGGGTCTTTTTCAGCGGGTGCTTTGTTTTCATCCATCAAATTATCGGCAAGGCTTGACATATCCATACCAGCTTGCTCAATGGTTATTGGGTAGCTCGAAAGGGTTTGTTCCTCAACCCTTGTTATATAATCGTTAACACCGTTTGAAAGAGATAGAATAAGTGCAATACCAATTATACCAATGGAACCTGCAAATGAGGTGAGCAGAGTTCTCGTTTTTTTGGTCATTAAATTATTGAGCGAAAGAGAAAGGGCTGTTGTAAAGGACATAGAAGGCTTTTTAATTTTCTTTTTCTTTTGTTCATATTGGGTTTCATCCTCAAAAGGCATTGTGTCATCGGTCACCTTGCCATCAAGTAGCTTTATTATTCTTGTTGAATATTCTTCTGCAAGGTCAGGGTTATGGGTAACCATAATAACTAAGCGGTCCTTTGCAATTTCCTTCAAAAGCTCCATAATTTGAAGCGAGGTTTCGCTATCAAGTGCACCTGTTGGTTCATCAGCTAAAAGGATATCGGGATTATTAACAAGTGCACGTGCAATTGCAACTCGTTGCATTTGTCCGCCAGACATTTGATTTGGCTTTTTACTTATTTGGTCGGCAAGCCCAACTTTTTCTAATGCCTCTTTGGCACGGCGGCGCCTTTCCGAACGAGAAACTCCTGAAAGGGTTAATGCAAGCTCAACGTTCGCTAAAACCGACTGATGAGGAATAAGATTATAGCTTTGGAATATAAAACCAATGGTATGGTTACGATAGGTATCCCAATCAGAATCCTTATAAAGCTTTGTGGATTTACCGTTAATAAAAAGGTTGCCGTCAGTATAACGGTCAAGTCCACCGATAATGTTTAAAAGGGTAGTTTTCCCGCAACCTGAAGGGCCTAAAATTGAAACAAATTCATTTTTTCTAAAAGATAAACTAATCCCTCTTAATGCTTCAACATTAGTGTCACCGGTTTTATAATGCTTGGTTATGTTTTTGAGTGTTAACATTAAATGTCCAAATCCTTCCAATATTTATGTGATTATTATATACCATAAATATTTACAAATTATGAATTTTTTAAAAAAAGTAATAAATTAGAGGCAATTAAGAATAATTGCCTCTAATTTATTAGTTAATACGGTATTTTTCGCTATACATATTGAAATCATCAATATAGGTGCCACTTGATGAGGTCTTAATTCTTTGGAGATATTTGTGAGCATCAAGCGAATCGCTTGGTAACTGCATTGTGTAAACAGCAAGGTTGGAGCAATGGTCAGAAACACGCTCGTAGTTTGAAAGTAAGTCAGTAAATATAAAGCCTAACTCAATAGTGCAATCGCCTGCTTGTAAACGGGAAATATGCATAGAGCGTAATTGGTCTTTTAGTTTGTCTATAACTTGTTCAAGAGGCTCAACTTGTGCTGCGGCCTCAATATCATCATTTATGAATGAATCAAATGAAATATCAATAATTTCATCAACAGCAGCGGTTAAAACCGAAAGCTCTTTTATAGCATCCTCCGAGAAGGTAATGCCTTTTTCGTGCATCTCTTGGGCAAGCTTTGCAATGTTAAGGGCGTGGTCGCCGATACGCTCAAAGTCACCAATAGAGTGAAGCATACGGGCAACGCTGTGCGAAGTATCCTCGTTTAATTCGTTATTACTGATTCTAATTAAATAGGTGCCAAGCTTGTCCTCATATTTATCGGTAAGGGTTTCTTGGCTGCGAATAAACTCAATATCGGCAGGGTCAAATTTTGTAATAAGACCGAAAGAACGCTTGAGAGAAGCCTTTGTATGCTCAGCCATTTCATCGGTTAAGCGCTTACACTCGGCAATTGCAAGTGGTGTGTTGTTAAATATACGCTCGTCCAAAAATACGGTGTGAGTTTTTTCTTCCTTATCTTTAACAACAACGGTGCAGAACTTAATTATAAGTTTCTTAATTGGTAAAAGAAGAATTGTGTTAATGGTGTTGAATAGGGTATGAACAATAGCAACACCAACCATTGTGATTTCGGTAGCTAAAATTGGGAAATTAAAGATTCTCAAAATATACATTAAAATCATACAAACAATAGAACCGAAAACATTAACTGAGAAGTGCATAACAACAACACGCTTTGCGTTTATGTTAGTTCCAAGAGCACCGATTAAAGCGGTAACACAAGTACCGATATTAGCACCAAGCACCAATGCAATGGCCATCTCCCAAGTAATACCGCCCGAAAATGCTAAAGCTTGAACAATACCGATTGTGGCGGCCGATGACTGAATAATACCTGTAAATACAGTAGAAACTAAAAGGGCTACAAGTGGGCTTTGAAGTGTTCTTAAAAAGGATTCAAACCAAGGAAGCTCTCTAACAGCTAACATTGAATCGCTCATAAGGTCCATACCGAAAATTAAAATAGCAAAGCCTATAAAAATATTGCCAAGGTTTTTCTTCTTGCTGCTGTTTGAAAATATTTGCATTGCAATGCCAAAAAAAGCTAGAATGGGAGCAAAGAAGCTTGGGTTTAAAATTTCAATATACCATTTACCTTCAAGACCTGAAAGGCTTAAAAGCCAAGCGGTAAGGGTGGTACCAACATTTGAACCCATTATTAAACCAAAGGTGTTGCTAAAGCTCAAAAGTCCTGAATTTACAAGACCAACAAGCATTACAGTAAATGCCGAAGAGGACTGAATGGCAACGGTAATACCTGCGCCTAAAAGGAAGCCTGAAAAATTGTTAGAGCTAACCTTGTTCATCGTGCGCTCAAGCTTGCCTCCTGCCATTGTTTCGAGACCGCCAGACATTACATTCATACCAAACATAAAGAATGTAAGGCCTAACATAAGGGGGATAACCATACTTGTAATAATTTCCATACTTTTTCTCCTGTTCTCTAAGTGTGGTAAATGTTAGTATTAAAATTCTATTGCTTTTTCAATATAATCTTTAAGCTCTGAAATAGAAATACGTTTTTGCTCCATTGTGTCACGGTCACGAACGGTAACACAGTTATCTTCTAATGAATCAAAATCATAAGTAATGCAAATTGGTGTTCCGATTTCGTCTTCTCTACGATAACGTTTACCGATAGAGCCTGTTTCGTCAAAGTCAACAGGGAAGTATTTGGCAAGTTCGGTGTAAACTTCGGTTGCTTTTTCCGAAAGTTTCTTTGAAAGAGGAAGAATAGCAGCCTTAAAGGGAGCAAGGGCAGGATGGAAGCGCATAACAACACGGTTGTCGCCCTTCTCATCTATTTCCTCATCGTAAGCGTTACAGAGGAAGGCGAGAAGCACACGGTCGGCACCCAAGGAGGGTTCAATAACATAGGGAATGTATTTATCGTTAGTTTCGGGGTCAAAATATTCCATGGCCTCACCTGAATGGTTGGTGTGCTGTGTGAGGTCGTAGTCGGTTCTATCGGCAACGCCCCAAAGCTCGCCCCAACCAAACGGGAATAAAAATTCAAAGTCGGTTGTTGCCTTTGAATAGAAGCAAAGCTCATCTTTATCGTGGTCACGAAGTCGAAGAGAAGCCTCATCCATTCCTAAATCGAGCAACCATTTTTTGCAATAAGCACGCCAATACTCAAACCATTCAAGGTCGGTTCCGGGCTTGCAAAAGAATTCAAGCTCCATTTGTTCAAATTCACGAATTCTAAAAATGAAGTTTCCGGGTGTTATTTCGTTACGGAAGGATTTACCTATTTGAGCAACACCAAAAGGAATTTTTTTACGGGTTGTTCTGGCAATATTCTTGAAGTTTACAAAAATACCTTGTGCGGTTTCGGGGCGAAGATATAAAGTAGAGGTGCTATCCTCGGTAACGCCCTGGAAGGTTTTAAACATAAGGTTGAATTTTCTAATATCGGTAAAATCGGTTGAATCACAGTGAGGACAACTGATTCTATGCTCACGTATATAATTCATCATATCCTCATCGCTCATAGCAGCAGGGTTATCCGAAAGACCGTTCTCGGCGACATAATCCTCAATGAGCTTATCTGCTCTATGACGGGTTTTGCAGTTTTTACAGTCCATCAAAGGATCTGAAAAGCCGCCCAAATGACCCGATGCAACCCATGTTTCAGGGTTCATAAGAATTGCACTGTCAAGTCCTACATTATAGGGACATTCCTGAACAAACTTTTTCCACCAAGCTTTTTTAATATTATTTTTAAGCTCAACTCCCAGAGGACCGTAATCCCAAGAGTTAGCAAGACCGCCGTAAATTTCACTACCGGGGTATACAAAGCCTCTGCCTTTGGCAAGAGCAACGATTGTTTCCATATTTTTTTCTGAGTTATTCATAAGTAACCCTCCAAATTCCCAAATTTCTACAAATATAATACTACATAAAATTTGCGTAAAAGTCAACAAATTAATTGACTTGACATATTAATTTGGATGGTTTATACTTTATTTATATAGAAAATGGAGGTAATTTTATTATGGATAAACGAAAAATTCAACTTCATAACATTGATTTTGAAGATTTTATAGAGGTTATTGATGAATGTAAAGGCGATGTTTTTCTTGAAACAAGCGATGGCGATATTCTCAATCTCAAATCAAAGCTTTGCCAAATGATTGGTCTTAGCACTATTCTTAAAAGCACTCAGGTAGAGGAAGCAGTTATTCGTTGCACTAATCCTGAGGATGAAACAATGCTTTTCCGTTTTAACCTTTATGGTCACAAGGAGGATTAATTCCAATGGCAAATGAATTTTTAACCTATAAGGAAAAACCCCTTGTTAGAAAGGGTAACGAAATTTATTATGGTGATATGGCTGAACCTTATGTTGTTAGATTTAATATTCTTTCAACTAAAAAGGAAGGGGATAATGAAGTTCCCGAAAAGGTAACCGTTCAGCTTTTAAAGAGCGATATTCATCTTTCTGAAAAGGATAGGGTTGTTAAGGAAACAACCAAGGATTCAATGTTCAATGCACTTGATGTTGGCTTTGTTTGGTTAGAAAGAGCATTAAAGGAATAAAAAAATTGCCCGATATCTTTTTTGATATCGGGCATTAAAATTGTCTTATTATTTTAAGTTGATGGCGCCGGTTTTAATTTTAGCAGTATAGGCATTTGTTTCGGAATCACAAATACCGTCACTCATAAGGGTGATACCTATTTCATTAGATTTTTCTGCCTTTTTAGTTATTTTGAATTTAAGCTTAACAATAGTTCCATTACGCTTAACATCCTTATCCTCTAACGAAATGAATTTAAGACCCTCATCGGTGAGGTTGAAATCGTAATTGTCTAACAAATTGCCTTTTTCAAAACCAACATACTCAAGAGCTTCTTGGTTAAAGGTGAAGGTTGTGCCAATAACAATAAAGCCGGGGTTGTTTGAAATTTTAATGGGAACAGTAACTGTGTCGCCAACCTTGCCCTCGACCGTTGCAACAGTTAGAATTGGCTCACCTTTTTCTTTGCCAAATGCATTAGTGAATAGTAAAACCGCACCGGTAATGAGTAGCGCTAATGATAGAACACCGGCAACGATAATTATTATGAGTTTTTTGTTCATTTTTTCTACCTCGCAAACTATGTAATTCAAAATAATAATATAAAATTCTATACATATACTATATTATTACGTGGGAGTTTTGTCAAGTTTAAAAATGAAATTAAATTCCTTTAATTGTTGTTCTTGACATATTGTGTTAAAAATAATATAATAACATTTATATGAATAAAAATATGCCCCAACGGTTTTTTAAAAATTAGAAAGCAGGTTGTATTATGGCTAAAATTATTAAGATTACTGATGACGGACTAAAAAAACTTCAAGATGAGCTTGAAAATTTAAAAACTAACGGTAGAGCTGAAATTGCCGAAAAAATCAAGGTTGCTAGAGGATATGGTGACCTTTCCGAAAACAGCGAGTATGATGAAGCAAAGAACGAGCAGGCTAAAATTGAGGCAAGAATTGTTGAAATTGAAGCAATGCTTAAAAATGTTGAAATCATTGAAGATGTTAAAGGTAAAGCAAAAACTGTTGTTATCGGCGTTAAGGTTAAAGTGCTTGACGAGGAGTATGGTGACGAATGCGAATATCGTGTTGTTGGCTCAACCGAAGCAGACCCAAGAAGCGGAAAAATTTCTGATGAATCTCCCGTTGGAAAAGCCTTACTCGGCAAAAAAATCGGCGATTCAGTAATTGTTGAAGCTCCCGGTGGCGAGTTTAAGCTTAAAATTATCGAAATCTCAAAATAATCGATTTTAAAAAAGGCGGAATGAATAAAATGGCAGATAATAATGTTAAGCCTGCTGAAACCCAGCAGGAATTAAATGAGATTTTAAGAATTAGAAGGGAAAAGCTTGCTAATCTTAAAGCAGATGGCAAAGATCCTTTCGTTATAACTAAATATGATTTCAAAAATGATTCTGCTCAAATAAAGGCTGATTTTGAAGGCTTTGAGGGCAAAGAGGTTTGCGTTGCAGGTCGTATTATGGCTCGCAGAATTATGGGTAAAGCAAGCTTTGTTGGTCTTAAAGATACAAGCGGCAATATTCAGCTTTATGTTCGCCGTGATGATGTTGGCGAGGAGGATTATGCTGCATTTAAAAAGTGGGATATTGGCGATATTGTTGGTGTTGAGGGTACAGTTTTTAAAACCCAAACGGGTGAAATTTCTATCCACGCAACCTCTATTAAGCTTTTATCTAAATCGCTTATTCCGCTTCCCGAAAAGTTTCACGGTTTAACTAATAATGACCTTAGATTCCGTCAAAGATATGTGGATTTAATTATGAATCCTGATGTTAAGCGCAATTTTATTGTTCGTTCAAAATTCATTAAGTTTATGAGAAAATACCTTGACGATATGAATTATATTGAGGTAGAAACCCCCGTGCTTAACACTATTGTTGGCGGTGCTGCGGCTCGTCCTTTTATTACACATCATAATACTCTCAATATTCCAATGTATATGCGTATTGCAACCGAGTTGCCCTTGAAACGTCTCATTGTTGGCGGAATGGATAGGGTTTACGAGATTGGTAGAATCTTTCGTAATGAGGGTATGGATCCTAAGCATAACCCTGAATTTACAACGGTTGAACTTTATCAGGCTTATGCCGATTTCCACGATATGATGGATATTGCCGAAGGTATAATTTCGGGTGCCGCCAAAGAAATTCACGGCACTTATGAGGTTGAGTGGCAGGGCGAGAAAATCGACCTTACTCCTGGTTGGCGCAGACTTACAATGGTTGATGCTGTTAAAGAATATGTGGGTATTGATTTCGGCGCTATTAGTGATGATGACGAGGCAGTTTCAGCTGCCGAGAAAATCGGTGTTGAATTGGCTGAAACTGCTGATAAAACTTGGGGCAATGCACTTTATGCTTGTTTTGATCAAAGGGTAGAGGAGAAGCTGATTCAGCCCACCTTTATAACAATGTATCCGGTTGAGGTTTCGCCATTAACTAAGGCTTCCCCTGATGATCCTAGATTAACCGAAAGATTTGAGCTTTTTATTTGCAGAAGCGAGCTTGCTAATGCTTATTCTGAGCTTAACGACCCCATTGTTCAGCGTGAACGCTTTATGAAGCAACTTGAACTTCGTGATAGGGGAGATGATGAGGCCGAGATGCTTGATGAGGATTTTCTTACCGCTATGGAATATGGTATGCCTCCAACAGGCGGTATGGGTATTGGAATTGATAGAGCAGTTATGCTTCTGACCAATTCGGATACAATAAGAGAAGTTATCCTTTTTCCCACAATGAAACCCCTTGACTAATAGGACACCTTATTAATGTAGTAGTATATATTACTTTTGTGATAAAACGCCCCGAGCCTAAATAGGCTCGGGGTATTTTAAATAAGAAAATCTTATTTCATGCTGTTTTCATAAGACTCGATCATCTTTTTATAAGTGTGTCCCGTACTGCCAATATCTACAATGCCAACATCAGAAACCTCATTTTCATCAGTTTTTTCGGCATTTTTAATAGATTTATGGCGTTTTCGTAAGCTTGACAAATGTTTCTCAACCATCTCACCGGAGAAAATCTTTACCGAAATTTCAACAGTACCTTCTTCAATAGGGGTCACATAAATCTTGTCAATATATCTGTTTATAAACGCAGAATCAATCATATTTTGACTTGCCTCATTTTCGGCTTTAAGCAGTATATTACGTATCTCTTCAATCTTTTGCTTGTATTCGGAGCGTGAGTTGATTTCATACTCAATCTCCTGAATAGCTGAGTAAACCTCCGCAGATTCATCAGTAATTTGTTTGTTCATATCAACAAAATCTCTATCGCTGATTTGCCCTGCAATGTTGTACTCAAGAAGCTTTGATTTTTTCTTCCCAAGAAAATCAAGTCGATCTTTTAGCTTTTGCAGTTCTCCCGATGAACTGTCTTTCGCTAAAACTTCGGCATACATATTTGTATATTCATCAATAATCAGCTTTGTATCCTCGGCGGTGTCTTTAAATACTTCGTAAAGAACCTCTTTGATTTCTTCTTCGTAAATTGTGAATGAGGGACAAGAGTCGGTGCCGTTGTTGATTTTACCACTGCATATCCAACGGGAAAGCACGTTACCATTGCGGTCTTTACTGTCCTTGCGATAGTAGAGTTTTCCGCAATGGGTGCAGTACATTTTTCCGGTCAATAGATTCGGATGATTACATAGGTTTTGTCTGTTCTTAACGTCACGGCTACGCCTTCTGAGAACAGCGTTTGCTTTTTCCCAAAGTTCTTCATCAACAATAGCAGGAACGATTTCGCCGGTTTCATCCTTAAACATAACCCATTCCTCAGGCGGTAAGAACTTTTGCTTTTTGGTAAACATATCAATAATCTTTACCTTGTTGCCTACATAATAACCCTTGTATTTTGGGTTTGAAATGGTGTTGGACATTGTACTGTGGCAGATACGCTTACCGTTGTTATTGCGGTAACCCTTGTTCCAGAAAATTTCCTCAATCTGTTTCATACTGTATTGGTCGGTAGCGTAAAGCTCAAATAATTCACGCACCATTTCTGCTTCTTTTTCGTCAATAACCAACCTTTTGTTGTCTTTGCGGTAGCCGAAAATTCGGCTGTTACCAAGGACAACATTTTTCTTTATAGCCTCTTGATGACCAAATTTAATACGGGAAGACAGTTTGCGCAACTCGTCCTGTGCAATACCCGACATAATAGTAAGGCGAAGCTCACTATCTTCATCAAGAGTGTTGATATTATCGTTCTGAAAAAACACGCCTACACCGTAGGAGAGTAGGTCACGAGTGTATTGGATACTGTCAAGAGTATTACGGGCAAAACGGGTAATTTCCTTTGTGATAACAAGGTCAAATAACCCCGCTTTTGCATCGCTAATCATATTATGGAAGTTCTCACGCTTTTTGGTGCTCATACCAGAAAGACCTTCGTCAATATATCCCTCAACAAACTCCCAGTTAGCGTTCTTTTTAATAAAATTGCGGTAATAGGATATCTGGTTGTCAAGAGAGTTTAACTGCTCGTCCTTTTCAGAAGATACGCGAGCATAAAAGGTAACGCGCATAGGTATCTCGTATATACTTTTAGTCCTCATTAACTGACGGACAGAATGTACATCCATAATCGTAAATCTCCTCTCAAAATTTTCGTCAATAAATCTTTTGTTGTTCATTGTCAAATTACAATATTATATTACCACAACTTTTGTTGCTTTTCAAGTCTGTTTTAAATATATAATTTTTGAATATTTAATCATAAATAAGTTAGTAAAGCAATTGCATTTAGACGGACAATATGCTATAATATGGAAAAGTCACTATGTTTGAGGAGTTAATTATGGCAAAAAAAGAAAAACTAAGGATTTTTATTTCATATTCTCATAAAGATGCAAAATACAAAAAGGAGCTACTTTCGCATTTAAAATCGCTTGAACTAACACATAATATTGATGTTTGGCATGATGGTAAAATATTAGCAGGTGGCGAAATAGATTCTGAGGTTTTAATACAACTAGGTATTTCGGATGTTGTTTTACTGCTAGTTTCACCTAATTTTTTAGCATCTTCATACTGTATTGATGTTGAACTAAATAAAGCAATAGAGCGTCACAAGGCATCTGAATGTATTGTTGTTCCTGTTATTTTAGCAGAGAGCATGATCGATAGTGAATTACCGTTTGCAAAACTGTTACGTGTGCCTGAAGATGGTAGGCCCATTCAGAAATTCAAACCACAAAATAATGGTTATGTAAATGCTGTTGTCAAAATCAAGCAAATGATTGATGCTACCTTTATTGATTCGAGGAAACCTTCTGTTAAGGAACCTGCAACTCCTATAACTATAAATCTTTACCAAAACGGAAAAGAACTCCCTTATGTAATAGATGACAACACTTGGGAGATTATTAACACGATAAAAGATAGAGTTTCGGATTTTCAAAAAATCGTGACGGAAAAGTTAATAGATTATATTATGCAGTATAAGAATGATTATAGCAAGGCAAAAAAGACTGCAAATATGGACAAATTTAGATACGATAGGTTTAAGTCTTTTCTCATAGATATGAGCATGTCCACCCGAGAATGGCTTTTTAAGGATATTGGTGTTAGAGTTCATTTTCGTGTTTTGAATAAAACTAAAGATAAGTATGTTGGTTTTGTTGTGGTTGATGGTAAGGCAAAAAGTGATATTAATTGCAATTGGGCCAAAAAAATCACACCAATGTCAACTACTAGTGGAATGATATATTATTCTGGCGAATTAAATGCACCATTAATAAAATCTAAAAATGAATTGTTGCATGAAAAAGGTGCTCACGATGATATTTATGTTGATTACATAACTTCTGCTTTAAAATTCAAAGAATTATACGCAACTGCAAATCCTTTGATGAGCATGGGTATATCTATTGAGAAAGAGTTTAATAAGAAATTTGCACCTTATTTAATTGCGTTGGCTTTTTTAAAATTTGATGTCTTAATTGAAAACTTCATAACACTTTTATGCTCAGAAATTAAGAAATTTGATAAAAATTTTGATCTTGCCAAAATTATAGAATAATTAATGCTCTAATTCATATAATTTTAAGGAGGATTATATAGTGAGGTTGGCAAGCAAAATAATGTATGATTGCGGAGAAATGGTGTATATTTCTAGGTATGAGGTTATAAATGCTTTTCTTAAAACCGAGGAGGAAGAAAATGAGAATATGGCCAAAGAACTAAATGTTCTTTTAAATGCTTTTTGTGTGGCTGAGCGTAACAGATTTAAAAGTATTGAGTCATTACCTTTTTGTAAAGCAACATATCATAAAGTTATAGCTTATATTTCTAAGCTATAAACTAAAATTTAAAACTATTTATTTTCAATTGGCTACTTTGCTTAAAACTAGTGAGGTAGCCAAATTTGATTTATCAGATATAAAACAAGCAAATAGCCCGTCTCAGTGCGAGACGGGCTATTTATGTTAAATTTTTATTCCTTTGTAAATATAATACGGCTTTGAATAAAGATAGGTGCCATTTTCATCTGCCTCTACCAATTCGTTTGTAAACTCATCATATTCTTCCTTAGTTAGCACTCCCGTGTTTTCTCCTTCTACCCAGTCTGTTGTTTCACCGACAAGCCAGCCGATGTTTTGACTGAATTCATAACCAAACATATCTTCTTTATATAGGGTTTCAATAACACTGTGAACACATATACTGCTTTTGAAAAATCCCGAGTTGTTAAAAACTCCATAAACCCTTCTACCCATCCATCCGTCGAGATCATCCATCCAACCTTGTTTGGTAACAGCATATGAATGTATGCATTTGGTAATCAAATCTTGATTCTCACCGTTATAAACAACACTGTCAAAATCAGCGTGTACACATATTATTATTCCACCGGGTTTTAAGATTCTGTTTATCTCACTTACAAAGGTGGCTTTATCGCTGATGCATTCAAGCAAATCTTTGGTTAATACCAAGTCAAATGTATTGTCGGGAAAATCAAGCTTTCCTGCACAATTCATAACTTTTAGTTCTACAGGTGCGCTATATGGAATAACGCCAAAATGCCTGTCAGTTACATCTACTCCTATTGCTTTTGTAACTTTATCCGGAAACTCGTTGATAATTCCATTAAGATAACCTGCGTTCCTGCACCCTAAATCCACGATTGCAGCGTTGTCTGGTAGGTTTATTAGTTCGTATATTGCTTCGTTAAGCGATGATTTGTTTATTTTCATAATAATTCTCCTTAAAATAAAAAATACTGTTGATAGCTTTGATGCCGTCAACAGTACAATAAAAAGTTAAGTTTCTTTTCATCATTCGTTTAGGCACAAAGCGAAATAAGCCTGTACCTAAATCAGATACAAGCATTCATCGTCTGCGTCGAATGATGATAGAGAACATAACCTCAACCTCCAATTTAATTTACTTAATGATAACACCTGCATAAACCTATGTCAAGATTTGAGCTAAATAATTTGTTTTATATAAGAGTTATACTCACGTTTTGTATGTTTGATTGTTGTATGAATATAGGCGATATGGTAAAATAAACATATAAATATTTTTAACCCAACCTTTTTTGAGTTTTTTATGTCTTATATATGAAGCTTCAAAAAAGAAAGGAAATGCAAATGAATGGTTTTAAAGATAAAAAAGATGGTGCTTTAGTAGAATTATCTTTATTGGGTAATGAAAAAGCTTATGAAGAGCTTGTTATTCGCTATGAAAAATCGGTTAAAGGCACGGCATTAAAGGTAACAGAAAACGAGTTTTCTGCCGAAGATGCTTCTCAGGATGCTTTTGTGTCAGCGTGGATAAAACTCGACAGCCTACGTGAACCAGACAAATTTGGTCCGTGGGTGTGCTCAATTGCGAAAAATTGTGCAAGAAGTTTAGTGATACACTATAAAAACGCTTCTGCAGATATCAGTTTGCATCTGCTTGAAAACAAAATTAACGGAGATGTCTACATTAAACTACTTGAAATGTTGGATATAGCCCATTTTGCAGAAAGTGAACGCAACGAAAAACTGCATGAGGCAATTGAAGCGTTAAGCGAGAAGATTCGTACAACCATTAAACTGCATTACTTTCAAGGCCTTTCGGTAGAAGAAATTTCAGCTTCTCAAAATATACCGATCGGCACGGTTAAATGGCGCCTTAACGAAGGGCGAAAACAACTCAGAAAGGAATACGGTGTTATGACTAAATTTGATGATAATATGACATTTGTACAGAAGGTAATGTATCAGGTTGAACAGTTGAAATTATGGTCTCTTAAGAACGATAAATCGGGCTTTGAAAAAGAATATCGCAAGGTGCTGAGTAATGTTGAAAAGTTAGAAGAATCGGTAGACAAGCATCATGCTCTTGCGGATGTTCTTATGAGGGGTTATTGGTGGCTACCCGGAGAGAAAAATGATGCAACCTTTAATAGAATAAAAGAATCTGCCGAAAAAAGCCACAACGAAGATGTTATGCAATCTGTCGTAAGTTATGAGATGGATAAATATAGTGGGCAAGAAAGAATAGATTTCTTACTTAACACTAAAATTCCACATATTCAAAAAATCGGGTTTAATAAAACTTTAGGTTATTGTTGGTTTTGGCTTGGATATTATTACATAGAGGCAAAGCAGTTTGAAGATGGTATTAATTCATATAAAAAAGTTCTCAGTATTCTTGATGAAAATGATATTTACTATGCCAATGCTTTATCGGCAATTGAAGTTGAAGAACAGATCTTGAATTTACCTGATAGAAAACTGCTTAAAATTGGAATGTGTGCTACAGCAGAATCTTTTAAATTTATCGATGGCAAAACATATTTTTGGCAACAACCAGGATATTCTCGCTATGCTACATTGGATTGCGCTGTTTTTTGGAACTGTAGTGCATGTGATAACCTTATGCCGTATGAAGATATGGTCCCAGGTGAAAAAATCCTTTCATCTGACAAAAATATTACCATGTATTGTAAAGAAAAGAATCTTGTTGTAAAAACCGATGCCGGAGCTTTTAATGATTGTATGTGCGTTGTTTGGGAGTTCGATGAAAAGCTTGCCGGAAACTCATATTGTGAAACATATTTCGCTCCGGGTGTCGGAATAGTGAAGCAGTTTGTTATCGGTAGGGACGGAGCTCACACATGGGAACTAAAAGAATATTCTATAACGGGTGGAGTTGGCATATTGCCTTTTGCTAAAGGTAACCGTTGGGATTATACTTGTAGAGTAGATGGTATAAATTATGACGTTAAAAATAACTTTGAGGTTGTTACCACCACAGAAGACTCCGCAATTCTTAAAAAATACTCATTAAATGTTGCTTTGGGTTATGATGAAGATACTTGGATAGGTAATATACTTAAAGCAAGAAATGAATATGTTAATTCCAATAATGATGCTTTACAGGATGTTTTAGACTGTTATCCGAGGGCTAAAGCATTGGCCAAAACAAAACGCGAGAAACTTCATACCACCATTGCTGAAAATGTAATGCAAAGAATATTTGAAACCGATAATGATTTCAATCCAAAATATACCAAAATAGGACGATGGAATTTCTTTAATATTTATAATATTAAAAACAAAGACGAAAAAACAGTCCTTGATTCGAACCGCGTACATAGTTTTGAGTGGAAAGCCATGAAACACTGCGGTGCAGAAGGTTGGAAAGCGTTATATAACCAAATATATAGTATGCTTAACGACCTCGCCGGTGCAATATGGTCTGATAATTGGGTATCTGGTTATCATACCAAGCAAACATTGCCGGTTTATTGGAATGAATCGGAAGCTGAACTAGTTGTTTTGGATGATGAGAATGTTACTATAAAAGCAGGCGATTTTAAAAATTGTAGGCATATTCGCATTACAACTCACGGTTTTTCCGGCGGTATGGGGTATTGGAACGGCATCAAGGAATGGTGGTTCGCTCCGGAAGTTGGAATCGTTAAATTTACATCTGCATATGAGGATGGTAAAATAAATGCGGTTTGGGAACTGACTGAGTATAAAGGAACAGGATGTGGGTACTTCCCCGTAGAAGACGGATTGTTCCGAAAATATGAACCCACCGATATCGGTAATGGTTGGCACTCTGCTGTAGAGTATACGTTTGATAGCGCTGAAAACGGAACCGTAATATTCCGTAATGCTTTAGGTACACAAGACCGTAATAATTATGAAGCTGATATAGCAAAGATTGAAAAGAAGTAGTAAATGCCGCCTGTATTTAGCAGGCGGCATTTTAAACTTTGTATCACAAAGATTAATGTACATGAAATTTTTAAAAAGACCAAAAACGGTATCAAAATGTATATAAAAAGACCAAAACTGATATTAAAACGACCACTTTTTCGCTTGTAATCGCTTCTAATCGCGTGTAATCGCAAATAAGAGGCCCTTAAGCAATTTGACAAAGTAAATTCTATACTGTATAATATATACGAGCTTTAAAATAATGAAGGAGACATTCAAATAATACATTGAACCCAGAAGGTTAAGTGTATTGGTGTGCTCTTTCGTAAAGCTTACGATAAAGCAAACAAAGACACTTATCTTTCGTGATAGGTGTCTTTCTTTGTTTTATGGTGTTTTTGTTTCCTCTGAATGAGGTTCAAATATATTCCCGTCGATACGCTCGAAAATTGGCGTATGACGGAGTTGTGAAGGAGTGTTTAAAATTTCGTGATTGACACATGGGGAATTAGTTGCATCAAAGTTTTGGTGCCGAGTACAGCAGTCTGAGTTCTGCGACGGGCTGTGAATCACTAGCAGAGAACCTATGAAGTTAAGGTATAACTTCATCAGTCGATGCTCTAAGGCTGATTATCCGTATAACCGAAGAACAGGAAATACGGAATTAAAGAGCTATCACGGTAACGGCAACGGACAGGGTGATATATGGAAGATAGGCGACACATTTTTAATCGACCTATTACGTTGCTCGGTTTTATGATTTCCGTAAAAAATTAGAACCCACGTTCACACAGTGGTCCGAAATATGATAGTAGGAAAAGCTGTGATATACAAAGCCCCTCACAAAGGCGATGTGAATTTAAAAGTGCGGATAGCAGAGCCGTTACGAAACGAGGATTGTTCGACTGCGATCTGCCTTCACTTATGGCAGTTTATTAACGAAAATAAGTGCGTAACAAAGGCTCGGATTCAGCCAAAGTTATTGACGAAAATTATGAATCCACGACGTTTGAGAGTTTCGTCGGTAAATAAAACTGCTCAAGCGGTGGTGCTACCGTCCATTAAGGGAAATCTCCAACCCTTATGGGAATTGTATACGAAGTTTCCGGGATTTAATCGGTAATGAAAATCCCCGCCGAACGAGTTGTTTAGTCTCGGCTGGGCTGAAATGCCTTGCACTCGGCGTAGCGTCAGTAAATAATACAAGGTTATTTACACTCTTGAACTACAAGAGAACACGCACGGAAAATCTATTAATCTTGCGAAAAAGTTTAATAGATTAAGCCACCTACTAACCTTATTTTACAGCAGAATAC
>JAZSLI010000014.1:0-226707 GCA_045535295.1 Acutalibacteraceae bacterium | reverse complement strand
GAACCAACAGCTATTAACAGACCGAAGGTTAAGAAAGAAACAATAGATGCTATAACCGTTGGTGTTGATAAGGTTGCAGAAAAATTATGCAAGGATATTTTGTCGGGTAAGGGAATGATAGTATCTTTTGATGGTTATCCTTCTGCTGATTTTTCTACTTTAATTAATTTACTAAGTGGCAAATTGAATTTTTGTGGTAGAAAGCACACAATAATTGATGCCAGAAACTATTATTTGTCTTCTGAAGAGTTAGAAGAAAAGTTTAAGCCTAATCTTCCTATTGATAGAGAAAAAGACCCTGTTTTACTTTTCGGTAAACGTTTAGAGGGTGGCTATGCCGAGTTGTTTGATAGCAACTTATATGAAAAATTGTTATCAGAATTAAAGGCGGCAAAACAAAACGATGAAACTATTTTACTTTTTGGCTTCGGTACAACATATTCCGAGGAACTTAGAAATGCAGTAGATAGAATAGTTTATCTTGATATTGTTCCCAAGGAAGCAGTATTAAGAGCTAAAAGCGGTAAAATGGTAAATATCGGCGATAAGGTTGCGCGTCCTTTCAAAGAAATGATGCGTAGGGCTTACTATGTTGATTTTGACATTGCTTTAGCATTAAGAAGAGTTTTGCTTAAAAATCGTTTGGTGGATTATTATATTGATAGCACCGAAGAGTTTAAAATGTTGCCAAGAGAAGCCCTTGATGATATTTTTGGTTCACTTTCAAAAATGCCATTCCGTTGTACTCCCGTTTACCTCGAAGGTGTATGGGGCGGTCAATATGTGAAGGATTTACGTAATGTTGAACCGATGAAAAATATAGCATGGGTATTTGATTTAATTCCTATGGAGGTAAGCATTAGAGCTGAAATCGGTGACCAAATTGTTCAAATGCCTTTTTATTCCTTCTTGCAAAGTAAGGAAGAAAATATCATGGGTGAAAAGTGTGTCGAGAAGTTCGACGGCTTCTTCCCAATTCGTTTTAATTATGATGATACTTTCCATAGTGCCGGAAATATGTCAATTCAGGTTCACTCTGACGCTAAGTATAATAGAGAAAATTATAACGAATTCGGTCGTCAGGATGAGAGCTATTATATTGTTGAAGCGGGTCATGGTGCTAAAACATATTTGGGCTTTAATGATGAAATAGACCCAGATGAATTCTTAAGCCTTGCTAAGAAATCTGAAAAAGACCATACTTTAATTGATTACAAGAAGTATATAAATGCGGTTGAATCCAAACCGGGCGTTCAGGTAATGATTCCTGCAGGCACAATACACGCTTCGGGTCAAAACCAAGTTATTTTAGAAATAGGTAGTTTGACTGTTGGCTCTTACACCTATAAGCTTTACGATTATTTGAGATTAGATCTTGATGGTATTCCGCGTCCAATTCATACCTATCATGGTGAAAGAGTTTTACATAAGGAAAGAAATACAACTTGGGTTAATAACAACGTTGTTCAGAAGCCACGCACCGTAAGAGAAGGTGACACTTGGAGAGAAACCATTATTGGTGAACATGATTTACTTTATTTCAGTTTGAGACATCTTGAGTTTGAAACCGAAATTGAGGATGATACAAACGGTAAATTCCATGTTTTATCGCTTGTAAATGGTCAGTCTGTTGTTGTTGAGTCAATAGATGATCCTTCGCTTTGCTATAAGCAAAATTATCTTGATATTATTGTTGTACCTGCTTCAGTTGGCAGATATCGTATTCGAAATCTTTCAAACTGTCCGGTTGTGGTACATAAAACCATGTTAAAAGAAGGATTTGAAAACGACAATCTATAATCAGAGGAGAATTTCATGAACAAAAAAAACGAGAAGTGTGTGATTGCTCTTGATATGGGTGGAACATACATTAAGTACGGTTTGGTGTTGAATGATTTTTCTGTTGTTGCAGCGGGATGTGTTCCGGCTGATTCGCATAGCGACAGAGAGCAACTGCTAAATCGTATTTCAAAAGCTGTTATAGATGGAAAATGTGCTGCGGAAAAACTAGGATATCAACCTATGGGTGTTGCCGTCAGTACTCCGGGTCCGTTCGATTATGCGGCAGGCACTAGCCATATGGTTGGAAAATATGATGAAATCTATGATGTTGATCTCAGGTTAGAATTGCGTAGCAGAGCAGGATTATCGGATGACATGCCGATAGAATTTATGCAGGATGCAGCCGCATTTTTAGTTGGTGAACATGCTGCTGGTGCCGGGAAAGGGTATGACAGTTGTATGTGTGTTACACTTGGTACCGGTGTTGGTTATGCCTGCATTTTAGATAATGAACTTTTGCTTAATGAACGTAAAGGACCATACTATGTGTTGGCTAGGCAAGAATATAAAGACACTGGTAAACTAATAGAGGAGCTTGTGTCGGGTACAGCTATTTTGAAAAATTATGGAGTGGATGCAAAAACGCTTGTTGATAGTGCGAAACAAGGCGATCAAAGTTCTCTTGAAATTTTATTTGAACAAGGGAAGATTTTAGGAGAAGCATTGGCGGAAGTGAAAGAAATAGCCAAGATACCGTGTATCGTGATTGGCGGACAGATATCAAAAGGATTTGAACTGCTACAAGGTGGTATAAAAACCGGTCTTGGAATTTATGGAGACAAAATTCAGCTTGTTCAAGCAATGCATCCGGAAAACGCCGCCTTGATTGGAGCAGCAGTAACGCATTATATATTCTAATTGACAACGAAGTACGTGAAAGGAAATGAGACGATATGAAAAATAAAAAATTACTATTTTTCTTCAGTGATGAGAAATGTACATCATGCGCAACGGTTCTGCCGACCTTATCAAGGTTAGCTAAAGAAAACAATATAGATTTTGAGTCGTATATATGTTCAAGACCTGAATCATGGCAAGGAAAGTCACTTCATACGGTGGGACATGGCCATCTTGAGACGTTTTATTATCTTGCAAACTTTTATGATGAAATTCTATATTGCAGTATTTCCTCTTATGGCTCTTTCCAATTCAGGCGTGAAGTTTTGGCTTTCGGTGGCAAGGTTCTTTCTGCAAGAAGCGATAACGAGGTTGCTGAATTCTATTGTGATGTTTACGAGTATTTTGGCTTAAAGTTACCTAATTCGGTTTTGGTTATGCAGGATAGAAAAGAAGGCGAGAATTATTATTCGCCGTATTGTTATCCTGAAATTTTGGATTCTAAGCATTTGGGAATAAGCGAAAGCGTTTGGAAAAATCAAGAAAAAGTTTTGCGAGAACACGGTGTCGAAGAAGTGTATTCAATATATTGTGATGTTGTTGGGGCTAAAAGTATTGATGAGGTAAGAGCAGAGGATACATATGGCTCTGTTACAAAAAGAATTGCAGAAAGAAAATTGGGTAGTGCTAAGCAAATAGGTTTCATTGACCCTGACGGTTTAATGCGTTGGCAAACAATGTTTGCGAGAACAAATGTTTTGGCAGTATATGAACCGATGGAATGGGAGGAGTTCGTACCAAGTGTTTTAGATTTGGCGCAAAGAATTGATAATCTTAACATAATCGGCTCCCAAGTAGTGAGATTGCCTAATTCAAAAGTGGTTGGTTGTTATGATGGTTTGATTGCTGAATTGGCCAAATATAATCTTATCATGGATTTGGTTGGTGTTAGTCCCAGAACAGGCTTCACCATACAAACAGATAAAAAATTGCCACTTGACTGGTTGGATAATAATGATGTTCAGACCCCTTGGGATGACGAATATACCGATGAATTTCTTGCTGAAAGATTGGAAAATGGCGATATTCCCGTTTGTTTCCTGTTTTATGCAGCAGATTTAGGACACTTACCTACACTATCAAATATTTTACCAATGTTTGCCTTAGATAATATGAAGGGCGGTATTGCTTTCCCGTCAACTTGGTATAAATATAGTCCGGAAATTGTTGAGCAATTATATATTCCTTTACAGCAGGGTGGAGTTTGCCCGAATTTAGAGCCGCTTCTTTCAAGTGTAGGCACAGCGGTTGCAACAGAGGCGGAGGGGTATATGCCTCCTGAGATGCTCGAAACCTTGATTTCCAAGGCACAAAGAGACATTGCTGAAGCTATTGGCGAGAGAAGGACGCCAAAGGGGTATTATCCTTTCCAGGATTCTTCGCCATTCTATCAGAAGGACTCCGGTAAACCACAATTTGATGTTATTTCTAAATTGGGATTCGAATATTATATCACTTACCAAAATGATGGAATGCCTGCTGCGATTGAGTGGGAGGATGAAAAAATGACGGTACTACGTCAACAAACTGAGCAATGGTTTCCAGGTTATGGAAATATTTTGAACAGGCTAAAAGAATGGGAGGACTTTTATGTTAAAAGGCAAAAAGCATATGAAGCTTCCGGAAAAACAAAATCAGCAGATTGGATAATTCTTTCTATGGATGCTCCATTTATGGCATTGCCGACCGCAACATACGGTGGCGGTGAAGAGTCGGGATATATGAAGGATCGAACAAAGAATGACACTATTGGTATGGATAAGGTTTATGATGCCATGCGATATGTTTATTATCATAAGGGTAAATCCAAAAAATTATTCCTTGTAAAGCCGCATGAACTTTACCGATTTGCTAAGATAGCTGAGAAAAAAGGATATATTACACCTTTGTCATAGTAAAGGAGATTCAGAAGATATGAAGATATTAATTATCTCCGGAATGGGATGTGATGATAGTGAAATCCAATACCCACTTTATCGTCTTTTGGAAGAGGGATATGAAGTTGATGTAGCTACAAAGGATGGTCAGGATGTTATTGCTAAGCATTATGTAAAAATACCTGCGAATAAAGTAATTGATGAAGTAAAACCAGAGGAGTATGATGCGCTTATGCTTCCGGGGGGGAGTGCTCCGGAGAAATTGCGACAAATGCCTTCGGTGATAGACATTGTGAAATATTTTGTAAATGCATGCAAACCGATAGCATCTATATGCCATGGACAGCAGATATTGATTTCGGCAAAAGTAATAGACAACAGAAAGATTACTTGCTATCCCGGTATAAAAGATGATGTTATCAACGCAGGAGCAAACTATGTAAACGAACCAGTTGTAGTAGATGGAAATTTTGTAACTTCTCGCAGACCGGAGGATTTACCGTATTTCATGCGAGAATATATAAAACTGTTGAATAAGGAGGAGCAAAATGATAAACATATTAAGAGAACCAGATGACATACGAATTGTATGTGAAGGGGAAAATATTGATGTATGTGTCGGTACAGAGATTGGAAATAAAGGATTGAATGTTTGGGTGGAAGCAGAAAAAAGCCGCCCGAAATTCATTCTTCTTCGATGGAAACATGAAATTGACAGTAAGGGTTTGAAAATAATGGGGGATACATGGGAACGTTCGTATGGAGACCTTCATTGGGGACCGTTATGCTGTGACCGTTTATTTCCGTGGTATTTTTTGGCAGATTTTGGGAAGCATATATCAGCTTGTGGCGTAAAGGTAAGACCAAATAGTTTCGTGACCTTTGAGTGTGATGCGCGCGGAGTATCTGTGTGGTTTGATGTGCGATGTGGTGCGAAAGGTGTTGAACTTGGCGGAAGAAAACTCCTTGCCGGAACAGTGGTTTGTGAACAGTATGAGGGAATTACTGCGTTTGAAGCAGCTACTGAGTTCTGTAAGGTTATGTGTGAGGACCCGATTTTTCCAAAGAAACCGGTATACGGGGGTAATAACTGGTACTATGCTTATGGTAAAAGCAATGGTGAACAAGTTAGACGGGATGCGAAACTCATGGCAGAATTGTCTGAGGGGAATGATAATCCGCCATTTATGGTGATTGATGATGGATGGAGTCAGCATCGTTGTTCAGGCCCATGGTATCCGAATGATGAATACGGTGATATGCAGAAGATTGCGGAAGATTTTAAGGCTATGGGAGTTCTTCCGGGCGTCTGGATTCGAGCACTGCACGATTGTGAGGTGGAAAAAGAACATCCTGAGTGGCTATTGCATAATGGAAACGAACAGCCAACACTTGATCCGTCACGACCTGAAGTTTTGGAATATGTCAGCCAAACTGTGTCAAGAATTGCTGGTTGGGGATATGAGTTGCTGAAACACGATTATTCAACACATGATATTTTTGGGCCAAATGCCACACCAAACGGAATGGTTACAGGCCATGGTAATTGGAGCTTTTATGATAAGACAAGGACGAGTGCCGAGATTGTTCTGGAGTTTTATCGAACTATCAAAAAATCAGGAAATGGAATGATAGTTATAGGGTGTAATACCATTTCCCATCTCTGTGCAGGCCTCTTCGAAATTAATCGTATTGGTGACGATACGAGTGGTAAAAACTGGTGCAGAACACGTTCGATGGGTGTGAATACCTTGGCTTTCCGTATGCCACAAAACAGAACGTTCTACATGGCAGATGCGGATTGTGTAGGTATTAAGGACCAGAGAATCTCATGGAGTTTAAACAAACAATGGCTTGACCTTTTGGCTTATAGCGGTTCTCCGCTTTTTGTATCTTGTCAGCCGGATGTTGTGACCGAGGAGATGAAGAAAGACATCAAAGAGGCATTTGCTGTCAATTCTGTGCAGACAGATGTGGCAATTCCTTTGGATTGGCAGGATAATTATACGCCTGAAGAATGGAGTATCAATGGGAAGGTGAGAAGATACGACTGGATAGAGGATTCGTATCCAATTCTTATGCACAAGAGAGATATTCCGAATTAGCAGATAATAAAAACCTAGCGAAATATTAAAATGATTTCGTTAGGTTTTTATACCTTATCCAGATATATTACACCTTGCTTTGTTTTTGCAAACTTGTTACAAAGCAAATGATGTTTTTTACCTATATTTTTGCTATTTTTGGTTACAAGTTTATTTTATAATTAAAGTACGAACAAACTTTAAATTATAAAATGTAAGGTACACTAAGCGCACTGTATATCAGAAAAAAACTGAGAGGATGAAATATTTTATTTCTAAATAAAGCTTTATACAAAACAATATAATCTATAATAATATAAAATAATTAATATGAATGTAATTCAAAAATTTTAATTTACTATAATCTTTATAATATACTTTGTATTTTCGAATATATTAGTGTTTTTAGGTAATATGCCGCTCAAAGAAGTTTTTAAGATTGTATTTAGAAAAAAAAATAATTATCGCTTCCCTTAATTATACAAAATATTCATTTAGTATAATTGGATGTATAATAAAAAAGAGGGCTACAAGCCCCCTTTTACTTGCAATTTAGGACTATCTCAAACAATTCGTGCATAAACTCATTCCAAGCATTTAAACGAATTTCAGCACGCATTACCTCATACATATCTAAACTATCCATTGGCTGAAAACGAACTTGATGTCTTATTGTTTCCTTTTCGTTTTCCAAGTCAGTCATTTTACGATATATATAAATCATTAATTTATCCTTAACAGTCATAGAAAAGCCCCCTGTTCGCCCCCACGAACAATGGGGGCTTCTTTCTTATCCTCTAAATATAAAATGATATACCCAAGTTACAGTCTTTATAGAAACAGTTATAGCCCATTTACCAAACAACCAAATTAACAAACCTGATAATACAGTCCTACCAAATGGCAGTAAAAAACAATTTATTAAACCCCTTGCAGAACTAAACAAACCCCCAACAACACTAACAATATTAGAAATAGCAGCACCAAATTCACCAAAATTAATAAATTCAACAAATGGTAATACCATTACTAACCCAATTAATAAAACCGCACCAGCAGCTAACAAAGCCCATTTAACAGCATTACTCATTATTTGCACCACCTTTTAATGTTAATACATATGATATCGTACTATACAATTCTTTAAAACAATAAGCAATTAATGCAACAGTTAACAAAGACCTAACTAACAATAAAATATTAGAAGGTATTTTGTTAACCCAAAATTCAAAATCAATAGGTTTTTCCTCAGTTAATTGATACTCGGGCATAACACCTTCAATAGCAGGTAATTTTAATGCCGGAAAAGACCAAGCACAAGCAGTCCCTTCATAACTCATAGAAGCAACAAGGCTTGTTATCGAACTAATAAACCCAGTACTTTTATCATCAATAGCACCCGAAACATTGTCAATGCTTTCCTGACCTTTTGTTTCAGCCTCATTCTTTTCATTTTGTTGTAATTGATTTTGATTATCAATTATTTTATCGGTATTTTCATTTTGATTTTGTTGTATTTGATTAGCATTATCTTTTTGAGCTTGAATAATTTCAACATTATTACTTTCTAACTTATTTAAAATAGAATTAACATCAGTTACAAGTTGAATATTACCACCATAAACCACTTCAAAATTAGTAATAGGTGGATTAGGTATATTATAATTAACAATATTATAATTACCATAAACATGTACAGCAATAAAAGTCGCACCACTATTTTTTGTATAAGTTAACCCGCTAAAATATAATTGATTATAAAATTCCTTATATCCACTTGAATCAATATACGAAACAGTAAAAACTCCTGAACCACTACTAAAACTTGGTGATAACAAAATACTATGCTCATTAATTGTAACATTTACTAATGTTTCTGAATCAGAACTATCCAAACAGTCCCACATAAACAATGCAGAACTTAAAGTTCCATCAGCATTTTGATATAATAATTCTATATATCCATTATCTCCTGTTAATTGAGGCTTTGTATACGGATTTGTCATAATCAAAGTATCGGCAGCATTTACATTAATTAAAGAAAAAGAAAATACAAAAACACATACAAGTAATATATAAATTATCTTTTTGATTTTAGACATTTAAACAAAGCCCCCTTAAAAATAACCGCAAAAAAGACCAATACTGTTAAAGCAGTTACACCATAAGTTAATGCCCCTTGATATGCAGGAATATCCAAAGATTTACCGAAACCACAATTTGAATAGGCATAGTATTCGTATGGAATATTCCAAGAAAAATCTTTAACTATTTCCCTATCGACAACATACCTATTGTTATACCCAGTAGCAGTTTGGCGAGATATTGTTATTTGTTCGATTTCCTTACTTGCAACATTTTTAATCAATGCAGTATATTCGTTATCCCCGGTTTGAACTAATACATACTTATCAAGCAAAGAAACACTATTTGCAACAATATTTTGTATATCAGCAGACGGAGAAGCATAACTTGTTGAGTACTGTGTTATCATTTAAACCACCCCTGAAATGCTGAAATAACCTTATCCCATATATTACCCACCACTACAAGCATAAAGACATACGGCATAAACTGACCAAAACCCTGTACTATTTCACCCATTATTAAATTCACTCCTTTTAATAACTTCTAATGTATTATACATACGCATTACTGACACATTTGGAACATAAAAATGCCTTTTAGGTTCTTCCCCTATATACTTGCCTTGCTCGTCATACTCAGAGCCGTCAAAAACCCTATAAGAATACAAAACACTTGCAAGACCTTTGCGACACTCATAATTCCAAGTGGTTTGTTCTCTTACACCCTTTGCCACTCGGTTAAATCTTTGAGAGGTACCAAGAATTAATCGTCTATTCTTACGATTTTGACACCATACTTGCATAGTAGATAAAGGCATATTTTTTGATTCTAACGAATTAAACAATGTATGTATTTCGTCTATAACAAAAATACAACCATCTTTTCCGTTTGTATACTTTTCAAAATCATCAATACCAGTATATGGATATGACGGAACACCATATATTGAGATATTAGAAACAACTATTGCGTTTGGACTTTGCTCTAAAACTTGCTTTAATAGATGCATCATTAACAATGTTTTACCGCTACCTTGCGAGCCACTAAAAGTCCATAACCCCGCAAACTGAAAACCATCTTTTGTTTTTAATGTATTTTCGGCTAATGTATCTCCAATACCGCTCAAATTTAAAGGCGGTTGCATAAAATTTTCCATAATAATTATCCTTTCAAAAAAAAAAAATAAAGGAGATAGGAAAACCTATCCCCTTTTTAAAGGCATTAGATTTTGCCTTTCTTCATTGCACCACTAACTTTGCGAACGATAAAGCGATAAGCAAACCAAGCGATAGCAAGTACAACAGTGATACCGAGTGCAGCAACAAGAATTGTTGCAAGATTTGCGGTTGAGAAATCAGTTAACGCACCTGTTACACTTTGAATAAAAGTAGATAATGCAGACTGTTCCACTTACAAGTCTCCTTTCATTAATTTTCTTTATATGTTAACTTGACCAAAGCCTGTTCGGAAAAGTCAAGAAAAACAGTTTTCTTATAGTCAGGGGTTAACTGAATATCTACCCTTGCGTAATCGTTTCCTGTCTTTTTACTTTTTGCAATAATCAACTTACAATTAATAACTTTTTCCATAACAATTTTCCTTTCTAACTGTTTAAAATTTTTAAATTTACTTGATATTCTTCTTCTAATATATCGTCTAAAGTAATATTTCCTCTATCACATCGGGTTATATCACTGTAAACCTGTTTTATAGCGTTATAATGTAAAATAAAGTCGCGTCCGTATCTCTTGCACAAAGTATGTACATCAATACCCTTTATTAAACTTTCTAACGCAAGGGTAATATTATCGTAATCGCTTTCCTCATTAGCCTGAAAATATCCCCCACTATCATTCGTCTTAATAATCTCTTTATCATAACGAACTTTCCCCTGTTCTATTGCCTCTCTTGTGTTATGCGTAAGATAATCATACATAGTGTATACATCACTACATACTTGGGCTGTTGTTGTTATCTCTCCGTTACTGTCATAATAACCACCAAACCACCTACGAACTGCCGAAACAGTACATGTATTGTATGTAACGATTATTAAATGAAAATGAGGCTCTTTAAGTGTGCCATCTTCTTTAATGTCTTTATCGTGGTACGCATACGCATAAACCCTTATTTGATTACTATGCCGTAACAAGCACAATTTTAATTGCAATTCACTTAAATATGTAATACAACTAAATCTTCTTGACCTGATTACAGTATTACGGACTATTCTCTTCCGAGGAATATTTGTTGTAGAATTTTCGTTACTCATTTTTAACCTCTTAAAAAATCACTACAAGTACTACTGCCAAATGTTGAAAAACAATGACAACTGCACCAAAATATCACATCTAATGTCTCATGGTCAATTTCATCAGGTTCGCAATGTGCACAATATTCGCAACTAAATTTTTTTAAATCTTTCAACATAACCACAACCTTTATTAAAATCCTACATAACAAATTATGTATCTAAGTCTATTATACACAATATATTATGTATGTCAATACATAATTTATTGTGTGTGCTATAATCAGCTTAATAAACAAATTTTGGAGCTGATTCTATATGCATTATGCACAAAAATTGAAAGAATTAAGAGAAGACAACGACTTATTTCAAAAAGATATTGCTAAAATATTAAATATTTCACAGCAATATTACAGTGAATATGAAAATGGAAACAGACCATTACCTATTGAGCACTTAATAAAACTTTGTAATTATTATCAAATATCTGCCAATTACATTTTAGGGCTTTCAAAAGACCTAAATCACCCAAAAAGATAAAGAGGAATTATAAAATGATAATATTTTTAATAATAATAGCAATTATAATATTTATTATAGATATACTATTTAAAGTATATACCGATAACAATAAAAACGAAAATAATTTAGGTGAGATTATACCATATAAAAGAAAATATTTACTAACTAAAAATGAATATTATTTCTATAAAATATTAAAAGAAATTGCCGATAAACATAATTTTTGCGTTTTAACAAAGGTAAGATTAGCAGATTTAGTAGAGGTAAATCACGAAGCAAAGGAAAACGAAAAATTAAAGTATTTTTCAAAAATAAAATCAAAGCACATAGATTTTATATTATGCAATAAAGAAAATTTATATCCCGAACTGCTAATAGAATTACAAGACAATTCACATAATAATAAAAATAGAATCGAAAGAGATAATTTTATTAAAAAAGTTGCAGAAAAAACAAATTATAAAATAATTTTTGTGTATGGTACAAATAATTTAGAAAAACAAATCACTGAAAAAATTTACCCAATTACCCAATAAGAAAAACCTTATTGGGTAAAAATTTAAAGGGTAAAATGGCTTAGTTAAGCCATTTATTTTAAAAATTACCCAATAGCAACAGGCAACATATGACGCGGATATGTTGCCTGTTGTTTCTGCTTTGGGGCCCCCTTGCTCCCCAAGGTATAAATTTATATTTGTTTGTAGTTCCGTCACAGGTAATAGAGAAAGGACAGGGGATAGTGCTATCCTCTGCCCTTTTGCTTTCTAACGGGTTTCGACTATTCATTTAGTATAATTGGATGTATAATTTTTAGGTCCCCTTTTTAATAAATTTTAGATTTTAATATAATAATAGCTGCTAATCTTAAATTGATTAGCAGCTATTTAATTAATCACAACAAGGGTCTTCTTTTTTGGGTTTTATAGGTTTAGCGGCAGGTTTTACGTTATCACCCAAACCTGTTGTTTCTGTGAAAATTGCATTATTTGTAACAGCATTAACCGCATCGGTTGGAATTATAAGCTTTGAAGCAGTTCCGTTCGAAAGATTTACCAATGCTTCATATTTTTTAAGTTCAATTACTGCGGCATTGGGATTTGCATCTTTAAGCGCTTTTAAGCCATCGGATTCTGCCTGCTTTGCAAGTAATATTGCCTTTGCCTCACCTTCGGCTCTTGCAATGCGAGCGTCTCTTTCGCCTTCTGCTGCCAAAATCATTGCCTGTTTTTCGCCCTCGGCACGTGTAATTGCAGCCGCTTTATGACCTTCGGCTTGTAAGAGTGTTTCTCTACGGTCACGCTCAGCCTTCATTTGCTTTTCCATTGCGTTTTGAATTTCTTCGGGTGGTATAATATTTTTAAGCTCTACCCTATTAACTTTCATTCCCCATTTATCAGTAGCATCATCTAAAATAGCGGTCATTTTAGCGTTAATCGTGTCACGAGAGGTTAAGGTGCCATCTAATTCCATCTCACCAACAATGTTTCTAAGGGTGGTTGCAGTTAAATTAGCAAGTGCATTAATTGGATTAACAACACCGTAGGTGTAAAGATTAGCATCAAAAATACGGTAATAAACAACCGTGTCAATTCGCATTGTAACATTATCTTTGGTTATAACTGGTTGCGGTGGTGAATCTAATACCTGCTCTTTAAGGGTGATTTTATTAACAATTTTATCTAAAAGCGGAATTTTAAAATGTAATCCTGCACCCCAAGTAGTTTTATATTTTCCTAAAAATTCAATAACATATTCCGAAGCCTGCGGAACTACCTTTAAACAGGAAAACAAAATTAGAACGATAACAACTATTGCAATTAAAAATCCCATAATTTACCTCCAAAATTAATTATTTAACAAGAGCTTTAAAGAGCTTCTTATTAGTTGGTAAAACATTTAAAAAATTATCAAAAGACTGCAAGAAATGTTTATCAACATCTAACATTTCTCGAATGACAGCGGTTATTTGATCGTCCTTATATGCGCTTGCGCAAAGAAGTGCCACCATTATATTTACTGTATCCCTATCACCTTTTAAATATGCATCCTCAAAAACATCATAAAGCTTTTTAACCTGTTTTTTAGAACCGGAAGAAAATGTGTTTTTAAGCTGTGGTACTAAATGCTCTCCGAAGAAGTTAATATAGAGGAAATTACCGTAAATACTGATATGTTCCTTATAATCATCCTTTATTGCGGGATAAACATCCAACATTTTCTTTGCGAAGCCCACAACCGTCATATTACCGGATTTAGAAGCGGTTGGAAGTTCTACAGAATTTGAGGCAACTGCTCTCTTTACCTTTATGCCGAGGGCTTTGCGCAAGGTGGCTACAAAATCAATTCCAACCGACTCGGCATCCTTAGCGTTTTGTGTATCATCAAAAAGCCAAGCATTGATTTCAGATTCTTCACCAAACTCATCATTCTCCTCGGAAAAGATAGAAAGATAGAGTTTATACATTAGAGTATTTTCGTCATAAAATACTCTAATTTTATGGGTAGCAGTAGAAAACACGCCTTCTGCACTAGAAACAAAACCTTGTTCATCTAAAAAAGGCTTCATTTCGTTAATAACATTATCAAAATAGTTGTTACTCAATTTATATTCACATCCATATAATATTTATAATCTTATATTACCATAAAATATCCCTTTTGTCACTAAAATTTTATTGAAAGATAATATTTTTAATAGTATAATAGAAAAAAAGCAATTTTGGAGATATATTATGAATCTATCTGATATTAATACCGTAAAAGCTTTACTTAGCAAAAACGGATTTACCTTTAAAAAAAGTCTTGGTCAAAACTTCTTAATTGATCCATCAATTTGTCCTGCAATGGCTAAGGCGGCTTGCAGTGATAATACCGGTGTTTTGGAAATCGGACCGGGTTTTGGTGTTTTAACGAGCGAGCTTTCTAAGGTTGCAAAAAAGGTTGTTGCCATTGAGTTAGATGAAAGATTAAAAAATATTCTACCCGTAACCCTTGCGGAATGTAACAATGTTTCGGTTATTTATGGCGATGCAATGAAGCTTAACCTAAAAAAAATAATAGAAGAAAGTTTTAATGACTGCGATAATGTTTGCGTTTGTGCAAATCTCCCCTACTATATCACCTCACCCATTGTTATGATGCTTTTAGAGAGTAACCTACCCATTGATAATATAACAGTTATGGTGCAGCAAGAGGCTGCCGAGCGCCTTTGTGCCGAGGTTGGCACAAGAGCTGCGGGCGCTGTAACAGTTAGCGTTAACTATTATTCGATGCCCGAAATACTTTTTTCAGTGCCACGAGAATCATTTTTGCCATCTCCAAATGTTGATTCGGCGGTTATAAAACTAAAAATTAGAAAAGAACCGCCGATTATTGTTTCTGATGAAAAAAAGTTCTTTAAGGTTGTTAAAGCCTGCTTTGCACAAAGAAGAAAAACATTACTTAATACCCTTTCTAATACACTCAATATCGAAAAGCAAGAGCTTAAAAATGTCTTAGCCAAAATCGGATTAAATGATACTGTTCGTGGCGAACAATTAAATATGACAGAGTTGGCAAAACTCTCAGAAAAAATCTAAAAGGAGCCAAGTGGCTCCTTTTTTTAAATAATGATTTCTTTCCCTAAAGAAAAGGAATAAATGATTTTTTGCTTTACAGGCATTTCAAATATCTTTTCGCAAGCGATGGCATAAATATTTAGTTGTTCGGCATAAGCCTCAATTAAGGCATTAGGATTAGTTACATTATCGGTTTTAAAATCTAAAATAACTAAACCATCATCTTCCGAGAAACAAATATCAACTGCACCTTGAACAACAATTTTCTCGTTTTTGAGATTATCATCAAGGTTAGTTTTAACAATTTTAGCTGAAACCTCAGTTAAAAAGCGCATTTCTTTTTTAATAAATTTCGCTTTTTTTATTCGGTTAAATAGGTCGCTTTCAAAAAATCTCTTTAAATGCTCTTTGTTGATCGAATTATACTCAGCCTCGGAGATAAATTTCCACTCATAAAGGCGTTCAAGCTCTGAATCTAAATCATTAGCTTTTTCGAAATTGAAAAACTGCATAACTTTATGCATAGCAGTTCCTCTGCCTGCGGGGGTTATTCCATCATTTTCCATAAACTCCGGTCTTGCTGAAAAAGCAAATTTTAAGTTTTCGGCACTATTTGCAAGCTTAGAAACCGAAGCCTTTGCCTCAATATCAAGAAGCTGCTCGAAAGGATACCTATAAGATATATTTTCGCAAATTTTATAGGCAAATTCTTTGTTAGGATTAGCGTAGGTTTTTTCTTTTTCGACGGTTTCTTTTAATAAGCTATCGGCACCAATAATTTTAACCAAAATTTTAGAATCGGTGCTACTTGGAATTATAATAGAATCTATTCCTCTTATCGCCTTTGCATCAGGGTGAGGTAATAAGGAATATATAATCCAGTCGGCATAGGATTTCATATTAGTAAAAACATATTTACTAACACTACCCTCATTTGAAAAATATAAATTCTTTATAAATTCAATTTTTTCATAAGGCTTGTTTATAGCCGAAACAAGTAAAAGCTTATCCTTTGTTCGGGTCATTGCAACATATAAAAGTCTTAACTCCTCTTGCTTAGAAATTTGTGTTGCATTATCTAAAATAACTTCTCTTGAAACGGTTGTTAATTTAGTTTTAAGTGCCTCATCGTAATACCTGAACCCAATTGCTGAATTTACATCATATATTGCGTTCTTTTTGCTATCGGTGCTAAAAGAAGCATCCAAATCAGCAACAATACAAACAGGAAATTGTAGTCCCTTTGAAGCATGTATGCTCATAATTTTCACCGAATTTTCGCCAATTTTGGCCTCTGAGGGTATATTTTCGGCGTTTTTACGGATTTTAGTAATAAAATCACTTATCGAATCATACCCATCATTACTAATATCCTCAGCAATACTGCAAAGGGATAAAAGATTTGCTTTTCGGCGAGGACCTTGTGGCAAATTAGAGGCAATATCTAAAAAATTTGTTTCGTTAAGGAGCATTAAAATAAATCTTGGAAGTGGTGTTACAACCGAAAGCGAGCGATAATAAGAAAGCTTGTTTAAAAAGTGATTAACCTTTAAATTTTCATTAGATAACAAAGAAAGATACAGATAATCCTTCTTTGTCTCTTTTCTAATTTGAGCTAATTCATCGGGACTAAAATTAAATAAAGGTGACATTAAAACTGTTAGCATTTCAACATCATTAAGTGGATTATCAATAATTGTTAAAAGACTTAAAAATATTGAAATCTCGCTACACTCAGCAAAGGTTTCGGCCGAAAAATTAACAGGAATCCCAAGGCTTTTAAGAACCTTTGCCATAGTAGGAGCTTTTAGATTTGCCGACCTTATAAGAATTGCAAAATCGGAAAATTTTGCTTCTCGTAACGTATCATCATCCTGTTTTATAACCTTACCTGCCGCCATAACCTTTTTAATATATTCGGCTATATATTTTGCTTCTTGTTCTATTCCGTTTAATTTAGTGGCGGTTGTGTCAATAAGAGCAAATTCGGTGGCAACAGTATCATTTTCAGGAAAAATAGCAGATGGAACAAGCTTTTCTTCCTTATCATAAACAATTTCACCGGTAGCCTTGCTCATAAATTGCTCGAAAAAATAATTAATAAATGAACAAACTTGCGGTTTAGATCTAAAATTCTCGCCTAAAACAATCTTTTGTGGGTTATCGCTACTTGTTTGTTCAATAGGAATATATCTTTGCTTCTTAGAAAGGAAATTATTTGGATTAGCACCTCTAAATCCATAAATACTTTGTTTAACATCACCAACTAGAAAGAGCTTCTTTTCGTTATTGGATAAAACTTTAAATAAGAGGTCCTGTAAATCATTGGTATCCTGATATTCATCAACCATAACCTCATCAAAACGCTCAAGCAATTCTTTTGCATCGGGATTTATAATAATACCTTCGGGAGTATCCTGACATAAAAGCTTTAATGCCAAGTGTTCAGTATTATGGAAGGTAAAGGTGTTAAGGTGTTTATATTCTTCAAAGAGTGAATCATCAAACTCAATTAAAATATTACTTAACAGCTTAACAGGCTCATAAAGTTTTGCAAATTGAGTGCTTATAAAACTCTTTTCGGCAAAAAATAATGATTTTAAACGGTAAATTTGAGTTATTGTGTTTTTAAATATTCCCTTGCTAGCCATCACCTGCGGAATGTCATTATATTTTCTTACAGCTGAAATTGCAGGTAAAGAAAAACCATTCAATGCAGTATATACACCGTCCCAATCTGATTTTTCGGCAAGTAAAAGAATTTTTGAGAGAATCTTATTAAGCTCGTCAAAGGACGGTTTAAAAATATTTAATGCATCAGCAGAAACATCTAATAATTCCACCGCATTTTTTAAGTTATTAATAAGATTTTGCAAGGTCTCCTTGCAAACAGAAAAACAATAATTAGACCAAATTGATTTACTAAAATCATCAAAAGAATAACTATCAGCAAGGGCGGAAAACCATTTTTTAGGATACGGTAACTGGCGGCTTGAATTAAAAATATTTAAAACAAAATCTATAAAATTTTTTTCGCTATATTCAGTACCGATAATATCGAGTAGCTTTAAAAAGGCTTCATTATTTTCTTTTAAATATCTGTTGAAAATAGATAAGATTACCCTTTCATTAACGGATGCCAGAGTGCTGTTATCTCCAATTTTAAAATCTGGCGAAACCCCTGCTCGTTCAAAATTTTCACGAACTAAATCGATACAAAAGGAATCAATTGTGCAAATTTTTGCGTTTGGCAGCAAATGCTTTTGAGTGAGCAAAGCAGTATTATAAGGATCGAGTTCAATTAACTCATCTAATCTTTTTTCAATTCTCGAACGCATTTCAGCGGTTGCTGCATTAGTAAAGGTTACAATTAGCAGCCTATCAGCACTAACAAAATCGGTTTTTGAGGTAAGCTTATTAATAACTCGCTCAACCAAAACAGCGGTTTTACCCGAACCGGCTGCTGCGGAAACTAAAATATTACCCTTTGCCTCAACTGCCGCTTTTTGCGGTTCTGTTAACCTTAACGCCATTTTGGTTCGCCTCCTTTAATAAATCAATAACCTCATCGTTATCATACTCAGGCACACGAGGAATTTCGGTGTTTTCGATTTGGCAAAGCGCTTTAAATTCGCAATATTTGCAGGCTTGTGACTCTCTACCATCAAGTGGATTAACCGAAATGTCGCCACTAATTAGTGCATTTCCTGTATCACGCATTAGCATTTCAATGTAATCAAATATTTCGCTAAAATTATTGCCGTCAACAAAGGATTTGCAGTTTTTACTGAGTCTGCCATCCTTTGTATAAACAAGCTTTGGAACGAATTGACCCATACCCTGCTTGTCCATGGATTTAACAAGTAGCTCATCCTCGCAAAGTAGCCCGTTCATTGCAAGGCTTCCGCTATTCAGATCTCTGCTTGACGGTTGATATAAAATACCCGCTGCAGAAAGATCCGGTTTTTTGCTCCAACGAGTCACCGCATAAAGATATATTAGCATTTGCATATTAAGTCCAAATAAGATATCAGGCAATTTAAAGTTCTTGTGTCCTGTTTTATAATCTATAATACGAATATATCCGTTATAATTATCAACCCTATCAATACTTCCCGTAACAACAATTTTTCCATCATCAAACGGGAACTCAACTGCGGAAATATCCCCATCTTTTTTAATTTTAAGCTCACAAGCTACTGGAACAAAGTCGGACTGCTCAAGCTCGGCTGCTATATGATAAACAACCTCTTTTAAAGAGCGTGTGATTCGAGCGACAATAAATTTTAGTCTTTCATTTTCAATGCTTCTATACCCTTCTATACTGTCTAAATACTGATTTATGTATTTATCGGTCAAAGCGCTTAAATCGGCAATTGAGAGGCTACTATCAGCTTTTAAATCATTTTCAATAAGCTTTTCTAAGACATAATGCACAAGAGTTCCCTTTTGCATTGCGTTAAATTCAGCCTTTTGAAGTCGATTAATATTAAGACCGTATTTGCAAAAATAGGAAAAACGACAACGATTAAAAACATCAAATTTTGATGCCGACATATAAATGTTCTTGCCATAAAGAGCCCTCGCCGACGCTGAGCTTAGCTCTTTTTGAAAAGATAAATCGGATAAGTATTTAATTTTATCCGGAGCGCTTTTTAAAAGTCCTTGTCTTATCGTTTCCTTTTTTTCGCTACCATCATCTGCTAAACAAAACTCTGAAAATGCAGAGCTTTCAGTTTCGGGTAAGTTATCGGCAGTTAAGGTGGTTTGAGGGTATTTTAAAGGAGAAATACTGAGGTTTTTAATAATTTTCTGCACAAAGACAGAAGGCTCAGCAATTTCACTACCCGAACCGTTTTCGAAATACGAAATATAAAGCCTATCCGATGGACAGCAAAGGCTAACATAAACCAAAAAGTCTTCATCAATTGAAGCAAAAACCGAATTGTCTGAAATTTCAATTCCACATTTCAAAAGATTTTTTCTTTCAATAGGATTTAAGAGCGTGTTATTAAGACAAGTTTTTGGAAAAACTCCCTGATTAGCCCCTAAAATCAAAGCAACCTTAGGTCTTGAAGGTCTGATTCTATCAGCAGAGCCAAATGTTACCTCGTCTAACGACTGTGGTACAACACCAATACTGTTAAGCGATAAAGCTAAATTTAATGTATCTAAATACTCTTGTTTTGAAATCTTACTTTGTCCATAGCTTTCAACAATACTATTCAAAATCGACATTAATTCAGAGTGCGACTGCTTTAAAGCATCATAAGTAAACGTATCGCTTTGTTTTAGACTATCGGCAAACCCGGCTAATTTTTTAGAGCTTTCGCATCTATCGAAAAGCTTAACGAGTGCAGTCGTCATAGTTTTAGCATTAGTATGAAATTCGTTTTTGAACTCAATTAATGGTTCAATAGCCTTTTTTCTTAATTCATTAATTCTTTCTAATTCTAAACTATTATTATCAATTTCCTCAGCAACAAGTCCGTTAACATTCATACTCCAATTTTTATGCCAATTATCACCCTCAATTCCCCAAACAAAAACATAGTTTTCGAGAATTGAAATTTCATCATTTGATAGCGTTCCAAGGCCGGTCTTATGAAATCTTAGAATGTTTTCGGAACTAAAATTAAGCGAATTTATAGCCGCAACCGCCGCAACCGATAAAGGAAAGGCTTTAAGAGGCATAGTATTATCAAAAAATAGATTAACAGAATTCTTTTTGCATGCAGAAACAACTGCCTCTCGGTAACGGTTGGCATCTCTGGCAATAATTACAAAATCCTTATATCTATAATTTTTAGTTCTAACTAATTTTCTAATGGTTTTGGCTGCGAAATCCGCCTCATCGTAAATAGTTGGACAACAAACGATATTAACGCTATCATCGTCAAGCTTACCCTTTACATCAGATGACAAAAGGTTTTCAAGCTTTGTTAAGCCCTGAAAATTGTATCTCGTTTTATCTAATATTAAATATTCGGTTTTAATATTGTATTTTTCGGCAATGGCTTTAATTTTTTCGGCAGCACGGGTAATATTTGAAAAAACATTAAGCGCAAGCTTATTGTTATAATCGTTTGTAAAAGCCATATAAACATCAGTGGCTTGTGAAAGTATACGTTCAATGATTTTATATTGTTGACCGGTAAAGCCCTTAAAGGAATCAAAAAAAACGGTTTTGCCATTGAAAAATCTAAAACCTTCAAGATTTTTATAAAGCAAAGTTAGCATATCGGTTGGGTCAATATACCTTTCGCTAATTGCAAGGTCAAAAGCCTCATAAATAGTTGCAATATCTAACAATTTATTTTTTAGAGTTGAAGCTGTTAAGGTATCTGCTGTGTTTCTAATTTGCTCAGGTGTTATAGAATAAATTTTGAACTCAGTAACGGTATCGAGAATGGTTTTCGCAAAATTAACGGAATTAACAAAACGCTTCCATAAAATTAGTTCACCCGCAACATTTTTTAAAACTCTGCTCATAAAAATGATTCTGTCGGCCTCTGTAAGCACTTTTGATGCAGTCCCGCCAACTTCATTTGCCACAGTTTCAAAAAGGCGTGTGAAGCTAAGCACAGTGCATTTTTGGGCATTTTTATCTCCTAATACACGCAGAGCTTCCCTTTCGCTTTCAAAGGTAAATTGCTCAGGGACGATTAAAACACAAGGCTTGTCCTCTAAAACTGCTGAGGCAATTTTACTAAAAATAGTATAACTTTTACCTGTTGCAGATTTTCCAAAAATAAACTGTAACATTGTTTCACTTTCCTTTTTAAAATAAAACGAAATTAAGAATTAAAAAGCCAATAATTGCAGGTAGGCCAAAAACACTACTGCCAACTACTGTGTAAAGATTAATTGGCAAATACACTCCGCTAAATTTTGTGGTTATTTTAAGAATAATCAAAATTGCAAGACCTAAAACCGCATTAAGAAAAAATAATTTAAAAAACTTTTTAGATTTAATATAAATAATAAATTGCGATAATGCAGCTAAAATTAGAATAATTATAAAAATATAAAACAAAACCATCAAAGCCAACACCTCTAAAATAATTATAATCATTATTAAAAGGTATGTCTTAATAGTAATATAAATTACAATAGGAGTTATCAAAAAAGATAACTCCTAAAATAATATTTTTTATTCTGAATCTGAATCTTCGGTTTCTATATTATCCTCATCAAAATCAGTTAGATCTTCATCAGAATCATCAGAAGTGGAATTATCCATAATATTTATTGTTTCAAATTCCGAAAAATCTGTTTGGTCTTCATCATCTATAAATAAATTTTTTCTACCATTAATAAATTTAATAATAAGCAAAATAATAAGTGCAATAGCGGTTAATGCCAAAATAATCAGTGCAATAACAATAATTTTTGCATTTGTAGAAAGAGAAGCAAATCGGGTAACAACATTATCATTTTTGTCATTTTTAACATCATTACCGGTAACACCTGCACCCTTTTGTAGCTTTAACTCGGGATATCTTTGAAGTGTATCCTGTAAGGAATCGTATCTATAAAATCCGTAAGCACCATCACAATAACAGTAGAGATAATAAAATCCCTTGGTTTTCTCACCTTTCTTAGTATAGGCATTAACATCAATACCTTTAACCGAAAGATTTGTTACATAATAATCCTTTGGAACCGAATAACCCGAAGGAATATCAAAGAGAATGTAGTTAAACGAGCCTTGGGTTAAATATTGCAAGCGTTCAAACATATCATATTCTTCTCGGTAAAAATATGGTAAATAATCTCCGCCCTCAACCGATTGCAAATAGTAAACCTTAACTTGACCGTCAGGGTCAACTGCAACCGAAATTTCTGCTGATTTAAACTCGGCGGCAACGGGAGTGAAGCCATTAAAAAGCGGAATACCCGTAAGGTCGGTAGCGATTATATATTTAACACCACCAATTTCGGTTTCAAGTGGGTTTGTAACCTCAATAGGTTCCTCGGCGGGTGGCTCATCGGGCACCCTTTCCTCTTCGCTACGAGTTATGTTGATGGTATATGTCTTTTGTGTACCGTTTTGGGCGGTGATAATAACCTTTCTAACATTTTTTCCAACGCTTAAAGATGCGCTACCCTGAATATTTACCTTTGACTTTGCATCCTCGGCAGTTACATAAATATCACATTTTGTTACATTGTTTGCAACAACAACATTGTAATTGGTTGTGTTCTTGTTGAATTTTGGTGATAAGCTTCCGCTACTTACCTTAATTGAAGAAGCAAATGCATTGCTTGATAGAGGAACAGGGTCGGTTGTTATGTTTGAAGCAACAATTTTAACATCGCCACCCTGTTCGGGAAAAGGATTTTTTGATAGTAGCTGGTTAACATAAAAAGAATCTGATGTGTATATTCTATCCTCACCAACCGCTATGGTTTCGAAGGTTAAAGTATTAGTAAATGATGTCTTACCACCGCCGGCAAATGAAACCATACCGGTTGAAGTATTGCAGTTATCACCAGATATTAGCTTTAATAATGTTGGATTATATTTAATATAGAATTGACCTGACATCATTTGTTCATCAGTTTTAAATGTAACTGAAACGGTAAACTGTTCACCAACGGTTAACTGAGTTTTACTGATATGCAACGAGCTTGTTGGTGCTGCAAAAACGGAAATACTCGCAAAGCAAGAAATAGCAATAATAAATGCCGCAAATAGTGAAAGTGATTTTTTAAATATTTTCATTTTTATAATTCCTTTCGGGTTATTGCTCAATAAACTTAATTTCTAAAATATGCATTTGAACAATAGCCAAATCTATAATATCAACAACACCGTCTTTATTAGGATCGGCTGCTATTAGAGCATCATCTGTGAGCTCGGTTAATCCTAAAATTTGCATTTGAACTATGGCTAAATCAACAATATCAATTACACCGTCATCATTCGGGTCGCCAAACGTTACAGTTGGTTGTGTTGGAGGGACCGATGGGTCAACCGGAACGGTGCCCGTTGTATTAACATGAAGGGTACAATTTTTATTTGCTAAAACTGAAATTCGGTAATCATTAGTAAAACCGGTCTCAGATTTAACTGTTAAAACGATTTCATTAACTCCTGTGTTTAACGAATAAGAGCTTTGACCTAAATAAGTAGCACCGATAGGCACAGCAAATTTTATTGCGGTATCCCCTGATACTTCTAAGCTATATTCATAGGTATACATATAAAAGCTCGGAGCCAAGCCTTGAACAGATAATTCCGAAAAATAATAATTGTTTGCAAGTTCATTGCTTTTAGGTGGCATAACACAAGGCGAATCAGGCATTTTAGAATAAACGGGAATATAAAATTCTAAAACTAAATTACTTTCGGAACTATAAGTGCTGGTTAAATTTCTTCCCTTTGTATAAGCATCAAAAACTGCTTGTGCATATTGGTGCCACATATTATTGGGGTCGTGTACATTAAAATCTTGGTAATAATAGGTAGATTGCCCACCTGAAATATAATTGTTTCCTAAAAATTTTGCACCGCCGATAATTGCAGCGGGTCTGCTTGTCCACCCTTGCGAACGTGCATATTCAAGACCGTTTATAAGAACGGTACCATCGTTGCCCGAAGCACCAATATTAAAAAAATTATAAAGGTTTTCATATCCGGGATATGTACCTGATACCATATTAGAAACCTGTGAACCGATTTCTTGTTTGATTTTTGAAGCAAGAATGTAAGGACTAACACCAGCTTGTGCGGCAGCATCCATAATAATTGCAACATAGGAGCCATTATATCCATCAACATTTTCAGGGTCACTGTAACCTTGTTCAAGGAAGGTTCCCGCAATTATTTTTTTAAGACCCTCCTCGGTTTGTGTTGAAGGACGATAACCTTGCTGCAAAAATTGATAAATATCATTTGCGTTAAGGAAATTTCTCGGGTCCATATAATATGCAATTGTTTCTCTCGAAGCGGCCATCCAACCCTCATTCGTGGTAGAATAAGCACCTGTGGTCCAGTTATAATAGGTTTCGCCCATAGAACGCCAAGAAACAAAATTTAGAGTGCTGCCAACCTGCTTTCGCATATTTATAGTTTCTAAATAAACCGCATAATCAAATGATATTGCAACAGGGTCGGCAACAAAAGTCCAATTTGGATATGCATTATGCAAAGCTCTTAAAGAAGCGTGATAGCTTTCCGGGAAAGCCGCAAGCTGTTGTTCAAAGGTTGGGTTAGTAGCATCAGGATCGTACGTATAAAGATAAACCCATTCAGGACTGTTGAAAATATAGCCTTGCTTTTCGGTGTTATCCTTATTATAGGAAATATAAAGCCAGTCCCCCTCAATTTGAAGAACTCTTGCTTCAATTTTAGAAATATATTCAATGAAATTAGATAAATCAGCAGTGCTTTTCGAGCTACGAACTCTAACATTAGTACCAAAAACATTGGCAACAGTAATTTGCTCGGCTGATGCATTTATAAGCGACAAAACCGATATTGAAGATATTATTAAAGAAAGTGTTATAACAATCGAAAGAATTTTAATAAATTTTTTCATTAGTTTTTCCTTTCAACAATTTTTAACATACACATACATTATATCTTTTTTGTCGCTTTATGTCAACTTTATTTAAGGTAAAATTCCTTGTAATTTGTGGTTTTTAACCCAAGAATTAGTCGAGGCATTTTTCTTTTAAATTTTAAAATAAAAAAATCCCGAAAAATCGGGATTTAAATTATATTTTTCTCGCTTCTAAATAGAAACGCTTATCATCGGCTGAACCCATCGAAAAGGTTTTTCTTGGTAGCGAGCCATCAGCGGATACGGCATCAAATAATTCCGATTTACTCATTCCTTCAAAAATAAAGCCAGCTGTTCCCTCTTGCTTGCAAATTTCCTTAACAGAAGACACGCCGTGAATATAGTCAATTTTAATATTGGTGTTATCTTTTATATATTCATCTAAAAACTTTTGCAAGGTTGCAACTGATAGCTTACCTGAGGGTCTAACCGAAATCACTTTTTCAATTCCATTATAAATGCAGGTGAATTTTTGAGCATCGGCACCGAAATATTCTCCACCCTGATTATTTACAAAATCACAAATCAATTTTTCGGGGTTAGCACCGAAAGCAACTCTATAAATCGGCTCAAATTCAAGCGAGGTATCGTGAATATTAACAATCTCCACAAGTGCATAACGGGAACCCTTGCCCATTTTGTAGCATTCCTTGGCAGTAGCGAGGGAATGATTACCGTCACCAACTGCGAAGAGCAAGCCATCATTTGAAGAATCAGCTAATGCCGATAAGCAATTATTTATGGTTTCAAGATCGGCATTATCAACCTTATATCCTTTTAAATGACCCGCATTTTGCATTAAATCGAAATCGTAAAGCTTTTGGTAACTAATTGTCTTTTTAGCAATAGGCTCAATAACAGTATTTTTTATATCGTTAATCAATAACATAATATGCGGCAGCTCAATAGTTGCATCACATCTAATTTTTACACGAGGCGGAATTCTTTCTAAAACTGTCTGCTCGGTTGCACGAATAGGAGTTTTAGAGCCGGTAACATAGGAATAATCTTCAAGGTCAATAAGACCAACTAATCCTCGGCGAATTTTACCGTTATTTAAGGTTCTTTCAGTATAAATAACTGAATTTTCAACCGTTTCGAAAATATCATTAGCGAGATATGTATTCATATTATCGTTAATTTTCGAAATACTTTGGCTATTATCCCCGCTCAGATAAACCTCAGGTAAAATAATATTAAGACTTGATGGAAAATCACCAACAATTCGGTTAGTTTCCTGCCAATATTTTGGTTCCGAGGTATACTGGTCGCAAGCTATAACCGACCATTTTTCGAGGTTTTTCTTTGGAATTAAAATATCAGCGGGATAAAAATAGGTTTTCATAAGATATCTCCTTAAAAAAGCTGCTCATTAGAGCAGCCTTTATTTAAACTTTTATTTATAAAACGAAAACTCAATTGAAGTAATCAAATCATCAACCGGGTTAATATAAACTGTTATACCGTTTCTGCGGTCACTTTTAGTAATAAAATAATCAAGATAATAACTATTTTCGGAAATTTTATAAAAGTGCGATGGAGTTCCTAAGGTATTAATAACATCGGTTACCGCCATCGAATTTGTAATACCATTAATATTAAAGCTGTTATAAGCTTCGGGATTTGCATAAAAATCGTTATCTATTTTAAATTTAACAACACTGCATTTGCTCAATTTTTTAGAATATTTAGATGAGTTAAACAGGCTCGCATTTAATTTAACACCATTCTCGTTTTGCAAAACAACATCAATGGTTTCGTGAGAAAATACAAGCGAATTTTCATCATAAGTGTTGCCCTCAGCTAAAACCCAACCGATATTGGAAAGCTTTGAAAGGGTAGTTGGAACAGGAATTTCGGTTCCTGCAAACAAAGCATCAATATTGAATTTTTTGCCTAAATAAATATTTGCGTAATGCTCTTCATCAAAAAGGGTTATATCAAAATAATTTGCCATAACCCTATCGGTTGCACGAACAGGATTTCCGTTTTCATCAAGGGTAACTATTTCTTCGTTTTTCTTTTCGGAATCAGTGTTAACACCGTAATTCTTATCGGCTTTGCTGCAAGAAGACAACAAAATAAGCGACGAAACAATTAAAATAATTGAAATTAGTCTAATAAAATTACGCATTCAAAACACTTCCCTTCTATAAATATTTTATATTTTTTATTAGCAAAAGTCAATAGAGATTATTGAAGTAATTGTGAATTTTTAAGAAAGGCTTTTATTTCGCTTAAAACTGTCTCTCTATCAACTAAAAAGCTTAATCCGTGGTCGGCACCATCAACAATTAATAGTTTTGAGTCACTGTTAGCGCAGGCAAAAGCTTCCTCGGTCATACTGCAAGGAACAAAGCCATCATTCTTACCGTGTATAAACAAAATCGGAATTTTAGAATCTTTAATGGCATCCTTTGTGTTATGCCCGTAAATACTAAATTTTCCAAACAATAAACAAAAAATATTTAAGAAAGGCAAAACAAGATTTGCATTTATCTTAAAATGTTGCTTTGCAACCTTGTTAATTATTGCAACAGGCGAAGTAAAGCCGCAATCAGCAACCATACCTTTAACGCTATCAGGTAAATTATGAGAGCAAGATAATAAAACTGTGGTGGCGCCCATTGATAAACCACCAAGTAAAATCTTTTTTGTGGCAAATTTTTCGGTTATAAATTCAACCCAGCTAATAACATCATAGCTTTCCTTTATACCAAAGGTAATTAGATTGCCTTCGCTTAGCCCTTGTGCCCTTTGGTCACATAGAAGAACATTAAAACCAAAATCAGTATACATTTTAACCGCACAAGAAAAATCTCGCATAGCAGAAGAACGGTAACCGTGCAGTAAAATAACAGTTTTATCCGATTTATTATCAAAATAACGAGCAAAAAGGGTTAAACCGTCATAGCTTACAACATTAACTTCTTTGCAGGGTGTGTTTTTTATATATTCAATACCGCCGCTAATTATATCCTTAAATTTTTCAAGAGGTTTATTAACGGGTGAATTAACATCGTTAAAATCACCGAGATTTTGGCGGACAAACGCAACACAAAAGAAATAAATAAGAACAATTAGAAAAACAAAAGCCAAAACACCAAAAACAATTAAAAAAAACAAAAATATCACCCTAATTTAAGTATTAACAATTTAAAATTAAGGGCCGAAATAATCGACCCTTATATTTTATTCGGTAATAAATTTATTATAAACCTTTTTTCCTTTTTTTATAATAACATCCTCATTAAAATCGTCAATTGAAATATAAAAAGCGGGATCAGTAACCTTTTGGTCGTTTAGACTAACGCCACCTTGCTGAACAAGTCTTCTGGCCTCACCTTTTGAAGCAGCAAGATTTGCTTTAACCATCATATCTAAAAGGCCGATTTTGCCATCGTTAAAATCGTCACCTGAAAGCACTGTGGTTGGCATATTTTCATGAGAACCGGCACCCGAAAACACTGCTCTTGCGGTATCCTGTGCCTTAGTTGCCTCTTCTTCGCCGTGAACAAGCTTGGTTAATTCAAATGCAAGAATTTCTTTTGCAGTGTTTAACTGACTACCTTCCCAGTTATCCATTTTATCAATTTCTTCAAGCGGTAAGAAGGTTAACATTCTGATGCATTTTAAAACATCGGCATCAGCAACATTACGCCAATACTGATAAAAATCATAAGGCGATGTTTTTTGAGGATCAAGCCAAACTGCGCCTCCAACGGTTTTACCCATCTTTTTGCCCTCTGAATTGAGTAGCAAGGTTATGGTCATAGCGTAGGCATCCTTGCCAAGTTTTTTTCTAATAAGCTCAGTACCGCCAAGCATATTAGACCACTGATCATCACCGCCAAATTGCATATTGCAACCATATTCTTTGAACAAATAATAAAAATCATAGCTTTGCATAATCATATAGTTAAATTCAAGGAAGGAAAGTCCCTTTTCCATTCTTTGCTTATAGCATTCGGCACGAAGCATATTATTAACCGAGAACTGAGCACCTACCTCACGCAAAACATCGATATAGTTGAGATTTAAAAGCCAGTCAGCATTGTTAACCATTTGGGCTTTACCTTCACCAAACTCAATGAAGCGACTCATCTGTTTTTTAAAGCATTCGCAGTTATGCCTAATAGTTTCGGCGGTCATCATTGAACGCATATCAGTTCTACCTGATGGATCACCTATATGTGCAGTTCCGCCGCCAATTAAGGCAATAGGTCTATTTCCAGCCATTTGTAAGCGTTTCATCAAGCATAATGCCATAAAATGACCAACATGCAAGCTATCAGCAGTTGGATCAAAGCCGATATAAAATGTTGCCTTTCCATTATTGATAAGCTCTTTGATTTCCTCTTCATCGGTCACCTGAGCAATAAGACCACGTGCAACTAATTCATCATAAATTGTCATAAAATTAACCCCTATCTAATAATTCCTTTGCAGATTTATAAATATTATCGGTCATCTCGGTGCCCGACATAATTCTTGCAACCTCAGATATCCTGCCCTCATAATCAAGGGCTTCAACCTCGGTATAGGTTCTACCGTTTTGCTCGGTTTTAGATATTCTTAAATGATTATCCGCCTTTGCAGCAATTTGAGCTAAGTGAGTAACACAAATAACCTGTTTACCAAGCGAAACCTTTTTAAGCTGAACCGCAACCTTATCAGCTGCAAAACCGCTGATTCCCGAATCAATTTCATCAAAAATCATTGTTTGTGTAATATCTCGGTCAAGTAATGAGCTTTTAATTGAAAGCATAATTCGGGATAACTCACCGCCCGATGCAATTTTATGCAAGGGCTTTAAGCTTTCGCCCGCATTTGCCGAAATCAAAAACTCAACCTCATCGTTTCCGCTTTTTGTGTATCTACCTTCATTAATTGAAACCGAAAATTTAACATTTGGCATATTGAGATATGTTAGCACCTTGCAAACCTCACTCGAAAAAAGTGTTGCTGCTTTTTTACGACTATCACTCAACATTTTAGCTGCATCGATAAGCTTTTGCTTTGATTCATAAAGTAATTCAGCAAGCTCGGCCTCTCTTTTTTCACTATAAGTTATATTATTAAGCTCGTTTTTTGCATTTTCAAGGTAGGATAGCATTTTTTGCTCATTATTGCCGTATTTTAACATAAGTCTTTGTAAAGTGTCAAGCCTTTGATTAATGATATTGGCATTAAATTCCTTTGCATCTAATTCATAAAGAGAATTAGAAATTTCTGCCGAAATTTCTTCAATATTTGAAATTGCTTCGGCTAATTTTTCGGTAATCTCATTTGATTTTTTAATATCAATATTAGATAACTTTTTGCTTGCATTTTTGAGTAGCAAAAGAGCCCCATCAGTATCGGAATCACCCCTTATAAGCTGCTCCGTTGCAGTCAAATTAATAATGGTGTTTTCAAGGTTCTCGGCAATTTTTAGCTTTTCTTTTAATGAATCAAGCTCGCCAATTTTAATTTGAGCTTTTTCCAATTCATCAATTTGATATTTTAAAAGCTCGGTTTTTCTTAGCTTTTCATCCTCATCCGTTTCTAATGTTGAAAGCTCTTTTCGAATTTTGTTGAAATTGGAAAATTCGGCATAATACTTTTCGGCAAGCTGCGAATTATCGGCAACAACATCTATATAACCGCAATGCTTTTCAGGGTTTAATAAGGCTTGATTATCGTGTTGTCCATGAATATTAATAAGTAGTCCCGAAATATCTTTTAAAACAGATGCTGTTGAAGGTTTGTTTCCTATCTTAATTATTCCCTTACCTGAAAGGCTAAGCCTTCTTGTAATTAAAATATTGCCATCCTCATCAGGATAAATATCAAACTCGGCAAGTGAATTTAAAACATCATTTGAAAAATTTCCAAACAAAGCTGAAACCTCGGCAAAATCGCAGCCCTTACGGATTAATTCCTTCGAGGTTCTCTCACCCAAAACCGCATTAATAGAATCAATTATAATAGATTTGCCCGCACCAGTTTCACCGGTTAAAACATTAAATCCATCTGTAAATTCAATGCTTGTTTGCTCAATTACTGCAATATTTTCAATATGTAAATATTTTAGCATAAGCTTATTCCTTTATTTTTATTATAAAAGTTTATTAAGACTATCAGAGAGCTTTTTGGAATCCGCCTCAGATGAGGTGACAACGATAATTGTATCATCACCCGCAAGAGAGCCTAACATCATATCGCCATAAAGCTCATCAACCGCAACACAAGCACTTTGAGCCATACCGTTATCACATTTTATAACAACATTATTAAGCGAATATTTAACGCTTTTAACCGCACGAACAAAGAGCTCATGGTAATGCTGTTTGGCCTTTAAGGTTTGGCGGGTTGGAGTGTTTGCAATATATCTGTAATTCCCTTGTGAATCACGACCCTTAATAAGCTTTAACTCTCTAATATCACGTGAAACGGTAGACTGTGTTACATCAAAACCCATACTTTTTAGACCGGCTTGCAAATCCTCTTGTGTAAGGCAAATTTCATTTTTAATTAATTCTAAAATCTTTTGTTGTCTTTGATGTTTCAACTGTTAAACACTTCTTCCATCTTTAAATTTATAGGCTAAGGTTTTGTAAAAAGAACGGTCATTAAGACGAATCAACTGAGCATATTGCTCAGAACGTTTGATGATAATTTCGGTAAATGGCTTAACAGGTGCAACCTTTCTGCCGTCAACCGTTAAGTAAATTTCGGTGCGCTTTTTAGAATATGCTTTTAGTTTTAAGGTGGTATCTGCTCCGAGAATAATTGGCTTTGCGGAAAGCGAATGTGAACAAATCGGTGTTAAGCAAAAGCTTTCTGTTGAAGGGTCGATTATGGGTCCTCCTGCTGACATTGAATAGGCGGTAGAGCCGGTTGGTGTTGAAACTATAAGACCATCAGCTCGGTAGGTTATTGAATCGCCAGAAACCGCAGCCGAAACATCAATTATTCTTGAAATAAAACCACTCGTTATAACTGCATCGTTTAAAGCAGTAAAATCACTAATCAGCTTTCCATTTTCAACAACTCTAACCGAAAGCATCATTCTTTTTTCAACAAGATACTCTCCTTTAACAAGCTTGGAAATCATTGAAAGCTCATTTTGTTCTATATTTGCAAGGTATCCCATTCGGCCGGCATTTATGCCTAAAACCGCCTTATTATCGAGTGCGGCTCGTTTTGCATAACGAATAATCGTACCATCTCCACCAATAGTTATGATAAAATCAGCAATTTTATAAAGTTGCTCTTCTGGTGCAGATAAAAAGCCTGGGGCGCAAATACTATCAGGCAAATAGGCTTCAACATTTTGGTTGGAAAGTATTTGACCAAGCTTTTCAACTACATCGTCCGAACCACGCTTATCAAGGTTTGGAATTACTGCAACCTTCATAAATTAGTTTCCTTTCTAATTACTTATTTAACGCATTATAGGATTCTTCAACAATATCGGTTGCCGAAGTATCAGTTAGTATTTGAGGATTATCATTCTTTTCTAAGAAACATAAATATTCAATATTTCCTTCGGGTCCTTTAATTGGAGAAAAGTCGAGTCCCAAAACCGAAAAGCCCTCGTTAATGCTCAAATTTAATATTTTTTCAACAACATTAATATGAACACCTTTTTCTCTTACAACACCCTTTTTGCCAACATTTTCTCTGCCTGCTTCAAATTGAGGCTTTATAAGGCAAACAGTTTTTCCGTTTTCGGATAAAAGATTATGAAGAACAGGCAAAATTAGTGATAAAGAAATAAAAGAAACATCCACCGATGCAAAATCTAATTTTTCGGGGATTTGCTCGTTTGTTACATATCTAAAATTTGTTCGTTCAAGATTAATAACTCTTTCATCGGTTCGAAGCTTCCAAGCTAACTGACCATAACCAACATCAATAGCATAAACCTTTTTAGCATTATTTTGAAGCATACAGTCAGTAAATCCACCGGTTGAAGCACCAATATCAGCACAAATTAAATTTTCAAGATTAATTGAAAATTTAATTATAGCCTTTTCTAATTTGAGACCGCCTCTGCTAACATATTTAAGCGTTTCGCCACGAACCTGTATTATATCATTAGCACAGACAGTATTACCCGCCTTGTCAGACTTTTGATTATTAACATAAACAATTCCCGCCATAATGAGTGCTTTCGCCTTTTCTCTGCTTTCAGCAAAGCCACGCTCAGTTAAGGCAACATCTAATCTTGTTTTATTTTCAGCCATATTAACTCCGTCTTACAGCATTAATGATAGAATTACTGTCAATACCTATTTGGGCAAGAGCCGACCTTGTGTCCTGAGCGGAAACAAATTGGTTTAGAACAGCATGTATTTTATAATTGCCCTTAAAATTATTTTCTAAAAGCATTGAGGCTAATTTTTGGGCAATACCGCCACTTTTTTCGCTTTCTTCAAAGAAATGAATATCCTTGAATTTTAAAAGCACCTCTAAGATTTCAGCGTTTAAGGGATAAATCTTGTTAAGCTTTAAAATATTAATATCAGGACAAGAATTTTTTGCAATAGAAGCTTCGCTAAAAATTCTTCCGTAACAAACAACAAGCGTGTCTGAGCAACCATTAATTAAATGATAATCGGCAGTTATATCAAAGCTATCACAATCGTTCTCACAGCCTCTCGGATAACGAATTGCAACAAAATCATTATTATCAGCTGCTTGGTTAATTCTATATACAAGCTCATTATTAGTTGTTGGCGAATAAATGGATATATTTGGAATTGATGAAAGGAATGAAACATCAAAAAGACCCTGATGAGTTTCACCATCCTCGCCAACTATTCCTGCTCGGTCAATTAAAAGCTTAATAGGTAGATTTGCAATAGCGGCATCGTGAATGAGCTGGTCATAACCTCTTTGTAAAAACGAAGAATAAACAACGAAAAAAGGCTTCAAGCCCTTGGTTGCCAAACCTGCCGCAAAGGTAACCGCAAATTCCTCGGCAATTCCAACATCAAAAAATCTCTCTTTAAAATTCTTGGCAAATTCCGAAAGACCTGTTCCCTCGGTCATCGCAGCGGTTATTGCACAAATTTTATCATCGGTTAATGCTAAATTACAAAGTGTCCTGCCAACAACATTTGAAAAGCCGCAATTCTTATCGCAGTTAATGCCTTTTTCAATATCAAATGATGAAACACCGTGATAATTGTAGGGATTATTTTCGGCAAACTCATAGCCCTTTCCCTTGGTTGTAACAACATGAACAAGTGAAGGCTTATTATAGCTTTCGGCAATTTTAAAAATTGTTTCAAGTGCAGGAACATTATGACCGTCTACCGGTCCTAAATAATTAAAGCCGAGGCTTGAAAATATATTTTGCTTATAAATTGCCGCTTTAACTGTATCTTTAAAGGAAGAAAGTTTATTATAAATAAATTTGCCCTTTGGTAGCTTCAACAAAAATCTACTCAAAAATGATTTAAAACGATGATATCTCGGCTTATTACGCATTTTAGTTAAAGCCCTTGCAAGAGAACCAACATTTTTTGAAATGGAAATTTCATTATCATTTAAAACAACTATAAAGTTAGATTTTTGATTTCCCGAATTGTTTAATGCTTCATAAGCTAAACCGCCGGTTAGTGCACCATCACCAATAACTGCAATAGCAGTTCCCTCTTCGTTTAAAAGTTGTTTTGCCTTATAAATACCATAGGCAGAGGAAATTGAACTACTGCTGTGGCCTGTAATAACCGGGTCGTGTGGGCTTTCGGTTGGCTTCATAAAACCCGAAATACCATCCTTTTGGCGAAGGGTTGAAAAGCGATCAAATCGACCTGTTAATAGCTTATGTGCATAACACTGATGACCAACATCGAAAATAATAGCGTCCTTAGGTGAATTAAAAACTCGGTGTAAAGCAACTGTCAATTCAACAGTCCCGAGATTTGAAGCCAAATGCCCCCCATTATTTGAAACTGTTTTTATAATGCAAGAACGAATTTCGTCACAAAGTGCTGTTATTTGGGAGTTATCAAGTCTTTTAATATCATCAGGTGATTTAATCTTACTTAAAATAGAATAATCCAAAATTCAACATCCCTTAAAAATTTCTCTTCAATAAATAGCTTGTGAGTTCTTTTAATGTCTTAGCGTCTTGATTAAGCATAACAAGATTTGCCAAAGCCTCATGAGTATATTTCTCGGCCTCTTTACTTGCTTCATTTATTCCCAATATGGTAGCAAAGGTTGTTTTGTTGTTATCAGCATCACTTCCAACCGGCTTGCCTAAAAGCATCTCGTTTCCGGTAACATCAAGTATATCATCAATAATTTGAAAGGCCAAAGCAAGATTTATAGCATAGGATTCTGCAAGCTCAAGAGTTGCTTCATCTGCTCCTCCTAAAATACATCCGATTACCGCAGCCGCATAAATAAGACAACCTGTTTTTAAATTATACATATAACGAAGCTGAGGAATATTTGGCTTTTGTGTCTCATATTTTAAATCTAAAACCTGACCGTTAATCATTCCGTTCGCACTGTTTGCTAAAACCTGTAAGGCTTTAATCTTTCTATCATCGGGAACATCAGAAGCGGCGGCAACAGCAAATGCAGTTGTTAAAAGCTTATCTCCCGCAAGCAGAGCGATATTCTCACCAAAAACCTTATGACAAGATGGATTACCTCTTCTAAAATCGTCATTATCCATACAGGGTAAATCATCGTGGATAAGCGAATAGGTGTGAATCATTTCAAGGCATGCAGCAAAATCTAAGGCATCTTCTATTTTTCCACCGCATAATTGGCAAAATTCAAGTAAGATTATCGGTCTTATTCTTTTTCCGCCGGAAAGCAAGCTATATCTTTGAGCATCATTAATTATTTTATAAGCCGAATCCGACTCGGGTATTAAACTATTAATTCGCTCATTAATTAATGCTACATAGTCATTTATAACCTTTTCTATCATAAATTATTCACCATCGTTTTGGGTAAGATAAACGATTTTGCTTTCGGCAGTTTTAAGGGCCTGCCTGCAATCAACAATTTGTTTCATACCCTTTTCAAAAAGCTCAATAGATTTATCAAGCGAGCATTCGCCGCTTTCAAGCTCAGCAATAATTTTTTCGAGCGAATGTAAGGATTCTTCAAAATTAATTTTATTATCGGACAAAACTGACACCCCAATTAATGTTTTTCAATTTGATTAACTTGGCATTTAAGCTCGCCATCGAAAAGCTTTAAATCAATTATATCTCCTGTTTGCAAAGAGTCAACCGACTTAACAGGCTCGTTATTCTTAGAAACCGAGGCATAACCCCTTGTTAATGTTTTAAGCGGACTTAAAGTCTCTAAATTCAAAATCAGCTGATTAAGACGATTGGTTTTATCATCATAAACACCATTAACTAAACTGTTTAACCTATCAAAAAGTCTATCAAGCCTTTCGCTATTAAGATATAAAAAAGCTTCCTTAGGATTCTTGAAATAAATAAGATTTTCGCTCTTTTCAAGCCTTGCCTTCGCTAATGAATATTTTGATTTTAGACTATTTAAAAGAATTGATGAATATTTGTTAAGCAGTTTTTCAAGCTGAATAATATCCGGAACTGCGAGCTCGGCTGCTGCCGATGGAGTTGGTGCTCGTAAATCGGCAACAAAATCGCAAATAGTAAAATCCGTTTCGTGACCAACTGCCGAAATAACAGGTATGGGTGATTCGTAGATTTTTCGAGCAAGCTCCTCACTGTTAAAAGCCCATAAATCTTCAATAGAACCTCCGCCCCTGCCGATAATAATTAATTCAGCATTAGAATGAGTATAAATATTTTCAAGCGCTTCAAGCATTTGGGGAACTGCTAAATCGCCTTGCACTGCAACGGGACACATAAGTATCTCAGCTAATGGCCAGCGACGAGAAACGACATTGATAATATCTTTAACCGCAGCACCCGTTTTAGAAGTAACAACAGCAATTTTTATAGGGAATTTAGGTATAGGTCTTTTTGTATCACTATCAAATAAGCCCTCATTTTCAAGCTTAGCTTTAAGGCGGTTAAATTCAAGGGTTATATTACCTAAGCCTAAATCGGTCATCTCCTCGGCATAGAACTGATATTGTCCATCCTTTTCATAAAGTGAAACCTTGCCCTTTAAGAGAACCTGCAAACCATCCTTAACTTCAAAATTAATTCGGGAAGCGTAAGCCCTAAACATAACACAATGAATTGCGGCATCTTCATCTTTTAAGGTGAAATAATAATGACCGCTACTGTAATGATTTTTAAAGTTAGAAATTTCACCCGCAACGCACAAAAAAGAAAGGTTACGGTCACCCTCTATTAAAGATTTAACATAAAAGTTGAGTTGTTTAACCGAAAGGATGTTATCATTCATCGGCATTCTTTTTAGCAACCGAGGAAAGAATGCCGTTTACAAATGAGGAATCCTCCTTTGTTGCATAGGTTTTACAAATTTCAACCGCTTCGTTAATTGAAACCGAAATCGGAATATCCGGCATAAATAAAATTTCATAAATTGCAAGTCGCAAAACCGATAATGCAGTTTTTGAAATCCTTTCAATTTTCCAGCCAACTGCATTTTCTGAAATTATAGCATCAATTTTTACTAAATTTTCAAAAACTCCGCAAAAAACCGTTTTAATATAATCATCCGGTTCAAGATTTCTAACCTCGGCAGCGAGTTCTAAAATTTCACTTATTTGGGCATTATTAAAGTTCTTTTCAAAAATTAAAATAAAAGCCTCTTCCCTTGCCTTTTTACGAGTCATAAAGCTTCCCCTTTATTAAAATAACTATTTATAGTTAATTATACAATAAAGCATGCATATTTTCAAGCAAAATACTGCATTTTTTGAATATTTTTTCAATTAAAAAACAGGATTTCGGTTAGAAATCCTGCAAGTAGCGTGATAAAGTTGAAATTGGCAAACCGACAACATTGAAATAATCGCCATTGATTTTTTTGATAAATAGGCTTCCTTTGGACTGAATACCGTACCCACCTGCCTTATCAAAAGGCTCGTTAGTTGCTATATAGTCATTAATTTCGCTATCCGAAAGCGCAAAAAATTCAACATCGGTTTCAACCGAAAAGCTAAGGCTTTTTTTACCGCAAAAGATTGCGCAACCGGTAATTACCTTATGGGTATTTCCTGAAAGAGATTTTAGCATACTGTATGCCTCGGCAGGCGTTTGCGGTTTGCCCAAAATTTTATCACCAACAAAAACTGCGGTATCGGCACCGATTACAATAAAAGAAGGGTTTTTAAGCGAAACAGCAAGTGCTTTTTTACAAGCAATGTATTCCGGAAATTCGGTTGCTGGAATTTCTTTTGGCATAATTTCCGCAACATTTGGAACGCATATTTCAAAATTCTCGGTAATAAGCCTCAAAAGCTCTTTTCTGCGAGGAGATTTAGAGGCTAAAATGATTTTACTATTTCCCATATTAAATTCCCTGCCCATAAAAGTTCTCGTTAGAAAGGGTTGCTTTAACAAACTTGTTGTAATCCGCAATTGCAAAACGGCAATGCACGGCATAAGAGGTAATGATATATGGCAGTGTAAAAACAAGAGGAATAATAAATATTGATAGTAAAATCCAATGAGAAAAACTAAAAATAAGGGAAATAAAATCTAATTGAGTTTTTTTCGATATTGTTTTAGACATATAGATTGCCTCAGCGCAAACAATATTTTCAGTAGAAACAAAAATAACAGGTGCAAGATAATATTTAAGCATTGCAAAGAACAAACAAACTGTTGCAACTGCTCGCAATGTGGCAACAACATTGTTGAAATTAACTGTCCAAACAGGGATAGCAAAATCAAATATCTCGTAAATAAAGGGATGAGAAATTAGCCAAGCTAAAATGCTTGGAATATTAAAAACAATACCCAAAAGGAGCGCCTTAAAGCAAAGGGAAAAGCCAAGTGATAAAGCCTTTTTATAGAGCGAAAAATTTGAAAAATAATAAAATGCTGTTGTTGGAGAATCAAGAACATCAAACATCATTCGCCAATAAAACCTTAAAATACCAATATATATCGGGAATAATAAAAATAAAAAGAAAATTATAAATAAAGGAGTTGAAATTATATCAGCAGAAAAGTAATACGGCATACTTGATAATAAAAGGCAAATAAGTGTGGCATAAACCCCTATCATTGAAACCATAATTAACGAAATATATTTATCCTTAATGTGTGTTTTTGCAGTTACCTTAACTGCTTTATTACTTGCCAACATTAACAGCACCTCTTTCCTTTTAATTTTATCATTTAAACGGCATTTAAATATTGCTAAAATGTTAATTTTGCAAATCCTGCCATAATTTTCTTTGTTCCAACATTATCAAATGCAATTTCAAGCAAAACATCTCCACCCATTGAGGTGGCTGAAATTATCATTCCTTTGCCAAAGGTTTTGTGATGAACTGTTTTTCCAATGGCGTACATAGATAAATCGGCACTTGGTTTCTGAGTTGTTGAATGAGTCGATGCGCTGTAACTGTTAACCGATGATGCAGAATAACTATAAGCTTGTGTTGCTATATGGTTTTGCGAATATCCAGATATTTCGCATAAATCTTGCGGTACTTCTTTTAAAAATCTTGAAACACTGTTACGATTTGTCGAACCATAGAGCATACGCATAAAGGTATTGGTAATAGTAAGCTCTTTTTTAGCTCTGGTTATGGCAACATAGGCTAAACGTCTTTCCTCCTCGATATCCTCAGGACCACCATAAATTGCTTGATTGCTCGGGAAAATTCCCTCTTCCATACCAACAATATAAACATTGTTAAATTCGAGACCCTTTGCTGAATGAACAGTCATTAAAACTACCTTGTCTGCATTAGTATCCATAGCATCAATATCGCTAATAAGTGCAATTTCCTCTAAAAATGCAGAAAGGTCAGCATTTTCATTTTCAAGCTCAAACTGAGTGATCGTTGATAAAAATTCCTTAACATTATCAAGTCTATCCTTGCCCTCTTCACCCTGTAAAAGAAGCATTTGCTCATAACCGGTCTTATCTAAAAGCTCTTCAAAAAGCTCGGAAATTGTTGAGTTTTCGGCAAATTCCGTAAGCTCACATATTATATTGCAAAAACTTTTGATTTTTGATGCCGAGCGAGATAAAACTGCGTATTCATCCGCATTTTTTAAAACCTCAAAAATAGAAATTCCTAATTGAGAGGCGATTTCAGTCGCCTTGTTAACCGTTGTGTCTCCAATACTTCTTTTCGGTTCATTGATAATTCGGCGAAGTCTCAAATCATCGTTATTATTATTAATTAGCTGCAAATAAGCCAAAACATCTTTAATTTCCTTGCGGTCATAAAACCTGGTTCCACCAATAATTTTATAAGAAATACCGCTTCTTGCAAAAATGTTTTCCATAGCATTGGACTGTGCATTCATTCTATAAAGAACTGCGTGGTCTGAAAAAGGGGCTCCGTTTCTCACATTTTCTAAAATACTTTCAGCAACAAAGCGCGCTTCTTCCCTTTCATCTGCCGCAGTGTGAACAACAATTTTTGAGCCTTTACCGTTATTTGTCCAAAGATTTTTGCCCTTTCTACCCTTATTGTTTGCAATAACACTGTTAGCAGCATCAAGAATATTTGTTGTTGAACGGTAGTTTTGTTCAAGCCTTATAAGCCTTGCGCCCTTATAGCGTTGCTCAAAAGATAAAATATTCTCAATAGTGGCTCCTCTAAAACGATAAATCGACTGGTCATCATCTCCAACAACACAAAGGTTGTTTTTGCCTGATGCTAAAAGACTAACAAGCACATATTGAGCGTGGTTAGTATCTTGATATTCATCAACCATAACATAGCGAAATTTATTAGTATAGTACTCTAAAACATCGCTATTATTTTCGAGTAGTCGAACACAGTTAACTATCATATCATCAAAATCCATTGCATCGGCCTGTTTTAGCGCCTTTTCATAAAGGGCATATAACTGCGCAATGGTTTTTTGGCGAAAATCATTACCTGCCTCAGCCTCAAACTCCGCTGGGGATATGAGTCTATCTTTTAGATTAGAAATAACATTTAAAACCGATTTATGCGGAACAAACTTTTCATCAATGTTATGTTGCTTCATAATTTCCTTCATAACTCGGCGGCTATCATCAGTATCATAAATAGTAAAATGTGAAGTATAACCCAATAAATCTGCATTTCTTCGAAGAATTTTTCCGCAAACCGAGTGGAAGGTGCCCGCCCAAATATCCTGAGCTTTCTCACCTAATTTCGAAGCGATTCTTTCCTTTAATTCACCAGCTGCCTTGTTAGTAAAGGTTATGGCTAAAATTTGCCAAGGATTCGCAGGCAAAACCGAAAAAGCCGCTGAATTAATATCGGCAGATTTGCCTAAAAGATAATCATTTGCGGCGGCAATATCTTCATCGGTGTATGATGGAATATAGGTACTGTTATAAGCATCACCAAATTTAACAAGATTTAAAATCCTGTTAACCAAAACGGTAGTTTTTCCACTTCCCGCACCCGCTAAAACAAGTAAAGGACCGTTAACAGTTGTTACGGTCTTAAACTGCAAGCTGTTTAAACTTTCAAAATATTTTTCAATTATTTTACATCTTAATTCACAAAAATCCATTGTTTTCTCCAAAAATTCTTTTCTAAGTTATAATACTATCAAAATGGCGAAAAGTCAAATTAAAACAAAAAAATATTGCTATAATATAAAATGTTTGATATAATTAGTAAAAATAATTTAAGGATGTATAAAAAATATGTCGATTGGATTTAGAAAAAGTCTGTTAGGTTTTAATTGCAACGATGTTATCGAGTATATCGAAAAAACCCATAAAACCTTTATTTCGAAAGAAAAAAGCCTCAACACAAAGGTTGAAGGCTTGTTAACAAAACTCGCTTCTTCTAAGGCACAGGAGCAACTATTATTAGAACAAAACGCCGAGCTTTCCAAAAAGTTAGATGAATTTAATGCAAAATACGATGAAATTGAGCGTTTATCAGAAAATATCGGTAAGCTTTATTTAGTTGCTCAATCTAATGCTAAAACTATAATGGATAATTCTCAAAACAGCGCACAAATTTCCTTAGCCGAGGTTGAGCGTAACCTATATTCGATAGACCAAGCACACGAATCACTTAAAGAGCTTCGCCAAAGCATAGCAAAAACCTCGGAGGATTTTGTGGGAGAGGTTAACAAACTACTCTCTTCTCTTAACGAAACCCGTGAGCAAATTGCCGCCAACACCGAAACTGCCCATTCTGCAAGTGAAGAATTTAAGGCCGTTCTTGAAGCAGTATCAAAATGAAAGAAATTTATTTAACCGTAAACGAGCTTAAAAACGCTATAAAGAGCCTTTGCGTTGGCGATAAGGTTTATCTTAGCGGAACGGTTTACACCGCCCGTGATGCCGCACATAAGCGAATTTTTGAGCTTTTAAATAACAATCTTCCCTTGCCCTTCAATCTTGAAGGCTCGGTAATATATTATGCGGGGCCAACCCCAACACCATCCAACCTGAAAATTGGCAGCTGCGGACCAACAACCTCAAAACGAATGGACCCTTACACCCCAAGACTTTTAGATTTAGGTCTTGTTGCAACCATTGGTAAAGGCGAGCGTAACCGAGCGGTTATTGATTCAATAATCAAAAACAATAGCATTTATCTTTGTGCCTTGGGCGGTGCGGGTGCATTAACTGCCCTATCAATTACAGAGTGTGAGGTTATCGCATTTGAAGATTTAGGCTGCGAATCAATTAAAAGGCTCGAATTTAAAGACTTTCCGTTAATTGTTGGTATTGACTCGAAGGGAAACAATATATTTAAAAAATAAAAAATTCTTCCTTTATCGGAAGAATTTTTTGTTTTCTCGCTTATTTACTCCTAAAACACCGCCAATTAATGCAGATAAAACAAAAATAATAAAATGAAAAAGTGTATTAAGTGTGACCGAGCCATCGTCTACAATAAGTGAAATTAAAGCAATAATAAGAAAGCTTGTAATGCCAATGATAAATCCGTTTAAAAGGCCTTTATTTCCAATTTTAGATGCGGCAAAATAAGCCGCAAAACCAGACCCCAAGCCAAGTGAAACTGTTGCAAATAATGGTGCTAACTCGAAACCTTTTCCGGTTAAAAACATAAACAAACCAAACAAAACCACAAAAATAGCGGTTATTATTATTTCAAAAATAAAAGCTTTTAAAAAAACTAAAAATATTTTGTTATATGCAGTATCTTTTTTCATAAAAAATTCCTCCCGTTAAGAAATATCTATTCGGGAGGAATGATTTTTATTCTTATTTTGCTGGTATATCGTCGTGAACGGTAAGGTTAGATTGTAATGCCCAGCGAGCAATTGTAAGCTTTGAATGATCGCTTAAAGATTCAATAACAATGGCATCTTCCTTCAAAGAAATAACTCTGCCGTAAATGCCGCCAATTGTTATTATCTCGTCGCCAACTTGAAGATTTTCACGCATTTTCTTTTCTTCTTTTTGCTTCTTCTTTTGTGGACGAATTAGCAAGAAATACATAATTGCGAAAATTGCAACATATAAAATTATTATTTTGATTAAGCTGCCGGATGAATTAGCCGGTGCCTTTGCTGCAAGTAAAAAATTATAGTCCATTATAATTACCTCCAAAATTTACTAAACTGTATTATATCCTAAATCCAAGGAATTTGCAAGCAAATTATATTCTTGTTGAATATATTATTTCTTTTTCCTTCTTAAATTGACTAAAAGTGCCATTATCAAGTGCGTTTCTAATATCAATCATTAAATGGTTATAGAACCATAAATTATGCATAACAAGAAGTCTTTGTGAAAGCATTTCCTCAGCTTTAAGAAGATGTCTCAAATATGCCTTGCTATATCTTCTGCAAACGGGACAATCACAATTAATATCAATTGGTGACATATCATTCTCGTATTTTTTATTGTTAATATTAATAATACCAACACTTGTGAACAAATGACCGTGCCTTGCATTGCGGCTTGGCATTACACAGTCAAAAAGGTCAACACCTCTTTCAACCGCATTCAGAATGTTTGCAGGGGTGCCAACACCCATCAAATATCTGATTTTATCCTTAGGCATATAAGGTGTTACATTCTCAATAACATCGTACATAACCTCAGTTGGTTCGCCAACCGCCAAACCGCCGATAGCATAACCGTCAAGGTCTAAATCGGCAATTTCTTTCATATGCTCAATACGAAGGTCGTTATAAGTACAGCCCTGATTAATTCCAAATAGCATTTGTTCAGGATTAACAGTTGTTTCAAGTGAATTTAATTCCTTCATTTTTGCCTTGCAGCGTTTTAGCCATCTTGTTGTTCGTTCACAAGAAGCCTTAGAATAAGAATGCTCGGCGGGATTTTCAACACATTCATCAAATGCCATAGCAATAGTTGAGCCAAGATTAGACTGTATTTGCATACTCTCTTCGGGGCCCATAAATATTCTTTTACCATCAATATGGCTTGCGAAAGTTACACCCTCCTCCTCAATTTTTCTAAGCGAAGAAAGTGAAAAAACCTGAAATCCACCGCTATCGGTTAAAATTGGACCGTCCCAGGTTGTGAGCTTGTGAAGGCCACCGCATTTTTTAACTATTTCATCGCCGGGTCTTAAATGTAAATGGTAGGTATTTGAAAGCATAACCTGACAGTCAAGATTTTTTAAATCTTCCGCTGAAACGCCGCCCTTAATTGCCGCAGCAGTCGCAACATTCATAAATGCAGGCGTTTGAACAACACCTCTATTGGTATGAAATTCTGCACGCCTTGCATTATTTTCCTCTTTTAAAAGCTTATACATAAATTTTTACCTCTGAAAATTCCGTGCCGAAGCCACTCTTTACTTCTTCACTATTACCTCTTACTTCTTACCTGCTCATCCTTCATAGGATGAGCATTGCGTCACCGAAGTTTACGGGATATGTGAAGATTGGTAATTTATTTTATCGATTGGTAATATTGCCGTATTCCCGTTTCATAGCCTCAATTGAAACAACCCATTGTTTTCCGAATTTACAAACATCCACTCCGTTAATTAGCTTACCGTAAGAGATTGCTTTACGAAGTGTGCTTTCGTTGAGACCCCATAGCTCAGTGGCATCAGAAAAAGCTATCAATCCATCAAATGGTGTTTCCACCTCTACGCCGTTCTCCCACAACTCTTCACATGATAAATCAAGTTCATCATTCCAAATAATACCATAACCACCGACATCAACATATACACCGCCAAAATCGTTATTACCTTCAAGCGATTTAAAAATGGGGATTTTTTCAAACAAAGGTTTTGCATCATAAATTTTAGTAACACCTTCGGCAAATTGAACACTTAATTTATATTCAGGTAGCGGAGATACATTTTTAATCTTATGAAACATATAAACCCTCCTTATTCTAATGGCGGTAAATTCTTAAATTCCTGTGTCTCCCAAATTGTTTTTAGGTCTTCTCTATGAATTGAAATCCACTCCTGAACCATATTCATAGCTTTTTGAGGTAGGTGTCCTTCTAGGACTTTACCTGTCATAAAATCAATAGCCGCAACATCATCATCATATATTGCGTGTATATGTGGCGGATTATGCTCACTTTGTAAAAAATACATTCTAATAATAATTCCGTAAAAACGTGATAAAACAGGCATAACAACAACTCCTTAATTTCCTTGTCATCATTATATCACGATACCGTGATTTTGTCAATAGTATATGCTCCTTTAAATTCAATATCCCATAAACATCGGTAAAATAAAAAAATTACCAAACGGTAGTCAGAAAATACCGCTTGGTAACAGGATTTATTGGTCAAAGAACGAGCATACAATCACCGAAGCTGAAAAATCTATATTCTTCTGAAACTGCAATTTTATATGCATTCATAGTGTTTTCATAACCCGCAAAAGCTGAAACTAACATTATAAGCGTGCTTTCAGGAAGATGAAAATTAGTTATCAAACCATCCATACATTTAAACTCATAACCGGGATAAATAAAAATATCGGTTTCACCGTGGCACTCGCATATTTCTCCATATTTTTGCATAACACTTTCAACCGTTCGGCAACTTGTTGTACCAACACAAATAACCCTATTACCTATGGCTTTTGTTTTATTAATTATTTCGGCAGCAGCTTTTGAAACCGAGTAAAATTCCGTATGCATTTTATGATTCTTAATATCATCAACCTTAACGGGACGGAATGTTCCCAATCCAACATGTAAGGTTACATAGGCTATTTTTACTCCTCTATTTTTCAGTTGATTTAATAACTCATCAGTAAAATGAAGTCCAGCAGTTGGTGCAGCAGCAGAGCCCAATTCCTTTGAATAAACCGTTTGATAACGCTCTTTATCATCTAATTTTTCCTTAATATATGGTGGTAGTGGCATTTGTCCCACCTCATCAAGACATTCATAAAATTCACCCTTTGGTTCAAATTTTATGATGCGGTTACCGTCAGGTAAAACCTCCCCAATAATACCTGAAAGGCGTTCGGAGAATTTAAAACTATCACCTGTTTTTGCTTTTTTGCCCGGTCCGGCAAGACATTCCCATAAATTTTCGCCCTTTTGTTTAAGCAAAACAAACTCAACTACTGCTCCTGTTTGCTTGGTGCCGAAAATTCTCGCCGGTAATACCCTTGTGTTATTTAAAACGAGACAGTCGCCCTCTTTTAAATAATCAACAATATTAAAAAAATTTTTATGCTCGGTATCACCGCTTTTTTTATCCAAAACAAGCATTCTTGAAGCTTGACGATCAGAAAGCGGCGTTTGTGCTATAAGCTTTGTTGGTAAATCATAAAAAAAATCACTGGTTTTCATAAAATATGTAACATCCATTCATTTAAAATATAAAGCTCTAAAATTGTTTGACAAAAATTATAGAGAATGGTATATTTATAATGGTTATATTATATTGCATTATGCTTTATATATCAAGCCAAATTTTCAAAAGGAATGATTTTAATGAAAAAATACAATGTTGGAATTATTGGTGCTACCGGAATGGTAGGTCAAAGATTTTCCCTATTACTTGCTGAGCATCCTTGGTTTAATGTTACCGCACTTGCGGCAAGCTCTTCCTCCGCTGGAAAAAGCTATACTAAGGCTATCGGAAACCGTTGGGCAATGAAAGAAGAAATTCCTGCCAATTTAGCCGAGATGACCGTTTTGGATGCACAAGCTGATATAGAAGAAATTGTTTCAAAGGTTGATTTTGTTTTTTGTGCAGTAAATATGAAAAAGGATGAAATCAAGGCATTAGAGGAATTATATGCAAAACATGAATGTCCTGTTGTTTCTAATAACAGTGCTCATCGCTTCACTCCCGATGTTCCTATGATTATCCCCGAAATCAACCCCGAGCATACCGAGGTTATTCATTCACAAAGAAAAAGACTCGGAACCAAAAAAGGTTTCATTGCAGTTAAATCTAACTGCTCCTTACAGTCATATGTTCCTGCTCTTTTCCCACTTGATAAATTTGGTGTTGAAAGCTGTTTGGTTTGCACCTATCAGGCAATTTCAGGTGCCGGTAAAACCTTTGAGCGTTGGCCCGAAATAATTGATAATGTTATTCCCTATATCGGTGGTGAGGAAGAAAAGAGCGAGAAAGAGCCGCTTAAAATTTGGGGTAAAATTGAAAACGGCGAAATTGTTCCCGCGCTCTCCCCTAAATTCACCGCTCAATGCTTACGTGTTCCTGTTTCAGATGGCCACATGGCAGCAGTTTTCGTAAGCTTTAAAAATAAACCCTCAAAAGAGGAGATTTTAAGAACCTGGGCCGAGTTTTCGGGTGTTCCCCAAGAATTAGAACTCCCCAACGCTCCAAAGCAGTTTTTGCATTATTATTCTGAGGATGATATGCCCCAAACCAAGCTTTGTCGTGATAGCGAAGGTGGTATGGCTGTTTCTATCGGTCGTCTTAGAGAAGATACTCAGTATGACTATAAATTTGTTTGCTGCTCACATAACACACTTCGTGGTGCCGCAGGCGGTGCAGTTCTTTTAGCAGAATTGTTATGCGCAAAGGGCTTTATGGACTAATATTTATTGCAATTTAATTTTCCGTTAGGAGTGATTCATTATGAAGAAGCAAATTTTCAGCGGTGCTGCTACCGCACTTGTTACCCCTATGAATAATGACGGAAGTGTAAATTACAAAAAACTCACCGAGCTTGTAAACCAACAAATAGCCTCAGGCATTGATGCTTTGGTTATTTGCGGAACAACCGGCGAAAAATCAACGCTTAGATACGATGAGCATTTAAAAGTTATTGAAACTGCTGCTATAGCTTGTAATAAGCGGGTTCCAATTATTGCCGGCACAGGCAGTAACGATACAGTTTATTCAGTTGAATTATGTAACGATGCTGAAAAACTGGGTGCAGATGCCTTTTTAATGGTGACACCTTATTATAATAAAACCTCACAAGCAGGTCTTGTTGCTCACTATAATTATATTGCTGATAGAGTTAATAAACCAATTATTCTGTATAACGTTCCTTCTCGTACGGGTGTTGCCATTAAGCCTGAAACTTATAAAGAGCTTTCAAAGCACCCAAATATAGTTGCAACAAAGGAAGCTAACGGTGATTTATCCTCGGTTGCACAAACTCGCTATCTTTGCGGAGATGATTTGGCGGTTTATTCTGGAAACGATGACCAAATTATTCCAATTATGTCCTTAGGTGGTTTAGGTGTTATCTCAGTTTTATCTAACATTTTACCACTCGAAACTCATAAGCTTTGCTATGAATATTTAAAGGGTGATAAAAACTTGGCTGCCGAAATGCAGATTAAATATACCGGGCTTATTAACGCACTCTTTTGTGATGTTAACCCTATTCCTGTTAAAACTGCTATGAACATTATTGGTATGGGTGTGGGACCGGTTAGATTACCACTTTATGATATGAATGAGTCTTCACTTGCTTTTCTTAAGGAAAAGCTTGCCGAATGTGGATTTAAAATTTGATTTATAGGATGTGTAAACAATGTTAAAGGTTATTCTTTGCGGCTCGGGCGGCAAAATGGGCGGTTATGTTGCAGAAGCAATAAAAAAAGACCCCACTCTCGAAATAGCTGCGGGTATTGATAAAGTTAACAATGCGCAAAGCTTTCCCGTTTTTAACGATTTTGCCTCTATTAATTTTAAGGCAGATATAATTATTGATTTTTCAAACCCTGCGCTGCTTGATGGTATGCTCGAATTCGCCCTAAAAAATAACCTGCCGATAGTTATTGCAACAACCGGATATAACGAAGAACAAACCAAAAAAATTATCAATGCTGCAAAGCATATTCCTATTTTTTTCACATTTAATATGTCTATCGGTGTCAATTTAATTTGTAGTTTAGCAAAGAAAGCCGCTGCTATTTTAGGAAACGATTTTGATGTTGAAATTATCGAAAAGCATCATAATTTAAAAATTGATGCACCCTCAGGCACTGCTATAATGCTTGCTAATGCCGTTAACGAAGTTTTTGATAATAGTATGAGTTATGAGTATGACCGCCACTCAAAACGAGAAAAAAGAAGTGCTAACGAAATTGGAATACACTCTATTCGTGGTGGCACTATTGTCGGTGAGCACGATGTTGTTTTCGCAGGTCATGATGAGGTTATAACAATTTCTCATTCAGCTCAATCAAAAGAAGTTTTTGCTGTTGGTGCAGTCAGAGCTGCCAAGTTTTTAAATGGCAAAAGTGCCGGACTTTATGATATGAATAGCATAATGAATTTTGAATAAAAAATGAAATTTAAAAACACGGTGAAAATTCACCGTGTTTTTTTGTATATTTTTATAATTTTAGAACATCCTATTTACTGAACAAAGGAGTTGAAATTATGTTTGATAAAATTTGTTTGATTCTCGCCATCATCGGCACACTGAATTGGGGTTTGGTTGGTCTCTTTGAATTTGACCTTGTTGCTTGGGCATTTGGTGGTCCAACCGCAATTATAAGTCGAATCATTTACACAGTAATCGCCCTGGCAGGTATTTGGTGTATTTCCCTTTTATTCAGAGATAGAACCGAAGCCGGTGACTAAAAAAGCGGAGCTAAAAGCTCCGCTTAAATTTTTATTTAGCCTTTTTAACTGTTATAGATTTAATAACAACTAATGTTAAAATTGTAAGAACAATACCAATAGGCAATGAAATATACCACTTTGGAATAAATCCAGTAACTATATAAGTCACAAAAGAAATTGCGGCAACTGTTATTGCGTATGGCAACTGAGTTGAAACGTGATTAATATGGTCACACTGAGCACCGGCAGAAGCCATAATAGTTGTATCCGAAATTGGTGAGCAATGGTCTCCACAAACCGCACCTGCAAGGCAGGCAGACATACCGATTATACCAAGCTCACTGCCAACCGGGAAAATGCTGAGAACTATCGGAATAAGAATACCAAAGGTTCCCCAAGATGTACCGGTAGCAAAAGCAATAAGGCATGCAACAATAAATATTATCGCAGGCAAGAAATTGCTCAATGCGCCGGCGGATGCCAAAGCATTCTCAACAAATAAGGAAGAATCAAGAAGGTTGGTTATGTTTTTAAGGCTTGTTGCCATTGTTAAAATAAGAATTGCGGGAACCATAGCAATAAAGCCCTTTGGTATACACTCCATTGCCTCTTTAAAGCTGATAAGCTTTCTTAACATAAAGTAGATAACCGTAAAGATAAGAGCAATAAGACCGCCCCAAGGAAGTCCCACAGTAGCATCGGTGTTGGAAAAGGCATCTATAAAGCTAAGAGAGCTATCGTAATTAGCAGAAGCAAATACCCATTCCTCGCCCATACATCTACCTACATAGAAAAGCGAGAAAACGCAAATCGCAATAAGGAATATAATCGGTAAAATAAGATCGATAACCCTTGCTCTTTCGGTTGAAGGAACCTCTGCGGTCTCTGTGTTATTCTTTTCACCAGAGAACAAATCACCATTTTCAACATTAAGCTCGTGCAGTCTCATTGAACCGTAATCAAAATTCATAACACCAATTGCAATGATAAACACAAAGGTTAAAAGCGAATAGAAGTTATAAGGAATGGCTTTGCAGAAAAGTGAAATTCCTTGTCCCTCCGGAGCATAGGAAGAAACTGCTGCTGCCCAAGAAGAAATAGGTGCTATCATACACACAGGAGCCGCAGTAGCATCAATAACATAAGCAAGCTTTGAACGAGAAATCTTTGCTTTATCGGTTACGGGTCTCATAACTGCGCCAACAGTTAAACAGTTAAAATAATCATCAATAAAAATTAAAACGCCAAAAAGGAATGTAACAATCAAAGCGCCAAATTTAGATTTAACATGCTTTGAAGCCCAACGACCAAAAGCTTGTGAGCCACCTGCTTTATTAAGCAAAGCAACTATAACGCCAAGTAAAACCAAAAATGCAAAAATACCTGCGCTACCTGATACAGCACTAATAATACCGTCATTAACAACGGTATCAATTGTATGTATCGGATTAAAGCCGGTAGCTAACAATCCACCAACAACAATACCGATAAAGAGTGATGAATAAACCTCTTTTGTGATAAGTGCAAGGCAGATAGCCACAACAGGTGGGAATAATGACCATAAGGTTCCAACAGGATTTGTTGCTGAGCCTGTAAAAGCGCAAACAACCGCAAAGGCAACAGCAAATAAAATAATTGCAAGATTTGATATAAGTTTTTTAATTCTCATATTTTTTACCTCCATTTTTTTGATAATAGCATACACAAAATATAATGTCAATAAAAATCAACAGTTTGTAAACATTAGAGTCAATTAAAATAATCATAAATTCTCCGAGCTTGCATTTTGCTTATCCCATCAACCAATGAAAGCTCCTCAATATTGGCGTTTTTAATCTTTTTTATTGATCCGAAATGCTTTAAAAGTGCATTAGCTCTACCCTTTCCGATACCCTCAATTTCTAAAAGCTCAGATTTTAAAGCATTTTTAGAATGAAGATTTTTATGATAAGTGATTGCAAAACGGTGAACCTCATCTTGAATATTTGTTATAAGAGTAAAACATTTGCGATTAGATTTAATTGAAATATCACCGCCGGTTGAAGCGATAGCTCTTGTTTTATGCTGTGAATCCTTAACCATTCCAAAAACCGGAATGTTAAGACCAAATTTAGTAAGCACAGGTAAAACCGCATTAATTTGACCCTTTGCGCCATCAAGAAGTATTAGGTCGGGTAGGGTTTTAAAGCCTTGGTCATTTCCATTTTGATATTCATTAAAGCGTCGTTCTAAAACCTCATTCATTGAACGATAATCGTCCATACCGTGAAAGCTCTTAATCTTAAAACGCTTATATGCTGATTTTAATGGTCTTGCATCCTTAAAAACAACCATTGCCGCAACATTATCGCTACCCGCCGTATTAGAAATATCGTAGGCCTCTATATATCTCGGTGTGAAACTAAGGCCTAAAACCTCGGAAAGCTCATTTAGAGCAGACATTTCTTTTCCTGTTCGTTCAGCCTTTTCAGAAAGATTTTGAGCTGCGTTTGAAAGACACATTTGTAAGGTTTTAAGCTGCTCACCTGCTTTTGGATTAATAAATACTACTTTTTTGCCGCATTTTTGTGATAACCATTGCTCAGTAACCGAAAAATCAGAGTCGTTATCAATTAAAATTCTTGGAGGTATATCATCATTGTTAAGATAATACTGTTGAATAAATTCGTTATATAATGAGCTTTTATCGGCATAACCATCTATTATAAAATGTTTTTTATCGGTTAAGCGGAAATTTCTATAAACCAGAATAGCAACACAGGCGGTCTCGCCTAAAAAAGCGGTTGCGATAACATCCTGTGATTTATAGGTTGTGCTAACAACCTTTTGGCGTTCTTTTGATTTTTTAATTGCGATTATGCGGTCTCTGTATCTTGCAGCGGTCTCGAACTGCATTTTTTCTGCCGCATCGTTCATTTTTTCGGTTAAAGCTTCAACTGAAAGCTTATCGCTTTCGCCATTTTTTAAATATTCCTTTGCGGCCTCTATCGTTTCAAGATATTCATCAATAGAAATATTTGCCTTGCAGGGTGCATCACAAATTCCAATATGATAATTAAGGCAAGGCTTCGAGGGTTTATCAAAGCTACGGTTGCAATCTGGTAATTTAAATATTTTGCGAACCTCATCAACCGTTTCCTTAACAACATAACCTGAATTAAAAGGACCGATAAACTCACCACTTTTATCAAGTAGCTTTGCAGTTTCTATTTTAGGCCATTTTTCATTTGTGATTTTAATATATGAATAGCCTTTATCGTCTTTAAGAAGAATGTTATACTTCGGCTGATTTTGTTTAATAAGTGAATTTTCAAGAATTAATGCCTCAAACTCGCTATCGCAAAGGATATATTCAAAATCCTCAACATAGGATACCATTTTGATGACCTTTTGGGTATGGTTAGTTGAGGAACCAAAATACTGCGTAACCCTGTTTTTTAGAGATTTTGCCTTGCCGATATATATAATTTCACCTTTTTTATTTTTCATAATATACACGCCGGCACTTGTTGGTAGGTGGTTTGCCTTTTGCTTTAATATTGAAAGCTTGTTTAAATCGGCATATTGATTCAAAGAATTCACCTCAAACTAAAAATTATTCTTAATATTCGTTAAATTTTAAAACTAAATATCTTCCAACCTCGCACATAAATTTAGCGGTTTGAGGAAATAACTCCTCAGGAAATTTAGCATAAAATCCATCAGCCTCGTATGTAAAGTCACCGTCATAATCAATTTCGGCAAGTGCCTTTATAACGGCGTGATAATCAATTTTTTGCGTAAAAGGCAAGGTGTGAAGATCACGAACATAGTCGGTATCGTGAATATGCAAAGCTTTGAGTCTTTTTTTACCAAGTGCTTTAATAAAGGCGGGAATATCGGCATTTACCAATGAAATATGCCCTATATCGAGGCAAGCAACAAACCATTCACTGTCAATAGCATCAATATATTTGCAAAATTCCCAAGCTCTCGAACAGGTAGAATCAGTAATTGAATGGCATTTATCGTTATATTGCCACATATTTTCAGTTGCAATTCTAATCTTAAATTTTTTTGCAAACGGCAATAATCTTTTATAAAACTCAACATTCATATTGAATAGCTCTTCGGCGTGTTCAGCATAACATAAATGTTGTTTTGGATGAACTATTATATTCTTTGCGCCGAGAATTGAGGCAATTTCCATTGATTTAACAATAGATTCAAAGATTTTTTCATCATCCTCGTTCCCTCTACTTGATGGAAAAGGCGCATGACATTGATTACATTCAATTCCTATTTTATCGGCATATTTTCTAAATTCTATTGCCTTTTCTCTATAATCATCACAGTTTAGCCAGTAATCGTGAATTTTAACAATATCGAGAGAAAAATCATAAGCATCAAAGCCAGCATCCTTTAAAATTTTAATACCCTGCTTTTCGGTAATTCGAGAAGAAAAAACTCCTGTTGATGTTGATAATTTCATAAAATCACCCCATAAATTTGCTTTTTTTCATTCTAACAAATCTTAAATTAAAAATCAATAGATATAAGCCGCACAAATTCAATAATACTTGTAAATTAAGAAAAAATATGGTATTATTTTTAAAACAACAAATAAAATAATTATTAGCAATATAAGTTAGGAGAAAATATATGAAAATTTGTGTTTTTGGTGCCGCAAGCTATGAAATTGCGCAATATTATATTGATGCAGTTGAAAATTTAGGCGAAGAAATGGCAAAAAGAGGTCATTCATTAGTATTTGGTGCAGGTGGAAATGGTTTGATGGGTGCCGCCGCAAGAGGTGTTAAAAGAGGTGGCGGTAAAATTGAGGGTATTATACCGCACTTTTTTCGCAATGAAACCATTGAAAAAATATATGATGAGTGTGACCAACTGATTTTCACCGAAACAATGGCAGAGCGCAAGGCAAAAATGGAAGAATTGGCTGATGCCTTTATTATTGTGCCCGGTGGCATTGGAACCTTTGAAGAGTTTTTTCAGGTTTTAACCTTAAAACAGTTAGGCAGACATTCTAAACCGATAGCTATTTTTGATGTAAATAATTATTATACAAAGCTTATTGAATTTCTTGATTTTTCAATGAAAGAAGAGTTTATAAACGATAATTGTAAATCGCTTTATGGTTATTCAAGTGATATTACTGAGTTGTTTTCATACATTGAAAATTACAAGCAGCCTATTAAGGATGTTCACGAGCTCAAAAAGGGATAATTTATGGAAAATAAAGATTCAAGAACCGAAATGCTTTTTGGGATTGATGCATTAAATAAGCTAAAAAATTCCCGTGTTGCAGTTTTTGGTATTGGTGGCGTTGGTGGGTTTGCCGCCGAGGCCTTAGCTCGAACAGGGATTGGCTTTATTGACCTATTTGATGATGATATAGTTAAAGAAAGCAACCTTAATAGGCAAATTATTGCACTTTCAAAAACAATAGGTTTAGAAAAGGTTGAAGCCGCAAAAAGCAGAATCAATAGCATTAATCCGCAAATTAAGGTTAATGCAAATAAAATCTTTTTTAATAAAGATTCTAATATTGATTTAAGTGTTTATGATTACATCATTGATGCTATCGATACCGTTTCCTCTAAATTATATCTTGTGTGCAAGGCAAATTCACAAGATGTGCCGATAATTAGCTGTATGGGCACAGGAAACAAGCTTAACCCCGAAATGTTAGAGGTAACCGATATTTATAAAACCAGCGTTTGCCCATTAGCTAAGGTTATGCGTTATGAGCTTAAAAAACTTGGTGTTAAATCATTAAAGGTTGTTTATTCAAAAGAGGAGCCCATAAAACCAAAGGCGAATTGCGAGGAATTTGGGAGGCATATTCCTGCAAGCGCAATTTTTGTTCCAGGTGCTGCCGGTTTAATTTTAGCCGCCGAGGCGATTAAACACATAATTTCAAAATAGGTATTGACATTTAGGTTAAATGTATTATAATTATCACATAAATTTTGCAGAGTAGATATTCTTGCGTCAAGTGCTTGAAAGACGGGGAGTTGCTTCCAAGACGAAGGCTATGCCACGGTTTGAATATCGCATCCCGCTGCCGACTAATAACGAGAAATAACCTCCTATTATTCGGAAAAACGGGTAATAGGAGGTTTAATTATGTCTATTTCGAAGTCAAGTAAAAAAACATTATTATTTAAGATTTGCTTAACCGCAATTTTTGCGGCAATTTATGTTCTTCTCGATATGCTATCCCTAAAATTCGGCAACTATTTACAAATCTCAATTAACGCATTACCTATAATAATTGTTGCAGTATTTTTAGGTCCTGGATATGCTATGTGCACGGGCTTTATAGGCGAATTTTTATGCCAAATTTTAAGCTACGGATTTATGTTCCCAGCAACATTTTGGTGGACCTTGCCCGCAGTTTTACGTGGATTTTCCACTGGCATCATATTTATAGCCTTTAAGAGAAGCGATAAAATCCTTCCTCTATCTATAAATATTATTTGCTCTTCCATTTTAGTTTCAGCACTTAATACCTTTATTTTAATATTTGAAAGCAAAATTTTAGGATATTATACAATAACTGTTAGTACCGCTTTTTTTGTTACAAGGCTAACTTCAAGTCTTGCAACAGCTATTGTTATGATAATAATTATTTATCCCATATTAAAAGCCCTCAAAAAAACTAAATTTTTAAGGAGCAAAACTAATGAATAAGCAAAAAACCAAAAAGAGATTTGTTAGAACATATAGCGAAGCCTTTTCAGGTAACGAAATATGGGTTGATAGAATAACAGGTGTTAATTATTTTTATCATCAGTCGGGTTATAGTGGCGGACTAACTCCCCTTTTAGACGCCTACGGAAAACCTATTATTACACCAATAAATGAAGAATAAAGCCACGTGAGAACCATCTGCCAGTAAATTCAGGGCTTCTGGCAAAAAATTGTTTTTCGGATGAATTATTTTCATTCCCCTGCATAAACTTAGTATTGACAGATTGTTCATTTGATGCTACAATAATGTCAGAGTCAGATAACTTTAGTGGTGTGGGTAATTGCAACCCATTTCTTGCTAATAGTTCTCTGACTTTTTTTATATTTTCTGTTTGATACAAAAACCCATCATTTTCATTAGCATATTCTAATAATGTTTTTATGTTTCTACCATATGCGCTTGCAACAAAGTTAGTATTTTTAACAATTTCCTCTTCAATATCAAAATCAATATAGTTTCCTTCTTGATTTACCCATATAGGAATAATCATATCGCCTTTTTCAGTAATAATATCCGTTATCATTTTAACACTTTCAGTAGGATGCGTTTTTGACTTTAATACTACTATTGGTTCTTTTATTTTTTCTGGAATTTGTTTAATAATATTTTCCGACATTTCAGGGTGACTGACTAATATTTTATTAATTTTCCCATTACGCATTAAAAGCGGAGAATCCGATAAACCCAAGTCAATCAATAACTTAGGTGTTTGAGAAACATATAAATCCAATCTTTTATTATGCATTCCATTTAAAACATCATCCACTTGTTGTGCAAACGTTTTACCTGTACTATACTTAACCTCACCCATATTCGCACCGAGCTTCTTTGCCGAATCATAAACCCTTGCAAGACGTTGGTTAAGATATTCCAAATCCTCAACAAGCGTGCGGTTCTGAGGCTCACCCTTAATAATTGAAATAACATCCTTTATCCAGTCTCTTATTTTTTGAATAAATGTTCTATTAGTTTCTTTTACCCATAATCCAAAAGCTCCCGAGCTATAAACTCGGGAGCTTTTATCTAGCGTCTAGTGTCTAATATCTATCATCTAATCAGTACATTCCGCCTTGTGCAGCAGCGGCAGCAGCATTAGCGGCAGCAGCGGCATCCTCAGGCTTTTCAGCAACCAAGCTCTCGGTTGTTAAAACCATAGCGGCAACCGAAGCTGCGTTTTCAAGAGCCGAGCGAGTAACCTTTGTTGGATCAACAATGCCCGCCTCTAACATATCGGTATAGATTTCCTTATAAGCATCAAAGCCATAGTTAACTTTACCGCTTGAAATGATTTTTTCAATAATTACTGATCCTTCTAAACCTGAATTAATTGCAATCTGACGAATAGGTGCTTCTAATGATTTCAAAACAATGCTAACGCCGGTTTTTTCATCACCAGTGCTCTTTTCTAACAACTCCTTAACAGCAGGAATAGTATTAATAAGAGCAACACCACCGCCTGCAACGATACCTTCTTCAACTGCGGCCTTAGTGGCGGATAAAGCATCTTCAATGCGAAGCTTTTTATCCTTCATTTCAATTTCAGTTGCGGCACCAACCTTGATAACAGCAACACCACCTGCAAGCTTAGCAAGTCTTTCTTGAAGCTTTTCACGGTCAAAATCAGAGGTTGTAACCGAAATTTCGTTACGAATTTGGTTAATTCTATCTTTAATTAAAGTAGAATCGCCTGCACCGTCAACAATAATAGTATTTTCCTTTGAAACCTTGATTTGACGAGCAGTACCCAACTGAGCAATACTTGTTTCCTTTAAATCAAGACCTAATTCCTCAGAAATAACCTCACCGCCTGTAAGAATTGCAATATCACGAAGCATTTCTTTTCTTCTATCGCCAAAGCCAGGAGCTTTAACGCCTACACAGGTAAAGGTTCCACGAAGTTTATTAACAATAAGGGTTGAAAGGGCTTCGCCCTCAATATCCTCGGCAATAATGAGAAGCTTTTTGCCTGACTGAACAATCTGCTCTAAAAGGGGCAAAATCTCTTGAATATTTGATATCTTTTTATCGGTTATAAGAATATAAGCATCATCTAAAACCGCTTCCATCTTGTCAGTATCGGTTGCCATATACGGAGTTATATAACCACGGTCAAACTGCATACCCTCAACAACCTCAGAATATGTTTCGGCAGTTTTTGATTCCTCAACGGTAATAACGCCATCCGCAGTAACCTTAGCCATTGCCTCTGCAATTAAAGAACCTATAACTTCGTCACCCGAGGAAACGGTTGCAACACGGGCAATATCCTCAGTTCCGCTAACTTTTTTTGAATTTTCAATAACCGACTTGATTGCAGTATCAACCGCAAGAGAAATACCCTTCTTTATAACCATTGGGTTAGCTCCCGCAGCAACGTTTTTCATACCCTCATTAATTAATGCCTGTGCCAAAACGGTTGCGGTTGTTGTACCGTCACCAGCGGCATCGTTTGTTTTAACCGAAACCTCTTTTACAAGCTGTGCCCCCATATTTTCAAATGGGTCGCTAAGCTCAATTTCCTTTGCAATTGTTACACCGTCATTCGTAATTAGCGGTGAACCGTATCTTTTATCAAGAACAACATTTCTACCCTTAGGACCAAGTGTAACCTTTACTGCATTAGCAAGCTTATCAACACCATTTTGTAAGGATTTACGGGCTTCCTCGCCAAAAATAATTTCTTTTGCCATAACAATATCTCCTTATTCAACAATTGCTAAAATATCCGACTGGCGAAGAATTGTGTATTCCTCACCATCAATTTTTATCTCTGTACCAGAATATTTTGCGGCAATAACCTTATCGCCAACCTTAACGGTCATATTAACCTGTTTACCGTCTACCAGACCACCGGGACCAACTGCAACAACCAATGCCACTTGGGGCTTTTCCTTTGCAGCAGAGGTTAAAACAATACCGCTTTTAGTTGTTTCTTCGGCTTCGGTTGCCTTAATTACAACATTATCAGCCAATGGTTTAATTTTCATTATAATACCTCCAAAAGAAAATTTTGTTATTAAATATTTTAATCCAAAAGTCAATAAAAGTCAATAAACTAAAAAAATTTTATATTTTATTAACAAATAGCAAAAATAAAAATTATTTACAATAACATTATACTAATATTCATTTTACATTATCAATCTTCAATTATTGCAAAATAAACAAAAATTTCAACTGCTGTGACTTAATATTTTCTACAAAAATTAGAAAAGGATAAGTTGACAAAATATAAAGTATATGTTAAAATGTTAGCATACAATATATATGGTTCTTTGTGACTGACGGATTTGCGGATTTACTGCGTGGAGCAAAGAACAAATTAGCCGACCGTCTGGGCACACTAACACCAATAGGTTTAGTGCGCTCTTTTTGATTTAAGGAGGTTTATTTATGAAAAAAGTTGGAATTATTATGGGAAGTGACAGCGATTTACCCGTTGTTGAAAAAGCGGTTAACACCCTTGAAAACTTTGGTGTTCCTTACGAGGTTCACGTTTTTTCCGCACATAGAACTCCCGCCGAGGCCAAGGAGTTTAGTATTAATGCCCGCAAAAACGGTTTTGGCGCTATAATTGCCGCCGCCGGAATGGCTGCTCACCTTGCAGGAGCAATTGCCGCTAACACTACCCTTCCTGTTATCGGTATCCCTATAAATTCAGGTAAATTGAACGGTATTGATGCTTTATTATCAACTGTTATGATGCCTTCGGGTATTCCCGTTGCAACAGTTGCTATTGATGGGGCTGTCAATGCCGCTTTATTATGTGTTGAGATTTTAAGCGTTAATGATAAATCACTTGCTAAAAAGCTTGATGATAAAAGAATTGCCGATGCTAATACTGTTTTAGCAAAAAATAAGGCAATTGAAGATAAATTTAATTAATAAAAGGAGAAATCAGAAAATGGAAAAGAAGCTAATTTACACAGGAAAAACCAAGGATGTTTATGCCCTACCAAACGGTAACTGTTTACTTAAATTTAAGGATGACTGTACCGGTAAAGATGGTGTTTTTGACCCCGGCGAAAATCAGGTTGGTATTACAATAGATGGCGTTGGCGATGTTAACCTTCGTATGTCGATTTATTTCTTTGAAAAGGTTAATGCAGCAGGAATAAAAACTCATTACATTAATGCAAACTTAGAAGATACAACAATGGAAGTATTACCCGCTAAGGTTTTCGGTAAAGGGCTTGAAGTAATTTGTCGTTATAAAGCAGTTGGTAGCTTCTATCGTCGTTACAGTGATTACTGCGAAGAAGGTGCAGACCTTCCTGCTTATGTTGAAATGACCTTTAAGAATGACGAAAAAGGCGACCCGCTTGTTACAAAGGACGGTCTTGTAGATTTAGGCGTTATGACTGCAAAGCAGTATGACGATATCAAGAAAATGACACAGGATATTACCAAAATTGTTGCCGATGACCTTAAAGCAAAAGGTCTCGATATGTATGACATTAAGTTTGAATTCGGTTACGATGCAAACGGCGATGTTATGCTTATTGACGAAATTGCTTCGGGCAATATGAGAGTTTATAAAGACGGTCAATATATTGACCCAATGACCTTATCCGAGCTTTTCTTTGCATAAGGAGATATATTAATGGGTGGATACTTTGGAGTTGTAAGCAAAACCGATGCCATTAGCGATGTGTTTTTCGGAACGGATTATCACTCACATCTCGGAACAAGGCGTGCTGGCATTGCCGCTTATGACAAAGAAATCGGTCTACAAAGGGAAATTCATAACATTCAGAATTCTCCTTTTAGATCGAAATTTGAAGATATTTTTGATGAAATGCAAGGAACCTCAGCAATTGGTTGCATTTGTGACTATGACCCCCAGCCTTTGCTTATTCGTTCATCTCTTGGCACTTATGCAATTTGCTTTATCGGTGCAATTAACAACACAGATGAGCTAATAGATATTTCGATTAATTCAACCGGCAATCATTTTGATGCCATGACCGGCGGAAAAGTAAATTCAGTTGAGCTTGTTGCCTCTCTTATCAACCAAAAGGATAATTTTGTTGATGGCATTAAATATGCTCAGAGTCTTATTGATGGGACCGCTTCGATAATAATCCTCAAAGATAATGGGGATATTATTGCGGCACGTGATAAAGTTGGTCGACTGCCTGTATTAATAGGTAAATCAGAAAACGGTTACTGTGTTGCTTTTGAATCCTTTTCCTATTTAAAGCTCGGCTATGAGGATGAAATAGAGCTTGGTCCTGCCGAAATTGTTTGTGTTAGCACTAATGGTATTACACAATTAGCAAAACCCGAAAAGAAAATGAAAATTTGTTCATTCCTCTGGAGCTATTATGGTTATCCCACTTCGTGCTATGAAGGTAGAAATGTTGAGATAATGCGATATAAGAACGGACAAATTTTGGCACAAAACGATAAAATGCGTGGCTTTACTGACGATATTGACTATGTTGGCGGCGTTCCCGATTCCGGTACACCGCACGCAATTGGCTATGCAAACGAAAGCGGCAAGCATTTCGCACGTGCCTTTATTAAATATACACCCACTTGGTCAAGAAGCTTCACCCCTGCCAAACAAACAGAACGCAGTCGTGTTGCTAAAATGAAGCAGATCCCCATTCACGAGCTAATAACCGATAAACATTTATTATTTGTTGATGATTCAATTGTTAGAGGAACACAATTAAAGGAAACGGTTGAATTTCTTTACTCAAACGGTGCAAAATCAGTTCATATGCGTTCAGCTTGTCCTCCAATTATGTATGGCTGTAAATATCTCAATTTCACTCGTTCAACCAATGATATGGACTTAATAGCTCGCAGAACAATTTTAGAGCTTGAAGGTGAAGAGGGCTTTAAATATATTGACGAATATAGCGACTGTCATACTGAAAGGGGCAAAAGCCTCAGAAAAGCAATAGCAAAAAAGTTTAACTTTGCCTCACTTGAATTTCAAACACTTGAAGGTGTTGTTGAGGCAATCGGGTTAGACCAAGATAAGCTATGCACTTATTGTTGGAACGGTAAAGAATAAAAAGAAAAGGAAATTTCGTTATGAATAATTCTCAATCAAAATCTTATGCTGATGCAGGTGTTGATATCACCGCAGGCTACAAAGCAGTAGAGCTTATGAAGGCTCACATCAAAAGAACTCGCAACGAGGGTTGTCTTGATGATGTTGGCGGCTTTGGCGGTTGTTTTGGTTTACCTGTTAAAGATATGGAAGAACCTGTTCTTGTTAGTGGAACAGACGGTTGCGGAACAAAGGTAAAGCTTGCAATATTAATGGATAAGCACGATACTATCGGTATTGATGCGGTTGCAATGTGTGTTAATGATATAATCTGCGTTGGTGCAAAGCCTTTATTTTTCCTTGACTATATTGCTTGCGGAAAGAATATCCCCGAAAAGATTGCCCAAATCGTTAGCGGTGTAGCAGAAGGCTGTGTTCAGTCAGGCGCCGCATTAATTGGCGGCGAAACTGCCGAGCATCCCGGTATGATGCCAACTGAGGATTATGACCTTGCAGGCTTTGCAGTTGGTATTGTTGATAAGAAAAAAATTCTTGATAATAAAACCATGCAAGAGGGTGATATTATAATTGCACTTTCCTCTTCGGGTGTTCATTCAAACGGTTTTTCTCTTGTACGAAAGGTTTTTGACGTTGAAAACTGCGACCTGACTTCGCCGGTTGCCGAATTAGGTGATAAATCCTTAGGTGAAACTCTTTTAACTCCAACAAAAATTTATGTTAAACCCGTTCTTGCCCTTTTAGAAAAGGTTGATGTTAGGGCAATTTCTCATATAACAGGCGGCGGTTTTTATGAAAATATCCCAAGAAGCTTACCAATGGGCTTTTCGGCAAAAATCAAGCGGAGTGATATTAAAATTCTTCCGATATTTGACCTTATTGCTAAAACCGGCAATATCCCCGAAAGAGATATGTTTAATACATTCAATATGGGTGTTGGTATGAGCATTGTTGTACCAAAGAACCAAGCAGAATTAGCACTTGATATTTTAAAAGCTAATGGTGAGGATGCTTACATAATCGGCTCTGTTATTAAAGATGATAGAGGTGTTATATTTGAGTAATACCAAAAATGTTGTTGTTTTGGCATCAGGTGGCGGTACAAATTTGCAAGCTCTTATAGATGCTCAAAATAACGGTCAGCTCGGTTGTGGAAAAATCAGCTGTGTTATTGCCTCAAAGGCAGATGCCTATGCCCTCACCCGTGCTGAACAAAATGGCATTAAAACCCGAACACTTATAAGAAAAGATTACGATGACGTTGTTAAATATAGCGAAGATATGCGTGATATCTTATTAGAGGAAAATGCTGATGTTATAGTTTATGCCGGCTTTATGACCATACTTGATAAGTGTGTTTGTGATGCGTTTCCCAACAAAATGGTTAATGTTCACCCAGCTCTTATTCCCTCTTTTTGCGGAAAGGGCTTCTATGGACTTCATGTTCACGAGGAAGCACTTAAAAAAGGAGTTAAGGTTTCGGGTGCAACCGTTCATTTTGTTACTGCTGAATGTGATGGTGGACCGATTATATTACAAAAAGCGGTTGAGGTTATGGATGATGACACCCCCGAAACCTTGCAAAGACGTATTATGGAGCAAGCCGAGTGGAAAATACTACCCAAAGCAGTAAAGCTTTTATGCGATGGAAAAATTACCGTTTCAAACGGAAAAACATTTATAAAACAGGAGAATTGAAATGGAAGTTAAAACTATTGAACAAGAACTTAATTCCTTAGCCTATCACGGTAGAGGTATTATTATTGGAAAAAGTGCTGACGGTAAAAAGGCTATAACTGCGTATTTTATTATGGGTCGTAGCGAAAATAGCCGCAACCGAGTTTTTGTTGAAGAGGGCGAAGGTATAAGAACACAGGCCTTTGATGAATCTAAAATGACCGACCCCCACCTCATTATTTATGCTCCCGTTAGGGTTTTAGGTAATAAAACAATTGTTACTAACGGTGACCAGACCGACACTATCTATGAGCTTATGGATAGACAAATGACCTTTGAACAAGCACTTCGCACCCGTGAGTTCGAGGATGATGCTCCTAATTTTACACCTCGTATTTCAGGTATTATCCGTCTCGAAAACGGTGATATGAACTATGCAATGTCTATTCTTAAATCGGCTGACGGCGACGGTTCTTCCTGCCAACGTTACACATTTGCTTACAATAACCCACTCGTAGGTAAAGCGAAGTTTATCCATACCTATAAATGCGACGGTAATCCATTGCCGAGCTTTGAGGGTGAGCCTAAAACATTAGAGCTTCCCGATTGTGATATTGACACGTTGACAAATTTGATTTGGGAAAATTTAAATCAAGATAATAAAGTTTCTTTGTTTGTAAGATATATTGACCTCGAAAGTGGCAAATTTGAAACAAGAATTGTTAACAAAAATAAATAGGAGTAGGAAAAATGAAAGAATTTGAACTTAAATACGGTTGTAACCCTAACCAAAAGCCTTCAAAAATCTATATGGCTGATGGAAGTGACCTTCCCATTGAAATCCTTTGCGGAAGACCCGGATACATCAATTTTCTTGACGCCTTTAATTCTTGGCAGTTAGTAAAAGAATTAAAGGAGGCTTTGGGCCTTCCCGCAGTTACCTCATTTAAGCACGTTAGTCCCACAAGTGCGGCTGTTGGCACAATTCTTCCCGAAAAGCTTAAAAAAGCCTGCTTTGTTGATGATATTGAAGGGCTTGACGATTCACTACTTGCTTGCGCATATGCAAGAGCGCGCGGCACAGACCGTATGTGCTCCTTCGGCGACTGGGTTGCCCTTTCCGATATTTGCGACGAAACAACCGCTTTACTCATTAAGCGAGAGGTTTCTGATGGTATTATTGCTCCCGGTTACACTGATAAAGCATTAGAAATTTTAAAGACAAAGAGAAACGGTAATTATAATATAGTTAGAATAGACCCTAACTTTACTCCCGCTCCACAAGAAACCAAGCAGGTTTTCGGCATAACCTTTGAGCAAGGCAGAAATAATTTTAAAATTAATGAAGAATTACTTTCTAACCTTGTAACCGAGAATAAAAACTTACCTAATACTGCAAAAAGAGATTTAATTATCTCACTTATAACCCTTAAATACACACAGTCTAATTCGGTATGCTTTGCGGTTGACGGACAGGCTATCGGCGTTGGTGCCGGTCAACAGTCCCGTATTCATTGTACCCGACTTGCAGGCAGCAAAGCTGATACCTGGTTTTTAAGACAACACGATAAGGTTTTAAATCTTCCCTTTTTAGATGAAATAGCTCGTCCTACAAGAGATAATGTTATTGACGGTTATATTAACCGCAACGAAGAAGATGTTTGTGCCGAGGGAAATTGGCAAAAATACTTCAAGGTTCAACCCGAGCCGTTAACCGATGCTGAGATTAAGGAATATCTTTCAACCATTAAGGGTGTAGCTCTTGGCTCGGATGCCTTCTTCCCCTTTGATGACAATATTGAACGTGCATATCGTAGCGGTGTTTCTTACATTGCAGAACCAGGTGGCTCAATTCGTGACGATGCCGTAATTGACTGCTGCAATAAATACGGTATTGCAATGACATTTACCGGCATGAGATTATTCCATCATTAATAAAGGAGAGATTATGATGAATTTTTTTGAAGAGCTCAAAAATTTTGATAGCGAAGTTGCCGACGCTTGCCAAAAGGAATTAGAGCGTCAAAGACATAATATTGAACTTATAGCTTCCGAAAACATTGTTTCTCCTGCTGTACTTTTAGCAGCAGGCGGTGTTCTCACCAATAAATATGCCGAAGGCTACCCATCAAAGCGTTATTATGGTGGTTGCGGATGTGTTGATATTGTTGAGGATATCGCCCGTGAGCGAGCTAAAAAGCTTTTCGGTTGCAATTTTGCAAATGTTCAGCCACATAGCGGTGCCAATGCAAACCTTGCAGTATTTTTTGCCCTTGTAAATCCCGGCGATACGGTTATGGGAATGAATCTGCAACAAGGCGGTCACTTATCTCACGGTTCACCTGTTAATATTTCGGGTAAATATTTCAATATTGTTCCCTATGGTGTAAGCAATGAGACCGAAACCATTGATTATGATGAAATGCGTAATATTGCCCTCGAGTGTAAGCCAAAGCTCATTGTTGTAGGAGCTTCGGCATATTCTCGTGTTATTGATTTCCCGAGATGTCGTGAAATAGCAGATGAGGTTGGCGCATATTTAATGGTTGATATGGCACATATTGCAGGTCTTATTGCGGCAGGCGTTCATCCCTCACCTATTCCTTATGCTCATGTTGTCACAACAACAACTCATAAAACACTTAGAGGTCCTCGTGGCGGTATGATTTTAACCAACGATGAGGAGCTTGCAAAGAAAATTGATAAAGCAGTTTTCCCCGGCACGCAAGGCGGTCCCCTAATGCACATTATCGCTGCTAAGGCTGTGGCTCTTGGCGAGGCTTTAACCGAGGAATATAAAGAATATCAAAAACAGGTTGTTAAAAATGCTGCTGCATTAGCTGATGCCTTAAAGTCCGAGGGCTTTGAATTAGTATCAGGAGGTACTGATAACCACTTAATGCTTTTAAAGCTCGTTAAAGAAGGGATTACAGGTAAAGAGCTTGAACATAGACTTGATGAAGTTCATATTACCGCAAATAAAAATACTGTTCCCAACGACCCTCAAAGTCCTTTTATAACAAGTGGTGTTCGTCTCGGTACTCCCGCTGTTACAACAAGAGGATTTAAAGAATCCGAAATGAAATTAATTGCCCGTTGGATTCGTGAGGTAGTTGATGATTTCGAAGGCAATAAAGATCGAATTTCTACTGAGGTTCAGGAACTCTGTGCAAAATTCCCAATTTATTAATTTATTAAATTTTTCTATTTCTCTATTAGGAGCTTAAAAAATGAAAGTAATGGTAATTGGTGGCGGTGGCCGAGAGCACGCCATTATAAAGAAATTAAAGGAAAATAAGAGTATTACCGAAATCTTTGCCTTGCCCGGTAATGCGGGTATGGCAAATGATGCAACACTTGTTAATATTGGTGCAAAGGATATTGATGCTCAGGTTGAATTTGCAATCCAAAACAAGATAAACTATGCGGTTGTTGCTCCCGACGACCCCCTTGTTTTAGGTGCAGTTGATGCATTAAGCGAAGCGGGAATCCCCTGCTTTGGTCCTAACAAAGCTGCGGCAATAATTGAAGGAAGCAAGGTTTTTTCTAAAAATCTTATGAAAAAATATAATATTCCAACTGCTGCATATGAGGTTTTCAGCAATAAGGATGATGCCCTTAAATATCTCGAAACTGCTCCTATTCCAACGGTAATTAAGGCTGATGGCTTAGCTTTGGGCAAGGGCGTTATAATTGCTGAAACTCGCAAAGCCGCCAAGGAAGCTGTTGTTTCTATGATGGAAGATAAAATTTTCGGTGAAAGCGGCAGAAATATTGTAATTGAAGAGTTTTTAACCGGTCCTGAGGTTTCGGTTCTTTCCTTTACCGATGGCAAAACCCTTGTTCCAATGATTTCCTCAATGGACCATAAGAGAGCCTTAGATGGGGATAAAGGGTTAAATACAGGCGGTATGGGCACAATTGCACCAAATCCCTATTACACCGATGAAATAGCAAAAGAATGTATGGAAAAGATATTTTTACCAACAGTAAATGCTATGAATTTAGAAGGCAGAAGCTTTAAGGGCTGCCTTTATTTTGGATTAATGCTAACGCCAAACGGTCCAAAGGTTATTGAATACAATTGCCGCTTTGGCGACCCTGAAACTCAGGTTGTTTTACCGTTACTTGAAACAGATTTACTAACAGTTATGTTGGCAACAACAAACGGAACATTAGCCGATATTAATGTTAAATTTAAAAAAGGTGCCGCTGCTTGCGTTGTTATGGCATCAAACGGTTATCCTAAAAAATATGATAGCGGATTTGAGTTGTTTATTGAAGATTCGGTTGCCGATAAGGTTTATGTTGCTGGTGCCAAATTTGAAGACAACATTATAAAAACTGCCGGTGGCCGAGTGCTTGGTGTAACCGATACCGCAAACACCTTAGAAGAAGCATTAGAGAAGGCATATCAAAACGTAAAAAAGGTTAAATTTGAAAATGCTTTTTATCGCAAAGATATCGGCACAAAGGCCTTGATAGCATTAAAGGAGAATTAAAATGGTATATAGAATTTTTGTTGAAAAAAAACCTCAGCTTGCTAATGAAGCAAAGGGTCTTTTAGGCGATATCACTTCCCTTTTACAAATCAAATCAGTTGAAAATTTAAGAATTGTTAACCGTTATGATGTTGATATGATTGAAAAAGACCTCTTTGATTATGCGGTTACAACAGTTTTTTCAGAGCCTCAGCTTGATAACACCTATACTGAATTGGATACTGTTAACGCATCCGTTTTTGCAGTTGAGTTTTTGCCCGGTCAGTTCGACCAAAGAGCTGACTCGGCTGCGCAGTGCATTCAAATCATCTCTCAGGGCGAAAGACCGAGGGTTAAAACCGCCAAGGTTTATCTTCTTTACGGTAATATTTCAAACGAAGAGCTAAACGAAATTAAAAAATATGTTATTAACCCCGTTGAAGCAAGAGAGGCGGCGCTCGAAAAGCCCGAAACCCTTGAAACAAAATACGATATTCCAACCTCAGTTGCAACATTAGATGGCTTTATTGAGCTTGATAGAGCCGGTCTTGAAGCCTTTGTTAATCAGTATGGCTTAGCTATGGATGCCGATGATATTGCATTTTGTCAAGATTATTTTAAATCAGAAAACAGGAATCCTACCATCACCGAAATCAGAATGATAGATACATATTGGTCTGACCATTGTCGTCATACCACATTTCTCACTCAAATTGACAATGTTATTTTTGAGGACGAACTTTTACAATCTGCTTATAATGAGTATTTAGATACCCGCAAGAGCCTCGGTAGAACAAAACCGATTTGCCTTATGGATATTGCCACCTTGGCTGTTCGCCAGCTCAAAAAAGATGGCAAATTAGATAAATTAGACGAATCAGAAGAAATTCACGCTTGCACAGTTAAAATTGATGTTGAGGTTGATGGTGTTATTGAGCCTTGGTTGTTGCTCTTTAAAAACGAAACTCATAACCACCCAACCGAAATTGAGCCCTTTGGCGGTGCTGCTACCTGTATTGGCGGTGCTATTCGTGACCCATTATCAGGCAGAAGCTATGTTTATGGTGCTATGCGTGTAACGGGTGCCGCTAACCCTCTAAAAAGCGTTAGCGAAACAATTAAGGGTAAGCTTCCCCAAAGAAAAATTGTTACAACTGCGGCTGACGGTTATTCCTCCTACGGTAACCAAATTGGTCTTGCAACCGGCATTGTTGATGAGCTTTATCACGATGGCTATGCCGCAAAAAGAATGGAAATAGGTGCAGTTATTGCGGCAACACCTGCCGAAAATGTTAGAAGAGAGGTTCCCGCCCCTGGTGATGTTGTAATTCTTCTTGGAGGTAGTACCGGTCGTGACGGTTGCGGTGGCGCAACAGGTTCTTCAAAATCACATACGGTTGAATCCTTAGAAAGCTGCGGAGCTGAGGTTCAAAAAGGTAACGCTCCCGAAGAAAGAAAGCTACAAAGACTATTTAGGAATTATGAGGCCTGCCGTATGATAAAGCGCTGTAACGATTTTGGCGCAGGCGGTGTTTCGGTTGCTATCGGCGAATTGGCTGATGGCCTTGAAATAGACCTTAATGCAGTTCCAAAGAAATATGACGGGCTTGACGGTACTGAGCTTGCTATCAGTGAATCCCAAGAAAGAATGGCAGTTGTTATTGAAAAAGAAAATATCGACCGCTTCTTAAAGTTGGCAAAAAGCGAAAACCTTAACGCAGTTAAAGTTGCTGATATTAAAGCTGAGCCCCGCTTAATTATGAATTGGAACGGCAAAACAATAGTTAATATTAGCCGAGAATTTTTAAATTCAAACGGTGCAGAAAAGCATATCACAATAACACCTGAAAATCCACAAGATTTCAGCAAAATTATTGAGGGTAGCTTCACCGAAAATATGAAATTTTTAGCAAATGACCTTAACATTTGCTCAAAAAGAGGTCTTTCTGAGCAGTTTGACTCCACCATTGGTGCCGGCACTGTTCTAATGCCATTTGGCGGTAAGAATCAGTTAACACCTATTCAGGCAATGGTTCAAAAAATCTCGGTTGAGAAAAAACACACTAATGACTGTTCTTTAATGGCTTGGGGTTACAATCCCTTTATTGCAGAAAAAAGTCCCTATCACAGTGCATATTTGGCAGTTATTGAATCAGTTTCAAAGTTGATTGCAACAGGTGCTTCCTTTGAGGATGTTTACCTAACCTTCCAAGAGTATTTTGAACGTCCCGGTAAGGATGGCAAGCGTTGGGGCAAGCCCTTATCCGCTTTGCTTGGTGCTTTCAAGGCTCAATTAGAATTTGGTATAGGTTCTATCGGTGGTAAAGATTCAATGAGCGGAAGCTTCGAAAATTTAGATGTTCCCCCTACCCTTGTTTCTTTTGCAGTAACAACCGATAAGATTAAGAACATTATCTCTCCTGAATTTAAAGAGTCGGGTAGCAAAGCTGTTCTTTTAAGTCCAATTTATGATCCCAAAACTAATCTTCCTAATACAAATTCACAGATTAGAATTTTTAACCGTGTAACTGAGCTTATGCGTAAAGGCATTGTTAAAGCTGCTTATACTCCTACATTAGGTGGAATCGGTGAAGCAGTTATGAAGATGTGCTTCGGTAACGGACTTGGCTTTACATTTGACAGTAATATGTGCTCTAAGGCTATTTTTGGTTATGAATACGGTGGCTTTATCCTTGAAGTTACGGAAGATGTTGAGGATGCAATTTTACTTGGTACTGTGACCGATGATAACGCTATTACACTTGGTAACGAATCAGTAAATCTTGATGAGCTTTTAGAAATTTATGAAAACAAGCTCGAAAGCGTTTACAAATGCAACATTTCCGATAACAAAACTCCAATGCAAAACTTCGGCTTCAATGCAGATAAGAGGGTTGCTCCCGCTATAAAGGTTGCAAAGCCAAAGGTTTTGATCCCTGTATTCCCGGGAACTAACTGCGAATTTGACAGTGCTAAGGCAATGCGTGATGCCGGCGCCGAGCCCGAAATATTTGTTATCAACAACCAAACAAGCGAAGGTATTGCAAAATCAGTTGAAAACTTTGCCAAAAGTATTAAAGATTCTCAAATCATTTTTGTGCCCGGCGGTTTCTCGGGTGGCGATGAGCCGGACGGTAGCGGTAAATTTATAACCGCATTCTTCAGAAATGCCGCAATTAAAGAGGAGGTTACCAACCTTTTAGATAATCGTGATGGACTTATGTGCGGTATTTGTAACGGTTTCCAAGCACTTATTAAATTAGGACTTGTTCCCTATGGTAAAATTATCGATACCGATGAAAACTGTCCTACCCTCACCTTTAACACTATTGGCCGCCATCAGTCAAGAATTGTCAGAACAAGAATTGCTTCTAATAAATCACCTTGGTTAAGTGATACTAATGTTGGCGATATTTATAACGTGCCGATTTCCCACGGTGAAGGTCGTTTCTTGGCAAATGAGGATTTAATAATGCAGCTTGCCGAAAACGGACAAATTGCAACTCAGTATGTTGATTTAAACGGTAACGCTACAAGCGATGTTCGTTTTAATCCTAACGACTCTATGTTTGCTATTGAGGGTATCACCTCGCCTGATGGACGAGTATTCGGTAAAATGGGTCACAGTGAGCGCTGGGGTGAAGGTCTTTATAAAAATGTTCCCGGCAATTATGACATTAAAATGTTCAAATCAGCTGTAAAATACTTTAAATAAGGAGTTATAAAAATGGCTTATTTAACCGATATTGAAATTGCTCAACAATGTAAAATGCAACCTATAACAGAAATTGCAAAAGTTGCAGGTATTGATCAAAAATATTTAGAGCAGTATGGTAACTACAAGGCTAAAATTGACTTGTCATTAGTTAAAGATACTATAAAACAGGATGGTAAATTAGTTTTAGTCACCGCTATTACCCCAACCCCTGCCGGTGAAGGTAAAACTACAACCACAATTGGTCTTGCCGACGGATTAAAACGAATTGGCAAGAATGTTTGTGTTGCTTTAAGAGAACCCTCCTTAGGTCCCGTTTTCGGTATCAAAGGCGGTGCTGCGGGTGGCGGTTATGCGCAAGTTGTTCCTATGGAAGATATCAATCTACACTTTACAGGAGATTTCCACGCAATTGGTGCCGCTAATAACCTTTTAGCCGCAATGCTTGATAACCACATTCACCAAGGAAATAGCTTAGGAATTGATGTTCGGAAAATCACCTGGAAACGCTGTGTTGATATGAATGACCGTCAGCTCCGTTTTGTAACCGACGGTCTCGGTGGCAAAGCAAACGGTGTTCCCCGTGAGGACGGTTTTGATATTACAGTTGCAAGCGAAATAATGGCAGTTCTCTGTCTTGCAAGCGATATTGATGATTTAAAGGCAAGACTTTCGAGAATTATTGTTGCATACACCATTGATGATAAGCCTGTAACAGCCGGTCAACTCAATGCACAAGGTGCAATGGCGGCTCTTTTAAAGGATGCTATTAAACCAAATCTTGTTCAAACCCTTGAAGGCACACCCGCATTAGTTCATGGCGGTCCCTTTGCTAACATTGCTCATGGCTGCAACTCAGTAACCGCAACCAAGTTGGCATTAAAGCTCGGCGATTATGCTATAACCGAGGCGGGCTTCGGAGCCGATTTAGGTGCCGAAAAGTTTCTCGACATTAAATGCCGAATGGCAGGTCTCACGCCATCAGCAGTTGTAATGGTTGCCACTGTTAGAGCCCTTAAAATGCATGGTGGACTTGATAAAAAAGCATTAGGAGAAGAAAACATTGAAGCGCTTGAAAAAGGTGTTCCAAATCTTTTGCGCCATGTTTCTAATATTAAAAATGTTTACAAACTTCCCTGCGTTGTTGCAGTTAACCGCTTCCCAACAGATACTGATAACGAAATTGACTTCATCATTGAAAAATGCAAAGCATTAGGTGTTAATGTTGTTTTATCAAATGTTTGGGCAGAAGGTGGAAAAGGCGGCGAGGATTTAGCACGTGAGGTTGTTCGTCTCTGTGACGAAGAAAAAGGTGATTTCACTTTCAGTTATAACCTTTCCGATTCCATTGAGAAAAAAATTGAAGCTATCGTTAAAAATATTTACGGTGGAGACGGCGTTATCTTAACACCCAATGCAAAAAAGCAAGCCGAGAAGCTTGCCGAAATCGGTTTAGATAATTTACCGATTTGTATGGCGAAAACGCAATATAGCTTTTCTGATGATGCGACTAAGCTTGGCGCTCCCGAAGGCTTTATGGTTACTGTTAGAAACATCAAGGTTTCGGCAGGTGCAGGATTTATTGTGGCACTTACAGGTGATATTATGACAATGCCTGGTCTTCCAAAGGTTCCCGCAGCCGAGAGAATTGATATTGATAATAACGGAAAAATTGTTGGTTTATTCTAATATAAAACTAAAAAAAGACGTACAGTTTTCAAATGAAAACTGTGCGTCTTTTAAAATTCAAATTAATCTATCTTAACACCGCAGGATTTTAAGAGAAGCTTATAGGTTCCAAGCTCATAATCAGGGGTAAAGGGTTGTTCTCTCTTGCCGAGAGCAACCTCACCAAAGCAACGAACCATTGCATCAAAACGGTTAAAATAATCCGTTTTGGTTATTTTACCCTCCGACTGCCAGCCTTCACCCAAGCGTGCCTCACGCATTACTGTATATAGGTAATCCCTTTCGGTGCCGGGTTCAAACATTTCAAAAGGCTTAATTTCAATAGTGGCCTTTGTACCGCAAACAACTAACTGTCTTCTATAATAACCGCCGCATTCATTAGAGCAAGACTTAACAAATGAAATACCGTTAGGATATTTAAAACACGCCATTCCATAGTCCAAAGCGGTAACACCACCATATCCGGTTGCAACATTAAGAGGAATTACCTCCTGTGGCTCTCCCATAATCATATGAACAAGGTCAACAAGATGGCAACCTAAATAGAACATCATACCGCCAGGATAATCACCTAACCAATTTCTTTTATAGGTGCCATATTCGCAGTCCATATGTGCTTCTACGCAGTAAACATCACCTAAATCGCCTCGTTTAATCATTTCCATTGTTTCCATAACCTTAGGATTGAAACGATACATATAAGCAACATTAAAGGTTAAATTTTTCTCTTTAACAATAGAAATTAAGCGCTCAAAATCGGCAAGATTAGTTCCGCCCGGCTTATCCATATAAATATGTAAACCCTTTTCGGCAGCCATAATTGCGTGCTTTGTGAGATTATAGTCAACCGTTTCAATAAAAGCCGCATCAATATCGGGAAGCTCTAAAATTTCTTCAATAGAGTATTTGGGTATTCCTCTATCGTCACGATATTCTTTAACTCTATCAGCAAACTGCTCTTCCTCTTCGGGAGGAATGGCAAATCCAACACATTCGAACAAATCGTCATTCTTTAAAAGACTATTAAAGCCCGATGTTCCATGGTCATGACCGATACCGATTTGAATAGTTCTTAATTTTCTCATAATATAACCTTCCTTGCACAAGTATATATAATAAATATATCACATATTTTCTATGATTTCAATGTTAAGATACTATGTTTTGCTATTTAAATTATACAATTCGCAATTCTAAGGAGTGTAAGTCTATTGCGAACCATTGGTGCATATTTAAGTAATATTTCGGTTTTTTGCTCGCAGACGTCAATATCAGAAAGGCAAGATTTTATACCTAAATCCTCATATAGTTTCTTCAATTGATTATAATTTGGCAGTTTAGCAATTTCGGCGACTACCTTATTCCAATTCATTTTTAAATTCTCAGCGGTAATGAAGTTTTGCCAATCGTTAATATTCTCTTCAAAAAGCTCGGTAGACATTTCTTCGCCGAAAAAGCTTATTATATCCTCCTTAGTTGGCGGCACATAATCTATGAAATTAGGGGAATTTAAAGTAGCTAACCGTTCATATTCTTTCAAAACTAACAATGTGCCAACTCCAACCTTTTCACCGTGTAACGCATCTGAATGAACACAGAGCGATTTTGGCTCCATTTCAATAATGTGAGAGATGTGATGCTCCGAAGCCGAAGCGGGTCTTGAATTACCCATCATTTGCATTGCAAGTCCTGATAAAAGCAAACCACCCATAAGTTTTTCTATGGCTTGCTCATTTCCGTTAATTATTCCATCTGCTAAATCGAGAACTCCCTCAGTAACTTTTAAGGTCATTTCTACTATTCGATCACAATAAAATTCACCAGTTAGAATATTAGCAATTTTCCAATCTATTAATGAGATATATTTTCCTATCATATCTCCAAAACCCGATTTTGCCAGTCTAATAGGTGCATTTTTTATTATATCGATATCTGCAATAACAATTTTTGGAGAAACGGCGGGTAAAGTTTTTTTGCAACCGTGCCAGGTCATTGCTGCAACAGATGAACAAAAACCGTCAACGCTTGCAGCGGTTGGACAAGAAACAAAAGGGACTCCCACTTGGTGAGCACAGTATCTTGTAATATCATGAATAGTGCCCGAGCCAATGGCTAAAAGAAGTTGTGTTTGCTTTGGGAGCTGCTTCATAACCTCATCAACAGCACGTTCATTGGCGTGTAGATTATCAGGGTCTAAGATGATTTCAAGGTCAACCTTTGGATGCCTGTCAGCAGTGGCGTTATATGTATTTTTATCGTAAACCGCAACTGTAAACCCTCTAAGATTATATTTTTCTAAATATAAGGAAAGGTTTTTAAGGCTACCCTTTTCTATAACACAAACTTCTGTTAGCATTTTGTGCTCTTTTGTGCAAGAGCACAAACCATTGTATTTGAAACTATCAATTACCATATTAACATATCCTAAAAATAATGATTAATTATCAGTGCTTATCGAATAAAGCTCTTCGCTCGGTAGAAAGACGCATCATAGCTCTCATACCGTTAATATCCTCTGTTTCAAGCATTTTCTTCAATTCATTAAACTTATCTATAAATAAGTTCATTTGTTGGAGAAGTGCCGACTTATTCGCAACAAAGAGTTCGCTCCACATTAGATCATTGATGCGTGCAATACGGGTAAGGTCTCGAAAGGAATCACCTGTAAATTTTTCCATATTCTCTTTATCGTTACAGGTCATCAGCGTAATGGCAATGCAGTGCGTAAGCTGAGAGAGAAATCCTATCATCTCATCGTGTTCTTTGGGTGAGAGAGTTGTAACATTAGAAAAGCCAAGAAGTCTACCAAGCTCGAAGCAGGTTTCAATAGCATCAGGCGTGTTCTTTTCTGTTGGAGTTACAATGTAGTTTGCACCGACAAATAGCTTGTCAGTACTGTTTTCAACACCATATACCTCACGTCCAGCCATAGGGTGAGCCGCAATAAATTCCACATCTGAGCGTAGCATATCCTGAATCTGATATACGATACTTTGCTTAACACCGGTTACATCGGTTATTATAGCGCCGCTTTTAAGAAGGCCTTGATTTTTCTCTATCCATTCAACAAAGACATGAGGATACAATGCAAAAATCACAAGGTCGGCCTCACCAATCATTCTTTTATCAAGCTCGGTTGAACCTTGATCTATTATACCCTCTTTTAGTGCAAAATCAATTGAGCCTTGCTCTAAGGTGATAGCACTAATATGGAATCCAAAACGCTTCAACACTCTCGCATAACTTCCTCCAAGAAGTCCGAGACCAATAATCAATATTTTTTTACTTACATCAACTATCATGACAATACCACCTCTGCGCCAAGTTGTTTAATATCCTCGAAAAATCCGGGATAACTTTTTTTGATAGCTTCTGCCCCTTCGATAGCACCACCGATTTTTGAAAGAATCACAGACATTGCCATCACGATACGGTGGTCATTATGTCCATTTATAATCTCACCATTATAAGAAAGCTCCTGTTTTGGCACGGTTATTGTATTTTCGCCAAAAATAAGTCCGCCACCAAGCTTACTAAGCTCCTCGTGCATAGCAGCTCCTCGGTCGCTCTCTTTTACTTTGAGTCTATTCGTTCCAGTAAAAGTTGCACCTTTCTTTAAAGAAGCTAACGCAAACAAAATAGGACCCAGATCAGGGCAGTCGGAAATATCAATAATTGGCGTACCGCCCGAAATTTGTTCAAAATACTCGCTATACACTTTATCCCCTTGCAAGCTAAGTGGGTTCAAGTTTTCAAGCTTAATATTGGAACCGATATGGTTGAATACATCAAGAAATGCGGCGTTAGAATAATCGCCTTCGATTTTTCCTGAGTAGGAATGAAGTTTTGATTTTTTTATCTCTATCGTATACTCATCCGTGAAGTCCACATTTGCACCAAAAGATTTAAGTGCAGATAGTGTTAGATTTATGTATGACCTACTCTCAAAGGGTGGTATTATTCTAATGGAAGAATCTTTACCTAAATATACTAGCGCCAAAATCAGTCCAGTAATAAACTGACTGCTAATATCTCCTTTAATTTGGTAGCGACCACCTTTAAGATTTCCGCATAAAGTAACAGAATTTTCATTTTTAATGAATGAAAATCCTCTCTCTTCGCAAAGCTGCTCATAAAGGTCTATCGGTCTTTCAAAGAGTCTTTTACTACCACAAAGAGTAACCGGTCTTTCCAAGCATAAAGCAAGAGGAATAAAAAATCGAAGTGTGCTTCCACTTTCTCTGCACTGCAAAATTGGTTTTTCGGTTCTCATAAATCCTATTGGATCTACAACAACCGTATCTTTATATATTGTTATATGTGCTCCCAAGGCTTTCAAGCAGTCAATAGTTGCAAGAATATCCTCGCTAAAATCCACTCCAAAAAGTGTAGATTTCTCCCCTGTAAGAGCAGCACCAATAAGATATCTATGTGCCAAACTCTTAGAAGGCGGAGCATTAATAATTCCATTAAGTAAGCCTGGTTTGAATGTTGCTATCATGCTATTTTCCCTCAGTTAAAAAGTCAATTGCTTCTAAGTATCCATTTGTTCCGTGCCCTGTAATAGTTTTAACGCAAGCAAGTCTAACATAACTGATTTGTCGAAAATCCTCACGCTCCTCAACCTTTGAGATATGTACCTCAACTGTTGGGATATTTACAGATTTTATAGCATCCAAAATTGCGATACTTGTATGGGTATATGCCCCTGGATTTATAATAATTCCATCGGCATTACCGTATGCTCTTTGAATTTCATCCACAAGCGCACCTTCGTGATTAGATTGAAAGAGTTCAACCTCAATGCCGTTTTGCTTACAATAGTTTTGTATTTTTGCCACAAGGTCAGAATAAGTTTCCTTTCCGTAATGGTCGGGTTCTCTAATGCCGAGCATATTTAAATTCGGACCGTTTATAACAAAAAGCTTCATTTAATCAGCTCCATTCGTTTTGCTAAAATATATTCTGCCTCTGCTTCGGGCGTTTGCATATCGGGAATTATTATATCAGCTGTTGCTTTATATGTACCAATTCGTTCATCATATAGCTTTTTAAGCTTATCTTTTGTGTTGGAAAGAGGTCTATCATCTGTTGCGCTTAGCCTTGAAAGAGCCGCATCAATAAAGTATATTTTTCCGTTTAGTTTGAGGTGACGCACATTTTCCTCTCGTAAAACCGCACCACCACCTGTGGAAATAATGCGACCGCTTTTTAAAGAAGCCTCACGAATCACCTCGGACTCTAAATCACGAAAATATTCTTCGCCTTTGATATCAATGAGTTGTTTAATACTGCAACCACACCGCTTTTCAATTTCGGCATCAGTGTCAATAAATTCGTATCCATTGAGGTTGATTAGCTTACCAACTGTGCTCTTTCCACTACCGGGCATACCTGTCAGCACGATGTTCTCTTTTGCGGTAAATAGTTCCGAAAATACACAATCGGCAATATCCTTTTCAATAATAGTATTAAGAAATTTCTCAACTGCCACAACAGCCTGCATCACAAGCATATATAGTCCGCCCTCGGCTTTGATTCCTTTTGCCCGAGCATCTAAAACTAAGTTTGTGTAAAGAGGGTTATATATCGCATCAATAACACCCTCTAACTTAGCAAAAGAACAAATTTCAATAGGCTTTGAGTCAAGGTCAGGATACATTCCGCAAGGTGTTGTATTGATGATTATATTTGCATCCGAATGAAGTTTTATAGCTTCCTCATAAGTGATATATTCACCCGTATTTCTTCTACTAACTGTAAGTACCTCGGTTGCACCCATATCTAAGGCAACAACACGAGCAGTTTTACTTGTTCCGCCAGTACCAAGCACCAAAACTTTTTTGCCTTGAAGTTCTAATCCAAGGCGCTGAATTAGTGCTTTCATTCCGAAATAATCGGTATTATATCCGTAAAGCTTACCCTTATGATTAACAACGGTATTAACAGAACCTATTCGCTTAGCAATATCACTCACAAAATCAAGATAAGGAATAACAGACTGCTTATACGGAATAGTTACATTAACAGCCGCAAACTCTTTCTTTTCAAAAAAAACTGCTAATTCTTCTTCGGTCAATTCAATTAGTTCATATTGATAATCCGCAAGTTTGGCGTGAATTTCTTTTGAGAAGCTATGCGTAAGCTTCTTACCGATACAACCGTATTTCTCCATTTCCATTCCCTACTTAAAGATTATTTTAGCCAATCCGTTCCGAATCGCATAGCAAGAGCATCACACAATACGATGGCCGATGCTGCATCCTGTACCACTCTTGCTCTATGAACAATAGCGGGGTCATGCCTTCCTTTTGGTTCAAGCACAGTCTCGGTCATAGACTTAAAGTCAATAGTATTTTGTGGTTTAAATATGGTAGGAGTTGGTTTGATAGCGGTGCGGAAAATAATAGGCATTCCATTGGTAATACCGCCGTTGATACCACCGTTATTGTTGCTTGCAGTAACTACCTTACCATTTTCAATACGCATTAGGTCGTTGGCCATACTGCCTCTCATATTGGCAATAGCAAATCCAGCACCAAACTCAATACCCTTAACAGCAGGAATTGAAAACATCATATGAGACAGCATACTTTCAGTAGTATCAAACCACGGTTCGCCAACACCCTGTGGCATACCAACTATTGCGGTTTCCAAAACACCGCCAACGCTATCACCCTCGGATGCTGCATCCAAAATAGCTTGACGCATTCTCTCGCTACTTACATCATCAAACACCGCAAAGGTTTTTTGATTTACTACATCGATATCTTCTTTTAGGTTATCAAACTCTCTATCCAAAATACCGGCACACTCCTTTATATGAGTTCCGATATAGATTCCTTTTTTCTCTAATGCACACTTGCAAATAGCACCTGCTGCAACAATAGCCGCAGTAATACGACCACTAAAATGACCGCCTCCACGAGAATCCTGAAAACCGTGATATTTACATTCTGCGGCATAATCTGCGTGTGAAGGGCGTGCAACCGTTTTCATCTGCGAATAGTCACCGCTATTAACATTTTGGTTTGGAATAAGTATAGTAATCGGTGTTCCTGTGGTTATATTATCAACTATACCACTTACTATTTTATACTCATCATTTTCCTGTCTTGTGGTGGAGATATTACCGCTGGGGCGACGAAGTGTGAGCATATTGGCAATATACCCGTGATTTATTTCTATTCCGGGGGCAAGTCCGTCAATAACTGCTCCGATATATTCACCGTGGCTTTCGCCAAACAGCGTGACAGCCACACTACTGCCAAAAGAATTTTTCATATTGTTCAACCTTTCAAGCAAGATTTTGCTAAGTCAATTACATCAAGACATTTCATTGTCTTCATTTGGAAACTACCAATCTCATTTACGATTGTTACGGTTACGGTATCTCCGTCCGCCTTCTTATCGTGGAAAGCGGCATTTGCTATCTTATCCCAATCGTAATTAAGTGTGCGATAGAGATTAAATTTTTTCAGCACTTCAATTACACGAGGTCTGATTTCATCGATGCACATAGGTATCATACCCAGTGCAACACATTCACCATGATAAAGCTCGCTCATACCTTCGCTACTTTCAATCCCGTGTCCTATCGTATGTCCAAAGTTGAGAATCTTACGTATCCCCGATTCCTTTTCATCCTGTTCAACTACCTTCTTCTTTATTTGAAGCGAGCGAATAATAATTTCATCAATATTAGCACTAATATCCTTATTTTCAAAAATATCGAACAACTCTTTATCCGATGTTAGTGACATCTTTATAGCTTCTGCAAGTCCGTTTGAAATCTGCCTTTCGGGAAGCGTTTTTAGTAATTGTGGGTCAATTAATACCTTCTTTGGCTGATAAAAAGCACCAACGATATTTTTTACCGAACCAAAATTAATAGCAGTCTTTCCACCAATTGAGGAGTCAATTTGTGAAAGCAATGTGGTAGGTATATTATAAAAATCAATACCTCTCATATAGGCGGATGCCGCAAAGCCCGAAAGGTCTCCAACAACGCCGCCTCCAACTGCTACTACGCAATCCTTTCGTGAAAATCCGTGTTGTAGCATAGTTTGCAGAAGCTTTTCAAAGGCTTGAAGGCTCTTAGATGCTTCGCCCATTTCTACGGTGCATATAACACTTTCCTTACATTGCTCGGCAACAGTTTTAGCATACTTCTTCGGAACACCTGAATCGGTTACTATAAGAACACGTCTATTTAAATTTAATTGTTCCTTTGCATTGGCAAGAATACCACGTTGAACGATTATGTCGTAGCTATCCTTACCTAAATTTATATGTATTGTCATATTACTTTCCTCATATTTCGGTGTGGGGAGCAAAAGTTCCAGCAACTTTAAGCTGGTCACATACCTTACCGAGCTCCCCAAGCATTTTTTGTCCATTATCCGAGTCGGTGTTTCCATCGATTTCGATATAGAAATAGTACTGCCAAGAATGTTTTTTCATCGGTCTGCTACGGAGTGCGGTCATATTATAACCGTGCCGAGCAATAATACTTATTGCATTTGCAAGAGAACCGGCTTCGTGTTTAACTGTTAGCATTAATACAGTACTTGAAAGTGTGGGCGAGTTAGCGCGTACCTTAGAAAGAACTGCAAAACGAGTGGTATTTTCACCACTTTTGTTTATATTGGGTTCTATAACTTTAAGACCGTAAAGCTCAGCAGTTTCCACACTTGCAATGGCACCATAAGATTTATTTTCAGCATCAGCTACCGACTTAGCGGCAAGTGCAGTATTGTTTGCTTCCTCAGTTTCAAAACCTCGCATTTTTATATAATCGTGGCACTGACTAAGTGCTTGCGGATGACTGGTTACTTTCTTGATATCTTCAACAGTGGCACCGGTTACACCTAAGAGATTTTGATGAATTTCAAGCTCGTAGATTCCGTTAATATGGAGTGTGCCTGAAAAAATGAGATCTAACGTTTGTCCAACTTCTCCTGCATAGCTATTTTCAATAGGAAGCACTGCAATATCACTTTCTCCATTTACAACGGAATTATATGCCGCCTTAAAATCACTGTATGAAACCCTATTCCCTTCGGGGAATATTTTACCTGCGGCAATATGAGCAAAAGCACCTTCTACACCGCTGTATGCAACCTTCAATCCACTTTGCATACGGTACTGATAAGCACGAGATACCTTCATCAAATTTTTAAGAAAATCAATATAATAGCCTTTTAGAACATCGTCCTGAACAAGAGCGGCATTATTTTCAATTACCGCTTCCTCACGCTTTTCATCAAGAATAGGAATACCAAATTCTTTTTTATGTTCATATACCATTTCGGCTGCCTTCATTCGCTTAACAAACAGTTCTGCCATCTGTGAATCTACTTCATTTATAATACTTCGTGCTTCTTCAAGCTTGTTAGCCATCATAACTCACCTTTACTATAATTTCTCTGCGATATCAAAAATTAATTGTTCGGTCTTTTCCCACCCGAGACAAGGGTCTGTAATTGATTTACCGAAGATGTGTTCTCCGGCACTTTGAGCACCGTCTTCAAGGTAGCTCTCTATCATAAGTCCTTTTACAAGACGTTTGATATCAGCGTTTTGATTACGACTATGAACAATATCCTTGGCAATTCGCACCTGTTCAAGATATTTCTTGCCTGAGTTGTTATGGTTGGTATCTACGATTACGGAAGGATTTGTAAGGTTAGATTTTTCATAAAGCTCTTCAACTCTCAAAAGATCCTCGTAATGATAGTTAGAAACATTTCTACCAGCATAATCAACATAACCGCGCAAAATAGCGTGCGCATAAGGATTTCCCTCACTTGTTACCTCCCAACCACGATAAAGGAATGTGTGGCTTGACTGGGCGGCTACAATGGAATTCATCATAACAGTAAGGTCACCGCCTGTGGGATTTTTCATTCCAACTGGTGCGCCTATGCCGCTTGCAGTAAGTCTATGTTGCTGATTTTCTACCGAACGAGCTCCGATAGCCACATAAGATAACAAGTCCGAAAGATAACGGTAATTCTCAGGATATAGCATCTCATCAGCACAGGAAAAATCGTAATCACGAAGAGCCGCTAAATGCAACTCACGAATAGCAACAATACCCTTATACATATCCGGCTTAGCCTCAGGGTCTGGCTGATGGAGCATTCCCTTGTAGCCTTGACCGGTGGTTCTCGGCTTATTAGTGTAGATACGAGGAATAATGATTATTTTATCAGATACTTGTTCTTGAATTCGGCGAAGTCTCGAAATGTATTCAAGCACAGGCTCGCAGTGATCAGCAGAACAAGGACCAATTATAAGGATAAACTTATCAGAGGCACCGTCAAAAACCTTTCTAATACTATCATCACGCATCGCTTTAACAGATTTCATACGTTCATTCAAAGGATAGTCTTTCTTAACTTCTTGTGGAATTGGAAGCTTTCTATGAAAATTCATTTGCATTGTTATATGCCCCGTTTCTAATAAATTAGTGTTATGATTTAGAAATAATAAAAGTCCGCACTGTCTAAGCTAAAAAAGCATAGCAAATGCGGACTGTCCGTTTTTAATCAACCCAAAGATTAAGCTTTGGATATCACAGAAGCGGGCAGCCCTTTTTAAAATAATAAAAATAAAACTTATTATTAATCATTTTAGCTGCCTCCTTTGAAACTACTTGTTTTATAGTTTAGCATATTAAATTTTCAAAGTCAATAGATTTAATGAAATTTTCTTCTTCATTTTTATCCCTCATCAACATTTATTACGGTCTGAATATATTCTTCATTACCATCTTGACAAAAGATTATTAATTCTGTTTCTGAAATCCAACTGTAACCGCAAGATTTACCGTCATAAGTTTTATAATTAAACTTATCGTCAATTTTGGATAAATCAATTCTCTTTTGGTTTTTAACATCTACCACAATATATTTTTGGTTTTGTTGAACATTCTCATAATAAGGCTGACCTTTTTCATCATATCCGGCAAGAGGCATATCAAAATATGTGCCAATAAAATATTGCCCTGTTTTATTCGGTGAACCCCATAAACCGTTTGAGGGATATACACTAAACGAATAATCAATTATATCTTTTAAATTTTTAATTTTGAGTGTTCCGGTTTCGTGTTCAAATTTCATTTTTATATATGGGAATTGGTCAATGCTCGTATAATCATTTAACGGTGCTGCCAATTCTTCTGATTTTTTCTTCTTTATATCATAGAAAAAAGCTCCAACCTTTCCACCGCCGTCAATGTCAAGTTCAGTAAGTGCGTAATTAATATATAAACGCCCGTCCGCAAAAACAGAGGGGTAAATATGTTTGATTTTATAAAATTCTTTGTTATATGGTGTCATAGGAATTTCAGAAATTTCAAAATTTCCAAGGTCAATAATATAACTTTTTGGAACCATTTCATCCATTTTTGTTCCTAAAAGAGCTGCATATTTGCCGTCCTCGCTTAAACAAGAAACACTTGCAGACATATCAAAACCTTGTTTTTCACTGTCAAAAACAGGTGTTATTTTTCCATTTTTCAAATTTACATATATAGGTAATATTTCACTACCTTGAATTATCACAGAATCGTCATTTTGGGGTATAGATATAATATCGATAAAATTACCCATTTCTTTTTTATCGATATTCGAATATGCATATACAGTTGAATTGTTAATAAAATATTGTATTTTCAAGTTTACGTCATTTCCATAATATTCGCCGTAAACTGTATACTTTTTAGGTACAATTATTTCAGCTTCATATCTTTTAAGTTTATAAAACTCACCATCTTTATATGTAAAAGCCTCTGCATTTGGAATTACATCATCGGTAACAGATATTTTATCCGTTTCAACAATAATATCGCCCTTTACAGAGAAATGTCCTTTAATAGGTAGGTTTACCCTGTTGTCTATTTCGGCATTGCTACAAGCTGAGAACGACATAAGTATACTAAACACCAACACAATTAATAAAAATTTTTTCATTTCATCTCATCCTTTCGTTTTTGTACCGATGATTTATGAAATTCGGCAGGGGTTGTGCCTGTGATTTGCTTAAAAATACGGTTGAAGTGTTGTACCGTTTTAAACCCAATCATATTTGCAATATCTTTAATCGGCACGTCGGTAAAAGCTAATTGCTTTTTTGCAATAGTAATTCTGTACTGCATTAAATATTCTATAGCAGTGCAACCAAGTTCTTCTTTCATAAGTGCAGTAAGGGTTGTATGGTTTATTCCGGCATTAGCCGATATATCAGAGAGGGTTATACTATTGCCATAATGGCTCTCTATATACAACACCGCATCACGAAGTTTGGGATTTTTAATAATTGGTGCGTTATCCGATTTTTGGTGGGTTAAACCATAGCCAATAAGACCGTACATACGCTCTAATGCAATAATAATCTCCATAAAGTAGGAACGGCCTCGGCAAGACCAATACCAATCTCTTTGCTCGGTTAGTTCCTCTAACATATAATCGGCAGAATGTTCTATCTTTTCTACCTGTGTATCTGCAATAGGAATTACATACGCTTTATCAATGAAAGGCTTTAGCATAAACATATCGTGGGTAGTAGCGATATCACCGTAATTTTTAGAACGCAAAAGCTCAAAGGTCATATTAATATTTAGAAATTTGGGATGGAAGTACACACAAGTGTAGCGTGCTTTTGATTTTGATATGAGCACCAGGTTTTCCGATTCATCAAAACATAAAAAAGACGGAGCGTTAGCAGTAACTTTCTCATCGCCGACTTTAAATTCTAACTTTCCTTTAGTGAGTATAATGAGCAAAAAACACTTGCCCTTAATATTGATATTATCAAGTGAACCGTTCTTAATGCACTCAACAAAAGCAACCTTGCCTTCGTTATACTTTCTACCAATGGTAATGTGTTCCATATTTACACCACCTTAAACTACATTCATTTTACAATAATATGTATATCCATACAACAATTAAACTTTATCTATTCTCAAATTTGTTTTATCTAAAATTAAATATATACACAAAAACCGTTGCAGAATATTAAAATCTGCAACGGTTTTATTTTATGATGCTCCTTTTAATTGCTGCTCAGCCACGCTTTGCGCAGTCTCTAACATATTCTCTGCGAATATAGCATACCCCTTAGTTGGGTCGTCAACTAATACGTGCGTAACTGCACCGATTAGTTTTCCGTTCTGCAATAAAGGACTACCCGACATTCCTTGAACAATACCGCCGGTTAATGATAGCAATTCCTCATCAACAACAGTTACTACCAAATTTTGAGTTTTCGCCTTAATTGAAGAATTTTTTACCTTAATTTTGCAGTCATAAAGCTTTGGCTCATCGCCTTCAACAGTGCATAAAATTTGCGCATAACCGTCACATACCTCTTGCTTTAAGGCGATTTCAGTTAAAGAGGTTATATTAATCTTTTCATCTAAAATCGAGTAAACGCCCATTTCGCAGTTTAAATCAATTTTTCCTAAGCTTTTATAACTTAGCTTACCAACAAGCTCTCCTGTTTCGCCATCCTTCCCTTTTTTCACAGAAATTATATCGGCGGTTACTATTTCCCCCGATTCAAGCTTTAAGATATCGCCTGTATCTTCATCGCAAATTCCATGTCCGAGCCCACAAATCACATTTGCTGAGGGGCTATAAAAGGTTAAAGTGCCAATTCCTGCCGAGCTATCCCTAACCCAAAGACCAATTTTGTAAATCCCGCTTTCCTTGGATAATGCTCCTTTTAATTTAATAATTTTATTATTTCCATTTCGATTAATAAGAAATTTCATTTCTTTTCCCTTTGATTCTTCAACTGCCAAGGAAAGCTCCTCATTAGTGTGCACCTTAATCCCATTAACCGAAATTATATAATCGCCTATTTCTATACCTGCCAGCTTTGCGGGCGAGAAGCTTCCGTTTTCGCTTGAAACCTCGCTAAATTCAACAGCTAAAACACCATCGGTATAAAGCTTCATTCCAAAAGGATTTCCAAGCACCGCCACCTGCTGATCATCAACAATTTCAAGGTTCACGGTTGAAAAAGGTATAACTCCAAAAACCTTCAATTTAACCTCAAATTCCTCTCCGGCGGCTCTAAAAGAGGTGGCTAAAATTTTCTCATTATTGTAAACCGCAGTTATTGGAATTGGCGTATCAATTTCAAAAACTTCACCGATTTTAATTTTATAATTTTCACAAACACTATTATTAAGATATATAATAGCACTAAATACCATAATCGAACAAAATAGAAAAGCAAAAAACAAAGCCTTTGTTAATTTTCTCATAAGAGACATTAATATCACCCAATTTATATTTTGGGCAGAAATTTTAAAAATAGTATATACAAAAATAACCGACAAAATTGTCGGTTATTAGAAAAAATTTTTTCCTCTTTTTAAATTTGAAATAAAGGGCGCAGGATCGGTTTCAACCAAAACGGTTTCTTGGCCAATTACAGCGATATCACGCCAAGGAATGATAATATCATCCTCCCTGCCGAAAAGCCCAAACAAGCGAAGCCTGCCATAAATAATGATAGCTTCAATACAACCGTCATCTGAATTAATATTAACATCTGAAATAAAGCCTAAAACACATCCATTTTTAATGCAAACGACCTGTTTATTCCTTAACTCCGCAATTCTGCATACCATAAACGCATCACCATTAATTTATATGCAGAAGCCAAATACAAATATTAATCCTCGAAAACATTCTCTTTTTCTTCTTCATCTTCTTCCCCATTATCTTCATCGGGGATATCAAGACCTAAATCTCTTCTTCTTTGGATATCAGCCTCGGGATGCTCTTCATAATAGGGATCAATAATGCATTTTTTAATTGGCGGGAAAACGCAATATTGAATCATAAGAAATTTAAATGCCGGAAAGGTTAAAATATAAACAAATAACTCAATTATTAGTGCCATGGGCCAATAACTGCCGCTTATAAACAAAATACCAACATAAATTCCGTAACAAAGAGCTAAGATAACAAAAACCAACAAATTATATTTAAGATTTATAAAAACAAATTTGAAGCTATTCTTATAGAGCTGCTTTATTGTAAAATCAAAGGTTATCATAAGTGTCCAAATATAAAAGGACATAATAGAAAATATTAAGAAAATCGCAAGCGCAATACCCATGCCAATGCTTGAAGCTGTATCGCTTTCAAGTGCATAGAAAGAGAAAAAATCATAAACCAAAAATAAGTTAACAATAAGATTTATTATACCAACTATTAACGCTTGTTTCCAATTCTTCTTTATGGTTTCAAAAAAATCGCTAACTCCAAAAGAGTGTTTTTCTCTTGCAATGCTCCTTGTAACATTTGTAATTCCTGCATTGGCAAGTCCTGAGCTGATAACAGGAATACAAACCAACGAATAAACCAAATTAACGGTTATGAATTTCCAAAAATGTCTAAAAAAGGTTTCAAAAAACAAGAAAAAAGTTTTCTTTTTAGGTGCGTTTTTTGAAACGCCGGGGCCTTCCTTTTCGTAATTAAATAAACCAAAAAAACCAGCCATTAATTATTATTCTCCTTAATTTTCAGTTTTTCTTTTCCTATACATAATCTTTTCTAAAATAGAAATATTTTTTATTCCTAAAATATATGAAACTCCGGAAATAATTGGCACAATTAAATAGATGCAAAGAGTTATAATAATTTGCCAAAGGTTTAAATCATAAAGCCTTGTAGCATCTCCAAAAATCGCACTAAATACAACATAATATTGAGAATTTAAAAAGGCATAAAGTGCAGTTGTTAAATTAATTTTTGTAAAGTAAGCAATAAGAGTAAAAACAACAGGAATGGCGATAGCTAAAAGACCGCATTTAAAACCTAAAAGAATATCACGTTTTTTATGCCCAAAATGTGAAAGGTTTGAATCAACCGTACCCCTTTGCCAAAGGGTTGGATAAACAAAGGTTGAGGTTAGAAAAATCATAATAACCTGAGTAAAAATATCAACCGCTAATTTAATTTTTTTATCAGGTTTAGATTTTATGTTATTTGTTGTAACAGAATAGCCTTGCTCTTTATAGTCAGAAAGCTTGGTATCCTCACCATCGGCAAAATAATGGGTATATAAAAATTGAGTCTCAGCAGAATCGTTTTTAGTACCAAAAACATCGTAACCTATATTTTCAGTGAAAAGGGCGGTTGTTATAACTGCAATCGAAATAACAATAAAAAAGCACATAAGAGTTGCAACAATCAGCTTACCGTAAAGAGTTGCGGAAATTTTAAATAAATCCTTCATAATACATCTCCATAGCAAAAATTAACAACACTATTATATTACAAAATAACAAAAAAAGCAAGATAAACAGGGAGTCTATTTATCCGCTTTTTGTAAATTTAATATTAAAAAACAAGTAAAAGAATGAGAGCAATAGCAAGTACACAAAAAATTGAAGCAAAAATATAAATTGCCTTCTTTCGAAAACGCCTATGCCTTAATGAATTTAGTTTTTTCTCGGTATAATGAAAAGAAAAATTGCTTGCTGCTCTTTTTAGCTGCTTTGCGTTTAAATTTCCATATTCGGGTGTTACATAAAAAACAATTTTTTCAAATAGACGGCTTCCCGTATCGTTAACCTCAATAATAGTTTTGCTGACACCTTTAACCATAAAATCACCCTTTTTTGTAAAATAATTTGCTATAAAATCATTAATTTCTGATTTAATTGTAGTTTTAACAAAAAAAGGAAGGTTTATACAGGTTAACATAAAAATGTGGATAACTCGGTGGAAATGTTGGAAAACTGCCAGTTTTACAGTAAAAGTTATCCACCGAGATAAAAATAATGTCGAATTATGTTAATTAAATGTATCTACCGTTCAAAAATGCAACCGTTTTTTCGACAGCCTTTTTAGTTTCATCATCGGTTTCAGATTTGTTTGCTCTATAATCGTAAATTGTGCAGTAGGCCGAAATTTTATCATAAAGATTTTTAGAATAATCCTCGGTTATCCTTATAAGATTCTTTGCAAAATCAGAACCATATCGCTTCATTGTTTTTTTATCCATTTCTGTTATAAGGCGCTTAAAATGTGGCAAACAAAAACAGCTTTGAGAATTAAACATTTCTCTAAAATCACGCTCATTCTCATAACAAATATATATTGTGTTAAGCATTCTTGAAATACCAAATTCAATTTTATCACAAATAAAGCAAGAGTCCCCAACCTTTGCTGCTTTTTCTCCCTTTTTAGAGGGTGTTGAAAGCAAGCCGCCACGAAAAACCGTATTATTAATTTCATCAATATGAGTTTGAAGCATTAGAGCTAACTGCAAGCGACCTCTTCTCGCCATCATTTCATTAAGATGGTGCTCACAAAATCCTGCTTTGTTAGTAGCAATTCTAACATCAGGCTCCATCATAGCATCACCGAGAATATAATCAATTATTCTATCCTCAACAGTTTTATACATTCGGCAAATCGGACAACCATCGTCAACCTCAAAGACCTCGCTGACAGGGATAGTGCATATATCTTCTCTCATATTTTTTCTCCTAAAATCTTTATATTTACATTTAACACGAAAAATTATATAATTGTAAGGGTGATTAAATGTTTAAAACTGAATTTAAAAACGAAAATGTTTACATATATAATCTAAACTGCTTTTCCCTGCCTCAAACTCTCGATTGTGGGCAAGCTTTCCGTTGGAAAGAAAAAGAAAATGGCATTTGGTGCGGTGTTGCATTTGGTAAATATCTCGAAATAGAGATATTAAAGGATGGAACAATTGTATTATATAACACCTCTCAGGAGGATTTTAATAATATATGGGCCGATTATTTTGATTTTTCAAGGGATTATGTAGATATAATCAATAAAATCAGTAAAAATGAAATTTTAAAAACCGCTGCACAGTATGGCAAAGGAATTAGAATTTTAAATCAAGAGCCTTGGGAAACGCTTTGCTCATTCATAATTTCGCAAAACAACAACATCAAACGAATTAAAGGGATAATTTCCCGCCTTTGCGAAAATTTTGGGGAAAATATTAACGGATATTATACCTTCCCTACCGCCGAAAAAATAGCTGCTCTCACCCTTGATGACTTAGCTATTTTGCGTTCGGGATTCAGAGCAAAATATATTCTCGATGCCGCAAAAAAGGTAGCGAGCGGCGAAATTAATTTATATTCACTAAAAGATTTATCTCTAAACGAGGCGAGAACTGAGCTTATGAAAATCAAGGGCGTAGGCCCTAAGGTTGCCGATTGTGCCCTCTTGTTTTCACATCGCCATATCAATGCATTTCCAAAAGATGTGTGGATAAAACGGGCGTTGCAGATATTGTTTAATGGCGAGTTGCCAACCGAAGCCCAAGAATATGCGGGCATTGTTCAGCAATATATCTTTTTCTATGCAAGAGAAACTAAGCTTGAAATAAATTAATAATTCTCTAAAAATGAATGCAATTCCCCACTGTCACTATCACGCCAGCCTGGTATAGTTGCAAGATTAACATTATGTAAACTCCGAAAGATGTTATCATCTACTTCGGGGTTTTGTTTTTTTATATCAGCGATTAATTGCTTGATTTCTTTTCGCTTTGATTCAAGCTCGACTGCTGCATTTTTTTCGGTCATTTTACAGGCACACTGTAAAAATTTAAAACCGTTATACTCTGCCCAACTTATAATATCCTTTTCTTTAACCTTATAAAGCGGCCTGATTAACTCCATACCTTCAAAATTAGTGCTATAAAGCTTTGGTAGCATAGTTTTAATTTCGGAAGAATACATCATACTCATTAAAACAGTTTCGATAACATCGTTAAAATGATGCCCAAGTGCGATTTTATTGCAACCAAGCTCCCTTGCTTTACTGTAAAGGCAACCCCTTCTCATACGGGCACAAAGGTAACAGGGTGCACCACCAACTCGGTCAGTCACCTCGAAAATATCACTTTCAAAAATATTTATATCTAAATTAAGTGATTTTGCATTATATTCAATAAGCTTTCTATTTTCCACATTATAGCCGGGGTCCATAACTAAAAAAACCAATTCAAATGGTATAACACTATGCTGCTGAAGCTGACGCATACAGCAAGCCATAAGCACCGAATCCTTGCCGCCCGAAATACAAACAGCAATTTTATCATTTTCCTTTATGAGTTCATATTCCTGAATAGCGGCAACAAACTTGTTCCATATTGCCTTTCGATATTTTTTTATAATACTTCTTTGAACGAAAATGTGTTTTTCAAGTTCGCGCGCCATAATTTCTCCTAAATTTTAGTTTTATTATTTATTGTATCAAAAAAGCCTGTTTTTTGCAATAGAATAATAAACCTTAAAGCATTATTATTCTAAATCGCTGATATCAATTACAGCGTTATGAGGTATCGGTTTCCATTCAACCTTTTTAAAAATTGCAATTATGAGCGAAATTTTTCCTATTAAATCGAAAATAGGAAAAGTAAAAGCAAACCAAAGCTTTTTATAAAGCTTAATTGGTTTAATTCGATTATTTTCAACAATAAAAATATATATTGCAGTTAAAATGCCTTTAAAATACGAGCTGAATGTCCAAGCAATAAAGAAGAAAGCAAGCCAAACAATATTTTCGCCATAAGAGTTGTTTATAAAAGAAATTCCGAGAAATCTTAAAATTTTTCTTAAAAATTTGGGCGCATAATTTTCCGAAATTACCATACCTCCAAGACTTATTAAAACAACTCGTAGGATAAATACGGTTATCTTTTTAACAACTGCTACAAGCGAATTCGGCAAAACCACCGTTAACATATCAAAGCTCATAAAACGCAAACGGATGCTATTTAAAAATCTTTTAAAGCTCAAATTTTCTTCAATATAATCTGGCTTTCCCGAACCTCTTGTAATAAAAATATGAAGCAAAAGCTTTGGCCCCGTTTCATAAAGTGCCTGTAAATGCCCCTTTGCCCATCTAATGCGTTGCCGCATTGCAATTTTAATATCTGTTGGCTGTTCATCATAAAATATTGCTTCATTATTATAAGAGATTCTATATCCTTTAGCTACTGCATCTGCACAAAATGCTCGATCCTCAGTGAGTCCTGTATAATTCCAACCGTTTGTTATTAATTCACTTGCAAAAAGAAAGCCTGTCCCCTGAATTCTTGTGGCAAAACGGAAGAGTGAACGAGCCCTATGCTCGTTTCTAATAGTTCTTAACCAATGAATAGCATAGGATGCGCTAATCCAATTAGTATCAAAGTTTTTTGTATTTCTATATGAGGTTATAATTTTTTCTCCCGAATCAAATGAATCATTCATTCTCTTAATATAATTTTTATCGAGCAAATTATCGGCATCAAAAATAAAATAACCCTCATAAGCTTCGATTCCATAATCTTTGGATATGCACTCGACCAAATATTGCAGTGCAAAGCCTTTTGTTTTATGTTCTTCATCAAATCGTTCATAACAAACCGCACCGCTTTCTTTGGCAATTATAGCAGTTTTATCCGTGCAATTATCGGCAACAACAAAAATATCGATTAATTCCTCAGGATAATCCTGCTTTTTTATACTTTCTATTAACTTCGATATTACTGCTTCTTCGTTTCGTGCCGCAACAAGTACAGCGTATTTATGATTATTTTTTGCTTTTTTGAATTTTCGAGTTGAAAACAGACCTATAATTTTATATATAATACGGTAATCGTACAGGTTAAATATAAAATTTCCAACCGAATTAATTATAGTTATTAATAATGATATTAATCTCAAAAAATCACCACCGTTTTCATTAGTAATATTGTAATTTTTTGAGTATTAATATTCAATTATCTAAAAAGTTATAAAACTTTTAAGATTTATTTAAAAAAATCCGACAGTAAAAACTGTCGGATTTTAATGAAACAAAGAAATTATTTACCGTATTTCTCTCTTGCAACATAGGTTGTGTGGAGATCATGGTGAGCCTTATGGCCACCAAAACCATCGGTATACCACTCGCTATAAAGAGTTTTAACAACGGGCGACTCATGTGACTTTCTAAGAGTCATTCCGGCATCTTGGTCATAAAGCGCCTTTGCACGAACTGCCTTTAAGTCAACAGTATCACGAACGTATTGAGGTTGAATTGGCTGACCGCCGCCATTTACACAACCGCCAGGACATCCCATAATCTCAACAAAGGTCCAGCCATCAGGATTTCCTTCCTTCATTTTATCCATAACAACCTTAGCAGCAGCGGCACCGCTTGCTACTGCAACCTTAATATCGGTTCCGTTTATGTTAACAGTAGCCTGTTTGAGGCCCTGTGTACCACGAAGAGCTGTAAAATCAATTTCGGTATTATCCTTGCCTGTGAGCCAGTCGTTAGCAGTTCTAAGAGCCGCTTCCATAACACCGCCGGTAGCACCGAAGATAACAGCAGCACCTGTATCCTCGCCGAGAGGATTATCAAATTCCTCATCAGGAAGAGCAGTAAAGTTAAGACCAGCACGCATAATCATACGAGAAAGCTCACGAGTTGTGATAGCGATATCAACATCAGGAACTCCTGCTGCGGATTGATCTTCTCTGCCAATTTCGAATTTCTTAGCAGTACAAGGCATAACCGATACGCAAACGATATCCTTAGCATCAATACCCATCTTCTGAGCATAATAGGTCTTAATAACCGCACCTGCCATTTGCTGAGGTGATTTACAGCTTGAAAGGTGTGCAATCATATCAGGATAATAGTATTCGCAGAACTTAACCCAACCAGGTGAGCAAGAGGTAATCATTGGAAGTGTTCCGCCATTGTTGATGCGTTGAACAAGCTCATTAGCCTCTTCAACTATTGTAAGGTCAGCCGCAAAGTTGGTATCGAAAACCTTATCAAAGCCGAGTCTTCTAAGAGCAGCAACCATTTTTCCCTCAACATTGGTGCCGATAGGCATATCAAAGCACTCGCCGAGTGTAGCTCTGATAGAGGGAGCGGTTTGAACAACAACGTGCTTTGTGGGATCTGCCAATGCTTCCCAAATCTTATCTGTATCATCCTTCTCAACAAGGGCTCCGGTAGGACATACAGCAGTACACTGACCGCAAGAAATACAAGGAACGTTACTGAGGCCAACCTCAAAAGGTGTGCCGATATTTGTATCAATACCACGGTTGTTAGCACCGATAACGCCAACATATTGCTCCTCACAAGCAGCAACACAGCGACGGCAAAGAATACATTTATTATTATCTCTTACAAGGTGGGCAGTGGTATTATCAAGCTCATATTCGGGCTTAAAGCCACCGAAAGCTGACTCCTCAACACCATAATCACGGCAAAGCTTTTGAAGCTCACAATTAGTTGAGCGAACACAAGAGAGACATTTCTTATCATGGGTTGAAAGAATGAGTTCAAGTGTTGTTCTTCTTGCTTTTTGGATCTTTTCGGTGTTGGTAAGCACTTCCATACCCTCAGTTGCGGGATAAACACAGGCAGTAACAATTCTAAATCCTCTACCCTCATTTACCTCAACAACACAAATACGACAAGCACCGATTTCGTTCTTTTCCTTCATAAAGCAAAGTGATGGAATTTCTACACCCGCAATACGAGCGGCTTCTAAAACAGTAGAGCCCTTTGGTACACTAACAGCAATACCGTTAATTTTTAAATTAATCATATCCATTATTATTAGGCTCCTTTCTTATATCTTCGAAATTGCTTTAAACTTACAGTTACCCATACATACGCCGCACTTAACACATTTTTCAGCATCAATTTCATAAGAAGGCAGCTTATGACCGGGAGCAACATAATCAGTTTTATTGATAGCATTAACAGGACAGTTTCTCGCACAAAGACCACAACCGATACACTTATCCTTATCAATTGTAAAGGTTAAGAGGTTTTTACAAACGCCGGCAGGACACTTCTTATCAACAACGTGAGCTACATACTCCTCACGGAAGAAATTGAGTGTTGCGAGAACAGGGTTAGGAGCCGTTTGACCAAGACCGCAGAGTGAATTTTGCTTAATGTAGTAGCAAAGCTCCTCTAATTTGTCAACATCTTCAAGTGTTCCTTTTCCCTCAGTAATCTTATCAAGTAATTCGAGAAGTCTCTTTGTACCAACACGACAAGGAGTACATTTACCGCAGGATTCATCAACTGTAAATTCGAGGAAAAATTTAGCCATATCAACCATACAGGTATCCTCGTCCATAACAATAAGTCCGCCTGAACCCATCATACAACCGATAGCAGTAAGGTTATCGTAATCAACCTCGGTGTCAATAAGAGATGCAGGAATACATCCACCCGAAGGACCACCTGTTTGAGCGGCCTTAAACTTCTTGCCACCCGGGATACCGCCACCAATATCATCAATAATATGACGAAGTGTTGTTCCCATTGGGATTTCAACAAGACCTGTGTTATTAATATTTCCGCCTAATGCGAATACCTTAGTTCCCTTTGACTTTTCGGTACCCATTGAAGCAAACCAATCAGCACCTCTAAGAATAATCTGAGGGATATTCGCAAAGGTTTCAACGTTGTTTTCAACGGTTGGTTTGCCAAATAGTCCCTTAACAGCCGGATACGGAGGACGGGGTCTCGGTTCACCACGGTTACCCTCAATAGAGGTCATAAGAGCAGTTTCTTCACCACAAACGAATGCACCCGCACCAAGACGAATATGCAAATTAAAATCAAAGCCTGAATCAAAAATATTTTTACCTAAAAGTCCATATTCACGAGCATCGTCAATAGCCTTTTGCAAACGCTTAACAGCAATAGGATACTCAGCACGAACATAAACGTAACCCTCAGTAGCACCAATTGCATAACCGGCAATAGCCATTGCTTCAACTAAGCAGTGAGGATCACCCTCTAAAACTGAACGGTCCATAAATGCACCGGGGTCGCCCTCATCAGCATTACATACAACATACTTTTGGTCTGCCTTATTGGGAGCGCAAAGTGACCATTTAAAGCCCGTGGGGAATCCGCCGCCGCCACGACCTCTAAGACCTGAATCGGTTACTACCTTGATAACATCCTCAGGAGTCATTTCGGTAAGAACCTTACCTAAAGCCTCGTAACCGTCCATAGCAATATATTCCTCTATGCTCTCAGGGTTAATAACACCGCAGTTGCGAAGAACAACACGGTTCTGAGATTTATAGAACGCAGTATCGCTTAATGCTACAGTTGCGATATCCTTTACTTCTTCTGATCCTGTATCGCTATAAACTAAACGCTCAACGATACGACCTTTAAGCAAATGCTCTTCTACAATTTCCTTAACATCATCAGTGGTAACACGGCTGTAAAAGGTACCATCAGGATAAACAATAACAACCGGTCCCAAAGCGCACAAACCAAAACAACCGGTTTGGACAATTTTTACTTCCTCTGCAAGACCGAAAGCATCAATATTTTCGGCGAAAGCCTTTTGAATATCAACACTACCTGATGAAGTACAGCCTGTACCGCCACAAATAAGTACATGTGCACGAATCATAAATCTAACCTCCAATTATGCCTTAGGAGCAGCTATTGTAAATTCGCCAATAGCCTTGCCGCCTTTAAGGTGTTCTTCAACAACTCTTTTTGCTTTTTCAGCATCCATTTTAACATAGGTTACTTTTTCTTTACCAGCCTCAAAAACCTCAACAATAGGTTCATATTGGCAAAGACCTATACAACCAGTTTGAGAAACGGTAACAGTTTGTGCTAAACCGCCCTCATTAACAGCCTCAACAATCGCATTGAGTACGGGACGAGCACCCGCAGCGATACCGCAAGTAGCCATACCAACAACAACACGAATATCAGCTGTACCTTCACGAAGAATAACCTTATCCTTCATTTTTTCTTTGATTGCCTTTAATTCAGCCAATGATTTCATATTTATCTTCCTTTCTATAATGAACTAATTAATATTGCTCTTTTATATATTCCTCAATCCATTTAATAACCTCATAGGTGTTAAGCGGAACCTCACCTAAAACCTCACGAAGCTCTCTGGTATCCAAGAAAACCGCTTTATCATCAAAATTATGCTTGAAAACAAAATCTCTTTCTGGATGACCCTGAATTAAGGTTATAATACTTGAAACTACATCTCCGAGCGGAGTGTAATCAATATGATTTTTATTAAATACAGCACAAACCTGTGTGCCATGATTTTCAGAAAATTCTTCATAATGCTTAGATGTGATAGTAAGACTTCCACCCGTCATCTCAGCCGCCAGCTTTAAAAGAGATAACCCCATACCAACCTTCCTTGTTGTTCTGGTTGTGTAAAAAGGATTAGTAACACCCTCTAAAATTTCCGCCGTCATCCCTGTGCCATCATCGGTAACAGTTAAAACCAATTGCGAAGTATCTTCAACAATTTCAATTTCCGTTAAGCTTGCATTTGCTTTTACCGAATTTTCAGCAATATCAAGAATATTTAATGAAATTTCTTTCATAATGCTTCCCTCAAATATTTAATTAAATATTCACCCGCATTAGTGCTTAACTTTGGAATTTCAGGTAAAGAAATACTAAACTTTCTTTCGTTTATATCCCAAAGAAAGTGGGCATCGGAACAAATAACAATTCTTTCACTCGGTAATCGGCTTAATAGCGAATAATCGGTTAGATTATCAGGTAAATGAAGCTCCGCACAAGTAAAAACGGGCGATTTTGGAAAAGTACCCAAAACCGAAACAATACCGTTTGCCTCACGGTCAATATGAGCTGGATAGCAAATTCCACCAAAACCTTGGACAAAGCTTGGGGCCTCTTCAAGACTGAGAGTTGTTGCATTTGAAAGCAAATTTTCCTCAATACCGATTATATTATCAAAGCTATCACAAATTAACTGATTTCCGAAAATATCTGTTCGGTTTTTAATCGGAATTTTCTTGCTTTCAAGCTCACGATCAAACGCCATTGCCGAATCCAAATTAGGGAAAAGGCAAATTGCATGAATTTCCTCAGCGGTTGTTAGTTCCATTGCGGCAACGGGTAAAATACCGTGTCTTATAGCTGCTTCAAAAAAGGCGGGACAATTTTTACAAGTATTATGGTCGCTAAGTGCCATAATATCAAGACCGTTTAGTTCGCCCATTCCTACGATACTGTCAGGTGTTGAGTCATCATCACCACAAGGCGAAAGACAGGAATGAATGTGCAAATCGTAAAAATAATCCTTCATAGCACCTGGCTGAGCATTACCGCAGTATCATAAATACTGCATTTGGTAGAAAGAATGTTAACCTGCCTATTTAAAGCAGTTTCTATAACCTCTTTCTCTAATGCCACACCTTCCGCAAGAATAATACAAGATGTATCGGCCAATGAGGCAACAGCCAATATATTAATGTTAGACATAATGGTAATCCAAGCATCACCACTACCGGCGTTACCCATAACCCAGCTTAAAAGGTCTCCAATATAAACACCGCCAATTTCGCGCTGGGGCGAAGGGATAGCAACGGGTTCAAAAATTTCTAAACCCAAAAGACCTTCAACTGTCATACTACTTCTCTTGCCTTTCTTTTTGTAGTCTGATTAAGCAATCCGAAAGCTTTGCCTGTTTTTTAACGACATCCTCGGCAAACGCTCTGCAATTTGGAGCACCGCAGGAGCCACAGTCAATACAAGGCAACTCTTGACGAAGCTTTTGTATTTCAGACATCATTCTCATTGACTCAGCCATACTATCACTAAGTCTTGAAATCGGCTTATAAACGGGAAGCTCATCAAACAAGATTTCACTCGGAAAGTTTTCCTTTTGCTCATCGCTAAGAAAATTTTGCGAAACAGGCAAATATCTTCTGAGCGATTGAAGTCTTGCTTTTGCAATAAACGGATTTTGAATAGTTAAAACACCACCAACACATCCGCCTGTGCAAGCATTGAGTTCAATAAACTCTAATGGCGGGATATTTCCGTTTTCCACCTGATCCAACACACGAATAACATTGTCAATACCATCGGCAGCTAAATAGCTATCATTAAAAATAGCGGTTGCTTCTCCACCCGAGGTTGCCCAACCAATACCGATAACACCTGATTTGGTAAGACTTGAAACCTCTGAACCGTATTTCATAGCAGAAATAAGCTGGAAATAAATATCTCTAACCGAAACAACAACATCAACCTGACTTTTATAATCGGCAAAGCCATTATTAACATAGCTTGCCTTTGCAGGACAAGGTGATATAAAGCAAACGCCTATTTCCTCATCTTTAAGCTCGGGATGCTCCCGCTTAGCCTTTTGCCTTGCTAATTTTGCAGCTATCTCCATGGGCGGCAGCATATGTAAAATGTTTTCCTTTAACGATGGAAATCTTAATCCGATAAGTCTAAGCACAACCGGACAAGCCGAGCTTATCACCGGCTTTTTAACCTGATGATTTTTGAGATAAATTCTTGTGTATGCTGAAACAAGTTCAGCAGCAGCCGAAACCTCAAAAACATCGTCAAATCCAATTTTTAAAAGACCATCAAGCACATAATCAACATCGTCAAGATTATCAAATTGACCATAAAGTGTTGGTGCAGGTAAAGCAATTTTCCACTTAAACTTGTTCATTGAATCAAGCTTACTGCATTTGGCTTTTTTTGCACTGTTTGGACAAACCCTGATACATTCTCCACAATCGATACAACGCTCATTATTGATGACAGCGTGGTTATCTCTAATTCTGATTGCCTCAGTTGGACAATGCTTTAAGCAGGTTGTGCAACCATTGCATTTTTCTACATCTAAGTATACAGAATGCTCATATGTGTTCATAATATATACCCACTGAAATTTAATTGATGTTTACACGCATTGTAATTGTTGTGCCTTCACCGACACGAGAGTTAATATCCATATAATCAGTATAGCGTTTCATATTAGGCAAACCCATACCGGCACCAAATCCCAAGGAACGAATATTATCGGTTGCAGTTGAAAAGCCTTCCTGCATAGCCTGATTAACATCCTTTATTCCGGGGCCGTTATCACAAAGAATAATTTCAATATAGTCCTGTGTGACATTGACATCGGCAACGCCGCCGCCCGCATGGATAACCATATTTATTTCGCCTTCATACATTGCTATTGAAACTCGCCTGATTATTTCGGGGTTTAACCCTAACTGCCTTAAATTCTTTTTCACCTGAACCGATGCTTTACCCGCAGAGGTAAAATCATCACCATTCACGATGAAATGAAAGTTTAATGCATCAGACATTTTTAACCCTATTTCCTACAAGACCGTTGCTGAATAAAATTCCGCAAGCCTCATACATTCTTTTTTTAGTTGCTAAAATAACAATGCCACTTTCACGCGCAAGCTCTATCATTTCGGCAGTTGGAAGCTTTGCACGAACAAAAACAATACAATGCATATCCATCATTTCGGCAGTACGGATAACCTGTGAGTTAACAAGACCGGTTATCAAAACCGCCTGATCTTTAACATAGGCTAAAACATCACTCATCATATCACTGCCACAAGCAGAATAAACATGACGTTCTAAGCCATCCTCACAACAAATAACCTCTGCATCAAGCAAATCCTTGATAGTATTAATTTTCATAGAACATTATTCCTTTTGGAAAGTTAATTATTTAGAGAAACCATACTTTTCCAAGATGCCATCAACATCATCAACAGTTAATCGTCCATAAACCTCATCGTTAACTGTTAAAACCGGTGCCAAACCACAAGCGCCTATGCAACGGCAAGCGGTAAGTGAAAATTTACCATCCTCAGTGCATTCATCTGCACCGATGCCGAGACGCTCACTGAGCTTGTCAAAAATATCGCCCGAGCCTTTAACATAACAAGCGGTACCGAGACAAACCGAGATGTTGTTCTCTCCTTTTGGTGAAAGAGAAAACTGAGCATAGAAGGTTGCAACACCATATACCTTTTCGAGCGGCACATTCATACCCTCGGCAATGATTTTTTGAACCTCAATAGGAAGATAGCCATAGATATCCTGAGCCTGTTGCATAACAGCCATTAAAAGACTCTTATCATGGCAATTTTCTGCGATTACTTCCCTGAGCTGCTTTTCCTGTTCAGCCGTTCCCTTGAAAGGGAGTTTACTGATTTTCTTTAGCATGAAACTGATTCCTCCTCATTTGAATTGTAAAAATATACCCCGATTTTTCACAAGGCACATATATACTTGTGTATTATAACACAAACTTTTCAATTTGAAAACCCTTTTTGCAAAAAAATCGATAATTTTTTAACAAATTTTACAATAATACTCAATATTGCATTTTTTGCGCCAATAATATATAATAAATTTACTAATTTGAAAGGATTTTTCTATGAAATTGTTTTTGAAATTGGTTTCTTGCTTGCTTATTTTAACCACATTGCTATCTTTGATTGGTTGCAGCAACACAAATGAAGCCTACATATATTTTGAATTAACAGAAACTCCAACCACACTTGACCCTCAAACCGCCTCTACCGATGCCGAACTACTTATTATTAAAAATATTTTTGAAGGATTGTTAAGAAAAAACCAAAAAGGTGAAATAGTTCCCGCCATTGCCGAAAGTTACGAAAAAAAAGGTCTTACCTACACCTTTAAAATTCGTTCGGATGCCAAATGGAGCAACGGGGAAAAAATAACCGCTTATGATTTCCAGTTTGGCTTTAAAAGAGCAATTTCACCTGAAACCGAAGCGGCTTATGCCTCTCGACTTTTTTCAATTAAGAATGCCGAAAAAATACATAATGGAAATACTAATTTGAAATCCTTAGGTGTTTATGCGGAAGATAACCACACATTAAAAATTGAGTTGATAAACGAAGACCCTTATTTTTTAGAAACGCTAACAACAAGTATAGCGATGCCCTGTAACGAGGAGTTTTTTCTCGAATCCGAGGGTAAATACGGATTATTTACCGATAATATACTATCCTGCGGGAGCTATGTGCTTTCACGTTGGCGCAAAGAAACCTTTGGGATAAGACTATATAGAAATAAAACCTACAACGGTTTTGCCAAGGCAAAAAACGCAGCGGTTTTTATCACCTGCGATAAGGATAAAACCGTTTTCGAAAAATTCCAAAAAGAAAGTATTGATATCGCATTTATCCCCTGTGCTAAAAAAAGTGAAGCCGATTCTTTAAGCCTTGAAACTCTAAATATTGAAAACATTTGTTGGGTTTTAACCTTATCTAACCAATTTTCTCCCAATATGCGAAAAGCCTTTTCAATGCTTGTTGGTTCTGAGGTCTTTTCTAAGGATTTGCAAAGCGGTTATTCGGTTGCTACCTCGATTTATCCAAGCTCAGTTGCAAAAAATATTTCTCCCATAGGTTTAACACCATATAACCCAACTATTGCTAAAAGCCTTTATCTCGATGAATTAGCAAAGCTTAAACAAAACAAATTCCCAAATGATGTTTATCTTTATTATTTTGATGATGGTAACATAAAAAACATTGTTACAGATATTGTTGGACATTGGCAAAGTAATTTTTCAGCCTTTGTTAACATTAAACCGATTGATGATATCTCAGAATTTGATGGTGAGCTTAAAGACCAAAATCTTTCAATGTCGATATTTCCAATAAAAGCAGATAGCCCAAATATAAGAGAATATTTAAGTAATTTTGGTTATAGTTATAATTCAGAAGATTTAAGCGAAGCTCAAACAGATATTCTTAAATCAAACAACATAATCCCTATTATGTTCCAAAACACTACAATTGCCTATCGCAGTTGTTTGAGTAATATCACCGCCGAAACCGGCAACGGATATTTAGATTTTTCTTTTATTATAAAAGATGAATAAAAAAAGAAGGTAATCGTTGAGATTACCTTCTTTTTTGAGTTTTAGGTTGTAAATCCACAAGTGATTATTTCTTATATTCTTCAATAAGTTTTTTGAAGGCAGGCAGTGCTCTTTCAATCATTTCGGGTTTAACGCAATAACTGATTCTAACATAACCCTCATATCCAAAATCATCGCCCGGAACAATAAGCAATTCATATTTCTTGGCTTTTTCACAAAAGGCATTTGCATCAGCTTCAGGTGATTTCATAAAAATATAAAAAGCACCGTCAGGTTTTGCTAAGGTGTAACCGTATTCAGTTAAATTGTTATATAATAGATTACGGTTTTTATCGTAAACCGAGATGTCTGCCGTCATCCCAAGGCAGTTAGCAACTGTATACTGCAAAAGGCTTGGGGCACAAACAAATCCCAATGCTCTACCAGCACCGCAAACTGCGGCATAAACATCGTTTGAATTATTAACACGGGGTGAAACAAAAATATAACCAATTCGTTCACCCGGAAGCGATAAAGATTTACTAAATGAATAGCAAACTATCGTATTATCATAAAAATTTGGAATATAAGGAACCTGCACATCACCATAAACCAATTCACGATATGGCTCATCGGCAATTATGTAAATATCATTACCAAATTCTTTAGATTTTTCGGTAAGAAGTGTTGATAGATTTTTAATTGTTTTTTCACTAAAAACAACACCACTTGGATTATTGGGTGAATTAACAATTATCGCTTTTGTTTTGTTGGTTATAACACTTTCAAGTAGATCAAAATCTATTTGAAAATCATTTTCAAGACACCTTGCAACCTTAACAGTAGCGCCTGCTTTTTCGGCAAAAACCTTATATTCAGGAAAATAAGGAGCAAGAACAATTACCTCATCCCCATCATTAACCAAAGCGTTTAGCGAAATGGTAAGAGAAGCCGCCGCACCACAGGTCATATATATAAGATTGGCATTAGCGTTAGCAGAAAATCTTTTGTTAATATCTTGTGCAATAGCCTCACGGACCGCTACTGCACCCTGCGCCGAGGTGTAACCATGTATACTAACAGGGTCGTTCTCACATAGGAGTTTAACCATTGCCTCGTTAACCTCTTTTGGAGCAGGAATACTCGGGTTTCCAAGACTAAAATCAAAAACATTTTCAGCACCGATTTCAGCTCTTCTTTTGTTACCATATTCAAATATTTCTCTAATAACCGAACGTTTTTTGCCCAGCATTGTCATTTTTTCTGAAATCATAAATTATAACCTCTTAACATCATTTAATTTCAAGTTCTTTAATCGAACGGAGCTGATAATCCACATTTTTAAGTAGTTGTGGCTTTTTAAGTGCAACCGCCGCACCTTTAACAACGCTATATGCGGGGTCGGGTAAATTATGCACCTTAACCCCTATATATTCCGAAATTCGTTTATCAATCCCGAAAAGACATGAGCCACCACCCGTTAAGAATAAGCCGTCAGTCATAATATCAGCAACAAGGTCGGGATTGGTTTTATTAAGAACCTGCCTTATTGCATTACAAATCGTATCAACGGTATCAATAATAGCATCATAAACCTCGCCGCTTGTAATCTCAAAGCTTTCAGGCAGGCCTGAAAAAACATTTCTACCCTTTGCAACCATTGCAATTTCAATGTCTCTCTTAACAGCAGCGCCTATCTTCATTTTAATTGTTTCGGCGGTTAAGGGACCAATTTCAATATTATATTCTTTTCTAATGTATCTAATAATTTGTGCATCAAAATCTAAGGAAGCTACCTTAAAAGATTCGCAAGCCGCAATACCACCCAAGGAAATAACCGCAATATCGGTTGTTCCTGCACCAATATCAACAATGAGTGTCCCTCTCGGCTCCGAAAAATCAATTCCTAAGCTAAATGCAATAGCAAGTGGGCTTTCTATAACCGAAATATTTCTACCACCTGCCGATTCAACAACATTTGCAAGCGAATGGTGTTGCAGCTCGGTAAGACCTGCGGGTAAGGTCGCCATAATTCTTGGCCTTAAAATTTTATTTCCAAAAGCTTTTTCCATATAGTTTTTAAGCATTATTTCTGCAATATCATAATCGGCAATAACCCCATGTTCAATAGGACGAACACAAACAAGGCTATCTGGTGTTCTTCCCAAGGTTTGCTTAGCCTTTTCACCAAAATAAATCGGTTCATAGGTTTCAGCGTCAACCGTTACAACATTTGGAAGCTCTAAAACAACACGAGAAGATGAAAATATCACAGTTTTAGAGGTGCCTAAATCAATACCAATATCAGTTGCCATTTTGTTTTCCTTTCTTTATTTTTGGCTCAGTTATAAGTGCACTAATGCAGTATACCTTATCGGCTCCGCACATAAGTAATTGTCTTGCACAAGAATCGAGGGTTGCGCCGGTTGTTTTGATATCATCAACCAAAAGCACTGTACCGCCCGAAATTCTTTTTTTAGTATAATAAATTTGCTTAACATTGTCAAACCTCTCTTTTGAGGTGGTTTTATGTTGGCTTTTGCGTTTTTTGTGAGAAAAAAGAATATCATGCACAATAGGAATACTAAGTATTTTTGAAAGCTCCTTTGCTAAGAGAGCACTTTGATTATATCCTTTTCTAAACTGCCTAAATTTAGTCATTGGAACATAAGTAATAAAATCAAAATTTATATCGCCGTAGCGTTGTTTTACCGATAAAGCCATTTCCCTTGCAAAAAACAAGGAAAGCGATTCGTAATGTCTAAATTTAAAGCGATTCATTATTAGACGTGAAATATCGGTGTTATAAAAGGGCGCTATAACCGCATTAAAATGATAAATTCTTGTATTGCAGCTACATTTCTTTTTAGGATTTCCGCAATTTACACAAAGCTTATTAAGGTCAATTCTTTCTAACATTGTGTAGCAATAATCGCAAACATATTCGCCGCCTTCAATTATCTCACCGCAATATGCGCAGGTTGAAGGATATAAAAGCTCGGTAAAATAATTAAAATAACTCCTTGCTTTTTTCTTTAAGCAAGCTTTCAAGCCAAGTGTATCTGAGGGTTTTGCGGTCGTTTGCAACCATATCACTCCATATTTTCTGACTTCCAACAATAATAAGCAGTTTTTTAGCCCTTGTCACCGCTGTATATATCAAATTCCTATATCTAAGCTTTAAAGGGGTATCGTATAGCGGAAGAATAACATAATCATATTCGCTTCCCTGGCTTTTATGCACTGTTACTGCATAGGCTAATTCAAGCTGTGAAAAATCTTCTGAAAAATAGGTTGCAACCTTATCGTCAAAACGAACTCTTATTATATTGTTCCTTATATCAACATCGGTAACATAACCAACGTCGCCATTAAAAACACCGGTGCCAAATCCGCCATCATCTTTTTGATATTGCAAATCGTAATTGTTTTTAATTTGCATAACCCTGTCACCATTGCGAAGACTAAACCCTTTAAAGTTAACCTGTGGTTCACCTTTCTTTACAGGATTCAAAATTTCTTGCAAGGAATTGTTTAAATTAACCGTGCCAACCTCACCTATTCTTGAAGGGCAAATTAACTGGATGTCCTGCATAGGATTAATGTTATACGCATTTGGTAATCTCTTAGTTACAAGCTCTAAAACTGTATCGTGAGCTGAAACTGAGTTTTCTTGCCTTATAAAAAAGCAGTCTGAGGTTTTACAAGAAAAATCGGCAGGTTCATTATTAATGATAGCGTGAGCATTAGCAATTATTTTGCTGTTAGCAGCTTGTCTGAAAACCTTTTTTAGTGTTATCGATGGGAAAATATTAGCAGAGAGTATATCGCTTAAAACATTACCCGCAGAAATACTTGGCAACTGATTATAATCTCCTACCAAAATTATTCTGCAAGACTGTCTAAGTGCTTTCAACAAATCATTAAAAAGCAACGAGTCTATCATTGAAGCTTCATCAATAATAATTACGTCACATTCGAGTGGATTTTTTTCATTTCGGGCAAATTCTCTTTTATCATCCCTTCCCCACTCAACTTGAAGCAAGCGATGAATTGTTTTTGCTTTTTTGCCCGTAAGCTCGGTCATTCGCTTAGCAGCTCTACCGGTTGGTGCCGCTAATTCAATAACTAAATTTCTATTTTCAAAGAGTTTGATAATAGCATTAAGTGTTGTTGTTTTTCCAGTTCCGGGACCACCCGTTAAGACAAGCACACCGCTTTTAAAAGCCTCAAAAATTGCCTCTCTTTGAAGGCTTTCAAATTTAATACCTAAACTGTTTTCAACCATTTGAATTTCGAGTTCATCGGCGGTTACATTTGGGTTTATGAATCGTTTGATATTTAAAAGCCTTGACGCTATTTGTTGCTCAGCACTTAAATATTCAGGAAGAGATAAAAACTCAATACCCTCAATTAACCCTTTTGAAATTCTAAAACATTCGGTTAATCGGTCGCAACAAATATCAACCGTTGTTTCGCTTGTGTCTAATAACTTAGAAGCAACCTCAACCAACTTTTTTCTTGGCAAGCAGGTATGCCCGTTATGTAAATTTTTTCTCAAAACATATTCAATTCCCGCACAAATCCGAGCTTCGTTATCTTTATCAAAGCCAAAATCCTCAGCAATTTCTTCAACTAATTCAAAAGAAAAATCAATGCCATCTTCGCAAAGAATATAAGGGTTGTCCCTAATTAGCCCAATTGGATTTTTAGGAAAGTGCTTATAAATAGCATAGCATTTATCCGGGGTTATTTTATATTTATAAAGCAGCATTAAAATGTCACGAACGCCAAATTGCTTTTTATATTCTTCGCAAATTGTTAGTGCCTTTTGCTTTGAAATACCGCTAATAACTGTTAATTCTATTGGGTTTTCTGAAATTATATTAAGACTTTCTTCACCAAATCGTTCAACAATTTTTATTGCAGTTGCAGGACCAATACCCTTAATAGCGCCCGAGGATAAATATCTTAAAATTGCAGCTACGGTTTCGGGCATTTTTCGTTCATAAGTATTAGCCGAAAACTGACTCCCATAAATTTGGTGAACTGTAAAACTACCAAAGAAATCGGCGGTATCGCCCTCGTTTAAAAAGGGTAAAATTCCAACAACTGTTATTATTTCATTTTTTACCTTTACCTCAGCAACAGTATATCCATTATTAACATTTTGAAAGGTGATTTTTTCAACAGTTCCCGAAATTTGTTCAAAATTTCCGTTTTGCTCTGCCAAAAAATCACCTCCCTCAAAAAAATCATTAATTATAATAGTTATAAAACAAATTAAAATCAGCTAAAAAATCATTTAATGAATATAAAAATATGTTGTTCTTGGAAGCAACATTCTCACATTCTAAAACTTCATCATTTGAAAGCTTAGAGTAAACAACATAAACCTTATTTGCAAAGGCTTTACCTTGCCATCTTTTTTGTTCGGCAATTAGTGCTAATTCCCTTTGAGGAAATGCATCATCAAGTAAAAAAATAACGGTTTTATTGCTCCTTACCTTACCGCCAAGCAAAAACAACTTTATATTATGTAAAATATCGGCAAGACCAAGCATTAATGGAAAAATACAAATAACTGTTAAAATTAGTTCGACCACAATCATTCCTCCCTTATATTATATGAAAAAAGAAAAGGAATGATATTCTAAATTATAGGGCGGATAAAATCCGCCCCGAAAAATAATTAAAGATTATTTAACAGTTACCACTGCTTTATATGTGCCAATAACCCAAGCGTTGTTGTATCCAGCTATTTTAAAGGTTACATCAACAGTGTACTGACCTGCTTTTTTACCAGATAAATCAACCTGAGCCGTTACCATAGAAGCATTAATTTTATTAACCGCAGCCCTTGGACCACAAATTCTAACATTTTTAATTGTGGTTGTGCTTGATGCGGAAAGACCACCTGAAAGTCCTGTGAATTTAACTGCATTAGTAATATCCAAGGTTTTTTCAGAATAGTTTTTAAGATTTAGCTTAACTGTGAAATGATCAATTTCGTCAAGCAGCTTAACATTATCAACCTGAATCTTTGGTGAAACATCAAAGCTTGTTGTAGTAGGTGTAACATTTGTAAGGTCAATAGCCGAAAGGGTTAAAACATCAATAGAATCAACCGCCTCGGGTTTGCCAACAATTGTAACCGATGGATAATCAATCGTATATCCGATAGAGGATTTATTAAAATCCAAAGGAAGCCCGGTAAACTCAGGAACAACTGAAACTGTTTTTTGCTTAATAATTGGTACAGTTACGGTTAAATCCTTTGTGCTAAATTCGAGGTTCTTTTGATTAATCTCATCACCATCAGAATTGTATAAAACAATTTTAGCATTAAAGTTTTCAGTTTTTGAAATCGATTTATTTTCAGTAACCGAAGCCACAACCTTGTCTATTTTATTAATGGTTGTTCTCGGACCGCTAATAACCAAGCTTTCGGTATTTTCGGCAGTAACCACAGTATCACCAATATCAAGCTCGTCATCAGTTGGGGTAATTCCCTCAGCACTAACTTTAATATCACTAAGTGAAACAGTTTTTTCTTCAAAATAATCGAAATCAAGGGTTATTTTAGATGGGAAAATGCTTAAAACCTCACATTCGGAGGTCACAGCGTCCCTCAACAAAGCAACATCCAGTGTGTATTCGCCAGGTGTATCCACCGAAGCAGTGGAAGCATATAACGACAAATTCGACGAGGTAAGCGAGCTAATAAGATAGCTTGGGCCTTTAAGAGAAACCGTGAATTTTTGCTCCGATATATCACCGATTACCCTCAAAGAATTTTCATTAGGAGAATTTTCAAGGTTGACAGTAACCGTTATATCGGTAAAAGTGCGGTTAATAACAGGCTTTTGATTTATGGTTATAACCATCCAAAAAGTAAAGGCAACAAGAATTGAAAAAGGAATTGTAAAGCGTTTGTTATATAAAAGCTTTTTTAAAGAAAAGTTTTCAAGAAATTTAAATCTCATTTTCCACCCTCCTTACCTTCTGACTTTTTAGGAATAAATTTTTCAATTATCCCTTTAACCAAAACACTATTTTGCTTTTGCTCGGTTTGAATTAAAAGTCTTCTAAGTTCGGCACCTGCCGAAACAGGATTATAATTACGGGTTATTTGACCGTTAGATACAAGTGATATGTTGCCGGTTTCCTCAGAAACAACTAAAACAACCGCATCGGAGTTTTCGGTCATTCCAATAGCAGCCCTATGACGAGTTCCAAGCTGAAGGCTTAAATCCTCCCGTTGAGAAAGAGGCAAAATACAACCTGCCGCATAAAGTCTACCGTCCCTTATAATCATTGCGCCATCGTGCAATGGGGATTTTGGGAAAAAGACATTGTTAATCATCGAAACCGAAGATTCGGCATTAATAACCGTTCCGGTATTAATAATTTCACCCAGCTGGGTTGTACGCTCAAAAACGATTAAAGCACCAATTCTCTTTTCTTGCATAATTGCGGCAGCTTTGCTAACATCATCAATAGATTTTGAAAGAGGGTTATTCTCGCCTTCAAGACCTTGGCGGTTAAAGGATACCCTACCAACCTTTTCGAGCAACCGCCTAAGCTCAGGTTGAAAAATAACGGCGGCAGCGATAATAACAGAATCGAGGATTCTTGATAACAACCAATTAATTGTTACCAAATCCCACCAGCTTGCAATAAAATAGCAAAGGAACAAAATGAACAAGCCCTTTACAAGCTGACCTGCTCTTGATTCACGCAAAAATCCGATAACCTTATAAATGATAAATGCAAGTAGTGCAATATCCAAAAGGTCGAATATACGGAAATTCGAAATGGCATAAATTATTTGGTTCCAAATCGCATAAATTGCGGTAAAAATTTCGCCCACCGTTAACATCCCTCTTTTTATATTATTATCTATTTTATATTAACATATATTTCCGCCTCATTCAATAGATTTTTTAATATTTTTTATCTTTTTTTGAGTTTCATTATCCTTTCAAAATCGATAATCTCATTTATGCTGTTAAAATGCGAAAACGAAAGTCTAACCGTTCCGCATTTAAGTGTTCCGATTTGCTTATGCGCAAGTGGTGCACAATGATAACCGCCCCTCACCGCTATACCCTTTTCAGCTAAATACAATGCGGTTTCTTCGCTCTTTTTCTCCGGCAAATTAAACGATATCACAGGCACATAGTCACCGTTTTCAAAGCTCGGTGTATATAAACTGAATCCGTTATTTTTCAAAAATTCATAAGCTTTTTTTGCAAGCATCATTTCGTTGCTGTAAATTTTTTTGATACCTATTTTTCTAACAAAGTCTATGCCTGCCGAAACTCCCATTATTCCTGAAATATTAAGGGTTCCGCTTTCTAATTTTTCAGGTAAACTCTCGGGCTGTGTAAGCTCTAATGAATTAGTTCCTGTACCACCTTGTAAAATTGTATTTTCAATACCTTTTTCACAAATTAATATTCCAATACCTGTGGGTGCGTAAAGCCCTTTATGTGGCGCAATTGCAAGATAATCTATATTCATTTCACGCATATTTATTGGCAAAATTCCGCCCACCTGTGCCCCATCTAAACCAAATAGAATTCCGTTACTATGCGCTAACTGACCTATCTCTTTTATAGGCAAAATTTTACCAATAACATTTGAAGCACCTGTGCAAAAAATCATTTTTGTATTAGGCTTTATCAGCTTTTTAATTTCGACAAGCGTTTTATTATCATCAAAAAGCGAAACTTCCGCTATGCTATAATTTATTCCCATTGCAGTTAATGGGCGCATAACCGCATTATGTTCCAATGAGGAAACAATTATATGGTCGCCCTTCTTCAAAACTCCTTTTAGAACACAGTTAATGCTATGTGTGCAATTAAGGGTAAAAACAACCCTTTCAGGACCCGAAGCACCAAAAAAATCCGATATTTTTTCTCGGCAGTTATAAACCGCCTCGGCTGTCTTAACCGACGTTTTATGAGCGCTTCTGCCTGGGTTTGCATTGTAATATATTAAAGCATTTTTAACTGAATCAATTACCTCTTGCGGCTTTTTACCGCTTGTTGCCGCATTATCAAAATATATCATTTCATATTCTCCCTTCAAATCACCTATCTAAAAAAGAGCGTTTTCACGCTCTTTTGTTAATTTCAAGTATTTTAATTCCTGCGTTACGCAAAATTGTTTCAGGCTCTGTGCTATCATCCTCAGTTATGATAGAATATCCGCAGCCCGAACTGCCTTTGCCGGAAGTTATTCGAGAAACGGTTGCTTTATAACCTTTTTTTCGTAAAATATCTCTACCCTTTAAGGCGTAGGTCACAGTTCCTGTGGTTATTATATAGCCTTTCATTTTATCACTCCGAATGTTTAGCCTACAATATATAATATGCACGAAGTGATTATATGACAAGACGGGCTTTAAGATATTTTTTCTTGTTCGTAATATTTTACAATTACAATGAAAATTATAGGTAAAGCAATAACCCCGATAAAGCCGAATAATTTAAGCCCAACAAATATTGCCGCCAAGGTAAAGAGCGGATTTATTCCTAACTGACCTCCTATAACCTTTGGCTCGCAAAAATTTTTAACAATAGTTACAACCAAATAGAGTATTATAAGTGAAACTCCATAACCGAGCTTTCCAAAAATTATTTCTAAAATCGCCCAAGGAATAAGAACCGTTCCTGTTCCTAAAATAGGCAACAAATCAACAAACGATATAAGAATTGCAACTGTTAACGGATATGGCAGACCAATTAGCAAAAAGCCAACAAATAGCTCGACAAAGGTTATAGCAAATAAAATAATATATCCCTTTATAATTTTTAAAACATTTTTGCTTATGATAGCTTTAATTTTTATAACCTTTCCGCTAACCTTTTCGCCGCAAATGTTTTTAAAAAACTTGATAAATTTTTCATAATCTCTTGAAAAATAACAACTCGCAACAAAAGCAACAATACTTGCTATTAAGAATGATGGCGTTTTTTTGAGTATATTAGCTGCAAAATCAGATAAATATCCACTAATTCTTTCCGCCATTAAGGTAAGTGCATTTTTTGAAAACTCAACAATATAATTTGCGGTTTCGGAAGAAAAACCGTTAAAAAAACCATTAAGAAAGCTTTTAAATTTTTCAATAAAGGTACTTAAAGCCTCAAAAATCTGCGGCATAAAAGTAAAAATATCTCTTACAGAATGAAAAATAAGATAGAAAAGCAAGGATAATATTGCAACTATTAAAGCATAAAACATAACCGCAAAAATTAAAGCGATATTTTTCTTTGATAATTTAATTTTTTCAGATAATTTTTCGGCAGGCTTTTGAACATAATAACTAACAACAAATGCCAAAACAAAAGGAAAAAAATATCCAAATAAAAATTTAACTAACAAAAAAATTAAAAATACCCAAATTAATGTATAAAAAACTTCAATAATAAATGCTTTTTTTGATGCTTGTTCCAAATTTCTCACCCGTTTTTTATCATTTTTTTGCTAAAAATCTAAAATTGTGATTTTCAATACTTTTATGTTGATTTTAAAGTAAAAATGTAATATAATAATTAGTATGCTTTTAAGCTTTGCTAAATATTAGACCTTTGTAATAAAAAAGTTTTTGGTCTTTGGAGGTTAAAATGGTTAATGTTGCTATAATGGGGCACGGTGTTGTTGGTAGCGGTGTTGCTGAAATTTTAATTAACCACAACAAAAGAATTTCCGATAAAATTAAGGACGATATTAATGTTAAATATATCCTTGATTTAAGAGATTTTAATAGTTTGTCCTATTCAGATAAATTTATTAAGGATTTTAACATTATTCTTAACGACGATGAGATTAAAATCGTTGCCGAAGCAATGGGCGGTCTTAACCCTGCATATGAATTTGTTAAATCCTGCCTTTTAGCAGGTAAAAGCGTTGTTACCTCTAATAAGGAATTGGTTGCGGCAAAGGGTGCCGAGCTTATTGAAATTTCTAAAAGAAACAATGTGAACTTTTTGTTTGAGGCAAGCGTTGGCGGTGGTATCCCGATTATAAGGCCAATGTCACAATGCCTTAGCGCAAACGAAATAACCGAAATTTCTGGTATTCTCAATGGAACAACCAACTACATTTTAGATAAAATGATAGTGGATAATATGGATTTTGAAACCGCCTTAAAATTGGCACAGGATAAAGGATATGCTGAAAAAAATCCCGCTGCCGATATTGAAGGGCACGATGCTTGCAGAAAAATCTGCATTTTAGCCTCTATTGCTTTTGGAAAACATATTTATCCCGAAAATATCGAAACCAAAGGAATAACCGATATTTCGCTTGATGATGTTGAAGCTGCTGATACATTTGGATATGTTGTTAAGCTAATTGCACATGCGAAAAAGCTCGAAAATGATAAGGTTACCGCTTGGGTTAGACCAACCTTAGTTAGCAAAGAAAATATACTTTCAGGTGTTAATGGCGTTTTCAATGCAGTTTTAGTAACCGGTGACCAAACCGGCGATGTTATGTTCTATGGTAAAGGCGCAGGAAAGGAAGCCACTGCAAGCGCAGTTGTTGCTGATATAATTGACTGTGCAAAGCACCTTAAAGTAAGAAAGTATCTTTTCTGGAACGATAATGACGGTTCGTGCCTTGAAACAAACTGCGATGATGAGGTTCGTATGTTAGTTAGGGTTACGGGCAAAGATTACACCGCCATTGAGAACAAATTCATTGGGATATTTGAAAATTTGCCCTTTATTAAAAACAAATATCGCAACGAAATTCAGTTTATTGCAGGTCCAATGCTCAAAAGCGGTCTTTTAAATAAGCTTAATTGCTTTGAAGACTGTGTAGTTAAAGCATTTGAAATTTTAGATTAATACCTTCGGAGGTTATTTTTATGGCACTAATAGTTAAAAAATTCGGTGGTTCTTCTGTTGCAAACGCCGAGCGAGTTTTTAATGTTGCAAGGAGAATTATTGAAGATTACAAAAAAGATAACGATATTATTGTTGTTGTTTCGGCACAGGGCGATACAACCGACGACCTTATCGAAAAAGCAAAGGAAATTAATCCTGATAATCCTTCAAAAAGAGAAATGGATATGCTTCTTTCAGCAGGTGAGCAAATATCGATTGCACTTCTTGCAATGGCAATTGAAAAGCTTGGCTGCCCTGTTAAATCACTTTTAGGCTGGCAAGCAGGCTTTGCAACCGATTCTCACCACACTATTGCAAGAATCAAAAAGGTTGATACTGAGCGTCTTAGAAACGAAATAGCAAAGAAAAATATTGTTATTGTTGCGGGCTTCCAAGGTCTCAACAAATATGATGACATAACCACCTTAGGAAGAGGCGGTTCGGATACAAGTGCAGTTGCAATAGCCGCCGCAATGAAGGCAGACCTTTGCCAAATTTACACCGATGTTGACGGTGTTTACTCTGCCGATCCAAGAAAGGTTTCCACTGCTAAAAAGATGGATGAAATCAGCTATGACGAAATGTTAGAGCTCGCAACATTAGGTGCACAGGTACTTAACAACCGTTCGGTTGAAATGGCAAAAAAATATAATGTTGAGCTTGAAGTGCTTTCAAGTCTTGAAAATAAACCCGGAACAATCGTAAAGGAGATAGTTAAAATGGAAAAAACTTTAATTAAAGGCGTTGCTAAGGACGATAACATTGCACGAGTATCAATAGTAGGTTTGCAGGATACCCCCGGTATCGCTTTCAAAATTTTCAACAAGTTAGCTCAATATAAGGTTAACGTTGATATCATTCTTCAATCAGTTGGCCGTGAAGGCACTAAGGATATCACCTTTACTGTTCCTAACAGTCAAGGTGCAGAAGCAGTAGAGGCGATGAATTCCTTAAAGGATAGCCTCAAATTTGAGGATTTAACCGTTGATGAAACCGTTAGCAAGGTTTCAATAGTTGGTGCGGGAATGGAAAGTCACCCCGGCGTTGCTTCCAAAATGTTTGAGGCATTATGGGATGCAGGAATTAACATTCAAATGATTTCAACAAGCGAAATCAAAATTTCTGTGCTTATTGATTCTAAATATGCTGATAAGGCAGTAACCGCTGTTCACGATGCATTTTTAGGCTAATATACTAACCAAAAGGAGATTAAAACTTTGGAAAGAGATGCAGTTTCGGCAGGAGTTTCAGAGTATGGCGGCCTTTTCAACACGGCGCAAATAAGAATTCTTATTTGTTATATTCTTTCAAGCATTAACGAGCCCATCCCGGGAAGACAGTTGGCAGACACACTTCATTATGAGGCAATAGCAAACTGCTTCGAGGTTAATGACTCGATTGCTTGGCTATGCAATTCGGGACATTTAAAGTTGGTCGACGAAAAAGAAGATACCTATGTTGTAACCGATTTAGGTAGAGATACCGCTGAAACTCTTAAAACAACACTTCCCCTCACTGTGAAGGACAGAGCTTATACTGCCGCTTTAAAAATGCTCTCACGATATAGGTATACAAAAGAAACCGATTATAAAATTTCGCATGAAGACGGAAGAACCTTTCTCACCTGCACTGCTTACGATGGCAAACAACCCTTTATCAGCGTTAAGCTAATGGTTGGTGATACTGAGCAGGCTCTACACATTAAAGAAAAAATTTTAAATAGTCCAACAAATCTTTATGCACAAATTATTTCGCTAATAACTAAAAAATAAATTGATAAGTCCTTGTTGCAATTACAACAAGGACTTATCTTTATATTATCGGCACTAAAATCATTTTTCCGTTTTCTAACTGCTCATTTTCAAGCTCATTTATCGCCATTATTTCCTCGACACTTGCATTATATATTCTTGCAATATCCCAAACGCACTCACCTGCACCGCAAAAATATATTGTTAAAGCAGTGCGGTTAGTATTCTTACACGGTTTTTTAGTATCAACATTCATTTCACTAATTAAGGTCACATTACTTTTTTGATAAACAGCCGCATTAAGCAAAATATCAACCATTAGCTCCATACTGGTGGTTGAGGTTATTGTAAATCCGCAAGATGTAACCTCAATTTGAGGCTCACAATGAAGATTTGAAGCTATATCCAAAGGAAATTTGTGCTCAAACTCTATTTGTTTTTCATGGTAAATCGGAATGTTTTTAGTATCGCAAACAATTATTGCCGCCAAAACAGTTCCGTAAACTATCATATTTTCGTTTTCAAACTTTGTGTGACATTCTTCAATATTGCACCATAAATCAACAACTGATGAGATTTCCTCATCAAAAGTTATTGCTTTTTTGCAATGATAATTTTCACTGATATTTTGCGTAATTCTCTCAAAAACAACATTGGTTTTCTTAATATCAGCTTCATATTTTCTTGAAAAAGCATCAAATATAACAGGTATTTCATTACTGCAATATGCTTCTGAATTTAGTAGCAGCTTTGCGGTTAATGAAAAGCTTTTTGTTTCCCCACTTGCCGAAATTCGTGGCTTAATTTCAAAGAAAACAACCTCTGCCTTTGTATCGCAAGCGCAAGAATCGGTTATACCCTCAATATCGAGTATTTGACTAAACGGAATGGTTGTTTTTACCGACTGCGGATTGGGTGTGGAATCGCTGCAATAAATAATACATACCTTGATTTCCCCTTTTATAACCGCCTTATCATTTATAACCTTTGTTTCTTTAACGCAAGCCTTAACATCGCTTCGCCAAACATTTCTTATTTGAGGCTGTCCTTGGCCTATATCTATTTCCTCTTCAATTAATATGTATTTTTCGGCACTGCCCATTGGCACGGTTGCTGCCGCCATTCCCCTTTTTAACTCAACGTTTTTATCATCATAATCCGAAACGATTTCGGTTGATTTGCGCTTAGTTATAGTAACATAAATACCAACCGCACCGTGAATATCAACCTTGCGCCCCGTAATTGCTCTACAATTTAAGTATTGATTTTTTGCTTTACATACAAGATTCATTCCAACGCAGTCACAAGAGGCTTCGAAGGTTTTTGAAAAAGGATATTGATATTCATAGGAACATAGTTCACCATTTAAAGCGGCATAAAGCAGGGTTATCGTTACAACACCTTCAACCGTAATGTTTTTTCCGTTAATACTCTTAGAGGAAATTCGAGGTGCCGACTGGCATTTGAAAATTCTTGAGATTTCTTTGCAATAATCCGGTAAAGTAAAATCAATATCTATTGGTTGTTCGGCTGAATCCGAAAACAAAACTTCTTTAACTAAAACATTCGTTTTTAAACACTTTTCCATAAAAAAATCCTCTCTTTGTAAGAATTACTATTAAATAATATTCCTGCAAAGAAAGGATTATTCATTATTATTCTAATTCAAAGGCACCCGTATAAAGTTGATAATACTTGCCTTTTTGAGCAATAAGGTCATCGTGGTTTCCTCTTTCAATTATTTTACCCTTGTCGAGTACCATAATAACATCAGAATTTTTAACGGTTGAAAGCCTATGCGCAATAACAAAAACTGTTCTGCCCTGCATTAGCCTATCCATACCCTTTTGAACTATTGCCTCGGTTCTGGTATCAATTGATGATGTTGCCTCATCAAGAATCATAACCGGTGGGTCTGCAACTGCGGCACGAGCAATTGCAATTAACTGCCGCTGACCTTGTGAAAGATTTGAACCATTATTGGCAAGCTGGGTTTCGTAGCCTTGCGGCAAACGGGTTATAAAATCGTGCGCACCCGCAAGGGTTGCAGCCTCAATACATTCCTCATCGGTAGCATCAAGTCGGCCATAACGGATATTATCCATAACTGTGCCGGTGAAGAGGTTGGTATCCTGCAAAACAATACCCAATGACCGCCTTAAATCATTCTTTTTGATTTTGTTGATATTAATACCGTCATATCTTATTTTACCGTCAGCAATATCATAAAAACGGTTAATAAGGTTTGTAATGGTTGTTTTACCGGCACCCGTTGCACCAACAAATGCAACCTTTTGACCCGGCTCGGCATAAACATCAATATTATGAAGAACTGTTTTTTCGGGAACATAACCAAAATCAACATCCAATAAACGAACATCACCTTGGAGACGTGTATAACTAATACTACCATCCGAATGAGGATGCTTCCAAGCCCAAAGATGTGTTCTTTTGTTTGTTTCGGTTATATTTCCATTCTTATCAATTTCGGCATTAACAAGAGTTACATAGCCATCGTCCGTCTCAGGTGGAGTATCCATCAACTGCAAAATACGGTCCGCACCTGCAAGACCCATAACAATTGCATTTATTTGTTGGGCAACCTGGTTAACATTTCCTGTAAACTGCTTGGTCATATTAAGAAAAGGAATAACAACACTAATTCCAAAAATGACCTCTCTACCCACAAGCTTTGAAATGCTTATATTTGTAAAACCCTTTGAGAGAAGGAAAATACCGCCAAAGGTTGCAATAATAACATACAAAATATTTCCTATATTCATAGTTACGGGGCCTAAAATATTTGCATAGCTATGAGCCCGCTTACTATCCTCATATAGAGCATTATTTATCTCATCAAAATCTTGTTTGCTCTTTTCCTCGTGACAAAAAACCTTAACAACCTTTTGACCGCTCATTATTTCTTGAACAAAGCCTTCGGTTTTACCAACCGCCTTTTGCTGACGAATAAAGTATTTTGCTGAGCCGCCGCCAACAATTTTTGTTACTTGGGATAATAAAATAACACCGCCGATAACAATAAGTGTCATCCAGAAGCTATACCAAAGCATTATAAAGAAAACAGTTATAACAATAAGTCCCGCTTGTAAAACGGAGGGTACTGCTTGAGAAACCAACTGACGCAAGGTATCAATATCATTAGTGTAATGACTCATTATATCTCCGTGCTTTTTAGTATCAAAATAGCTTATCGGCAAATTTTGCATACTTGAAAACATTCTTTTTCTCACCTTGCTTAAAAAGCCTTGTGTGATATATGCCATAAGCTGAGTATGTGCGAAAAATGAAATGAGAGAAAGAAGATATAAAACAGCTAATGTTATAATTTTGGGTATGATTTCAAGCTTTGCGGATGCCCAGTCCTGCGAAATATACCACTCTTCAATGAGAGCGATTATTTGTTGATTAAATATTGCGGGCATTGTGTTAACAATGGCAGAAAAAATAATGCAAACAAGGGTTAAGGGGAATAACACCGGATAGCTTTCAAAAAGCATTTTCATAACCCTTTTAAAAACATTAGGATTAAATTTCGGTCTTTGCTTTTGATTAGTAGCCGGAGGGTTAATTTTTTTACTCATCGCTCTCACCTCCACTAATTTGTTGTTCATAAACCTCTTTATAAATCTCGCTGGTTTTAAGCAACTCTATATGAGTTCCAATATCAGCAATTCTACCGTTATCCATAACAATAATCATATCTGCATCCTCAACCGAGGAAATTCTTTGAGCAATAATAAGTTTGGTTGTTTCGGGAATGAATTCCTTAAATCCCATACGAATAAAGGCATCGGTTTTAGTATCAACCGCACTCGTTGAATCGTCTAAAATTAAGATTTTCGGATTTTTAAGTAATGCTCTTGCAATACAAAGCCTTTGCTTTTGACCACCCGAAATATTTGAACCGCCCTGCTCAATATAGGTATCATAGCCATCGGGAAAAGTTGCAATAAATTCATTGGCCTGCGAAAGCTTGCAAACATATTCTATTTCGCTATCGGTTGCATTTTCATTGCCCCAACGTAAATTTTCCTTAATCGTGCCCGAAAAAAGTTGATTTTTTTGCAAAACCATTGCAACAGCATTTCGCAAAGCATCAAGATCATAATCCCTAACATCAACACCGCCAACCTTAACACTGCCTTCGGTAACATCATAAAGTCTCGGAATAAGCTGAACCAATGAGGATTTACTCGAACCAGTTGTGCCAATTATACCAACCGTTGCACCGGACGGTATTTTAAAGTTTATATTTTCAAGAGCACATCTTTTTGCTTCCTTTGAATATTTAAAGCTAACATTTTCAAAAACAATGCTTCCGTCCTTAATTTCGGTTACGGGATTTTCAGGATTTTTAAGGGTTGATTCCTCGTTAAGCACCTCACAAATACGCTTCATTGATTCAATAGACATAGTTAACATTACATAAATCATTGAAAGCATCATTAAGGACATCAAAATTTGAACTCCATAGGTTAACATTGCCGAAATTTGACCAACGTCAACCTTACTACCGCCCGTAGTTATAACCAAAAATGAACCTATAAGTAAAATTCCAACCGTATTGAAATACATACAAAACTGCATTATAGGCATATTAAGTGCAACAATTCTTTCAGCTTTTGTAAAGTCATTCTTAATATCATCCGATGCATTATCAAACTTTTGCTTTTCAAATTCCTCTCTTGAAAAGCCCTTAACAACTCTCATTCCTCTAACGTTTTCCTCGATAGATTCGTTAAGCTTATCATACTTTTTAAAAACTCTTCTAAATGCAGGCATTGCATTTTTAGCTATAAGCAATAAGCCAATAATCAAAACCGGAATAACAACAACGAAGGTTGTTGCCAAGGCTCCGCCCATTTTATAAGCCATTATAATTGAGAAAACAAACATCATTGGGCTTCTAACAGCTGTTCTAATCAACATCATATATGACATTTGAACACTGTTGATATCGGTAGTTAATCTTGTAACAAGCGAAGCGGTAGAAAATTTATCAATATTTGCAAATGAATAGCCTTGAATTTTAACAAACATATCGTGGCGCAAATTTTTGGCAAAGCCTGCCGATGCATTTGCGCAAGTAACAGCAGCAACCGCTCCGCAACAAAGCGAAATTAAAGCCATTGCTATGAGCAAAAGGCCGGTTTTTAAAACAACAGATAATTCAACTCCCGCTTTTATGTTATTAACAAGGTCGGCAGTTATAAAAGGAATTAAAACTTCAATAATTACCTCGCACATAATAAAAATTAAGGTTAAAATTGAGGGTAATTTATATTCCCTAATACTTTTTGCTAATGTTTTAATCATTTTGGTCCTCCATATTTTTAGATAGCTGCTTTATAACTTTAAAGAATATCTTTAATTCATCATCATTAACATTTGTTCTTAAAAGCTTCTCTCTTTGCTCAATATCCTTGGTAATTTTCCTATAAATTTCAATCGCTTTATCAGTTAGCACAATTTTTTTAAGCCTCGCATCTGTATTAAAGCTTACTCTTTCAATAAAGCCTTTTGTTTCCATTGTTTTTAAAATATTACTCGCAGTTGATGAACGTATTGAAAAATGATTTTCAAAATCCTTTTGAAATATATTATTTTTTCTATTTTCGTAAAAATAAGAAATTGCCCAACCGTTAACGCCTTTAACACGGTCAAGCCCTAATTTTGAACGGGAATTTTCAACATCCCTCTTTATTAAATTCGAAAGTCTTCTAACAGCAAAACCAATATCATTTTCTTTGTTCATACCACACCACCTAAAAAGTTAGTTTGCTAACTAATTATAGACCTATATACCCTTATTGTCAAGCATTTAAATGTAAATATTCTATAAAATAAATAAGGATGGCAAAATATTTTGCCATCCCTTTAGGAACTTATTTTCCAAGCTCCTTTGTGCGCTTAAATGAAGCCTCTACCGCCTCTATAACCGAAGAATTAAATCCATTGTTTTCAAGCTTTCTAACACCTTCAATAGTGCTTCCACCGGGACTGCAAACCTCTTCTCTTAAAACCGATGGATTTTTATTAGAGGTTAATAAAAGCTCGGCAGCACCCGAAAGGGTTTGAGAGGCATAAAGCAAGGCTTTTTCTCTTGTTAAACCGCATTTTTCGCCCGCATTGGCAAGACTCTCAGCAAACATATAAACAAAGGCTGGTCCGCAGCCTGAAAGTGCAGAGGCAGCATCAATAAATTCTTCATCAATTTTATCGAGCTTTCCTGCAAATTCAAGAGCTTTACAAAAATCGTTTATTTCCTCATCTAAAACCTCTTTTGAGGTTGTATATAAAATCATTCCCTTCGCCACCGAAACAGGTGTATTAGGCATTATTCTAATAATTGGATAACTTTTTCCAAAATAATTGCAAATAGAAGAAACCTTAACTCCCGCCGCCATCGTGATAAGGACAAATCTATCTTTCCTATTTTCAAAGATAGGAGTTAATTCCTTAATCAGCTCAGGCATAACCTGAGGCTTAACACCCAAAAAAATATATTTTGCGTTAGTGGCAACCGAAGCGGTATCAGCACATAAGCTCCCTAATTCCTGTGATAAAAGCTCCGCCTTATTGATAGAAATATCCGAAAGTAAAACGTTGCCTCCGCCTTGTGACCTGCAAACTGCCTTTGCCAAAGCCGAGCCCATATTACCGCATCCAATAAACCCAAATTTAACAGCCGACATATTTTACAACTCCTATCTAATTTGACCGTCACCCTTAATTATATATTTATAAGTATTTAATTCTCGTAATCCCATTGGACCTCTTGCGTGCAGCTTTTGGGTTGAAATACCCATCTCGCAACCAAGACCAAACTCACCGCCATCAGTAAAACGGGTTGAAGCATTAACATAAACTGCCGCCGAATCAACGAGTGAAACGAAATAATTCGCATTTTCGCTATTTTCGGTAATAATACTCTCGCTATGATGGGTTGAATGAACCGAAATATGCTCGGTAGCCTCAACAACGCTATCAACGAGCTTAATCGCCATTTTATAATCAAGAAACTCAGTATCAAAGGAATTATTATCCGCCAAAGTAACAGGAATAAACCTTAAAACCTCATTATCACCGATAAGCTCTACCCTACCGCTTAATTTTTCTGTCAACAAGGGTAAAAATTCTGGCGCAATTTTCCTATTAACCAGACAAACCTCAGCTGCATTACATACAGAAGGGCGACTTGTTTTAGCATTATCAATAATATTAAGTGCTTTTTCAAAATCGGCATGTTCATCAACATAAATATGGCAGATACCGGTTCCCGTTTCTATACATGGAACCTTGGCATTTTCGGTGCAAGCCTTAATAAGTCCCTTGCCACCTCTGGGAATTAAAAGGTCAACAAAGCCTACCGCCGTCATAAGCTCTGCGGCGCTTTGGCGGGTTGTATCTTCAACAAGGTTTATATAGTCCTCATCAACCCCAACCGATTTAAGACCTTTTTTCAAGGCCGAAACAATGGCAAATGAGCTATTATATGCCTCTTTGCCACCCCTTAAAACGCAAACATTTCCACTTTTAAAGGATAGTGCCGCCGCATCAGAGGTTACATTTGGACGACTCTCGTAAATTATAGCAACAACACCAAACGGAACAGAGGTTTTAGTTATTGCAAGTCCATTATTATGTTCGGTTTGCTCTAAAATGCTAAAAACGGGGTCAGGTAATGCGGCAACCTCTAAAATTCCGTTAGCCATACCTTGAATTCTTGTTATATCAAGTCTCAAACGGTCAAGCATTACAGGGCTAATCAAAGTTTTAGCCTTTGCAATATCAAGCTCATTAGCAACCAAAATTTCATCGGCGCTAATAAGCAGATAATCTGCCATAGCCTTTAATGCTTCGTTTTTCTTTTCGGTTGAAAGAGGCGCAAAATTTGACACCGCCTTCGCCCTTTTAAGCAATTCAATCGTTTCAGTCATATTTATGCCTTTCTACCAACAAATCTTGTTCCGATATCCTTGCCTTCAACAATATCATAAAGAATATCGGGATTATTACCGTTAGCGATAACCATATCAATGCCGCATTGATTAACTATTTTAGCGGCGCTGATTTTAGTTGTCATTCCACCCGTTCCGAGCTCACTGCCAACTCCTCCGATCATAGCCTCGATTTCAGGGGTAATTTCGGTTATTCTGTGCAATAGCTTTGCCAAAGGGTCTTTATGCGGATCGGCAGTGTAAAACCCATTAATATCAGATAAAATTATAAGCAGGTCTGCTTCGAGTGTTGTGGCAACAATGGCGCCCAATGTATCATTATCACCAATAACAATTTCGTCGGTTGCAATAGAGTCATTTTCGTTAACAATTGGTAAAACGTTTAGCTCTAAAAGTCGGCGCATAGTGTTTTCAAAATTTACTCTGCGGTCACTATGCTCAATATCCTCACCTGTTATAAGGATTTGAGCAACATTGTGATTATATTCCGAAAAAATCTTGTCATAAACATACATTAACTCACATTGACCAACCGCAGCCGCTGCCTGCTTTGTTGGGATATCAGTAGGCTTTGCACCAAGCATAAGCTTACCAACACCCATACCAATAGCACCGGACGAAACTAAAATTAGCTCGTGCCCTGCATTTTTTAAATCACTCATAACCTTGCAAAGCTCTTCAACTCGACGAATATTTATTCTACCCGTTTTATGAGCCAAGGTTGAGGTTCCGATTTTAACAACAATTCTCATAATAATCACCATATCTTTTCAAGACACAAAATGCGATATAAAATCACGGATATGGTGATTATTATAACGCATGTATTTCGGTTGCCGAGTAATCGGCGAGAAATACGCATCTCTATATTTGTTTAGCGTGATTTTTCACGCTAACACCTGATTTTTATTATTTAAATAAAGGCGTAAGTGTAAATTCAAAGTTTATTTTCTTATCATTTAAACGGAAGCGTTCAGCCAAAACAGGTCCGCAAGCAAAGGAACCAACACCCGAATTTTTATAATCAATTCTAATGTGGGTTTTACCATCCTTGCTAATTTCATTAGTATGCATAGCCTTTGTTAAATTAGCAGAGGTGTAATTAGAAACATTACATTCCATACCCTGCTCACATTCGAACATAAGATCACCTATTGTTAGCATCTTAACAGAGGTATGGTTTCCATGCTCCTGAGGCATAACATAATTAACATATTCTTTATCTGCATTACTATAATACAAACCAACGCTTCCCGCATGGCACATATCACAATAGCTTTCAAACGGTCCGTTACCATAATATAAAAACTCTCTATTTGAGCCCTCAACTGCAAATTCAAAGCCTAAACGGGGCAACCAAATATCACCGTTTCTATATGGGGCGGTTTTTCTAATATCGCCATCCAAGAAATATGTAATTTTACCAGCATTGCTAATTTTAACAGTTAAGGTGTATTTTAAAAGTGGAGTTCTTGAAACACCGGTTAGAGAACCTATAACGGTTATAACGCCGTCCTTAATAAAGCAATCATAAACCTTTGAGAATAAACAGTCTAAATTCTCGCCCTGCCAAATGTTAACATTACCCCAAATCGCCTTTAAATTGCGGTCATTATCAACTGGGGCACGCCAAACGGTTAATGATAGCCTTTCGGCTAACTGTTCATTTCCGTTTACCTTAATGCTTGTGAAATTACCATAGAACTTAGAAAATTTATATTCAAAATTCTCGCCCTTTGCTATGATATACTCCTTATCCTCTTCAAAATCGGGTAAGTCAAGGTCGCAAGGATTTGCAATTTTATTATAATCAAGTTTATGTTGTGTATGAGCAACCTCGCAGTTGCCCTTTTGAAGCTTACAATTAAGGAAAACTCCGTATTTAGCATCAAGATTAGGCAATTGAACCTCTATATTAGAGGTTGCATGGGGTTTAGTGTTTAATTTATAGGTGTTCTCGTAAACACATTCCCCATCCTTTTCCAAAGTCACAATTAAATTATATTCCTCAAAGCTTGTGAAATCAAAACGATTTGTAACAGTTAAAATATTGCCGTTAAGGCTTGTTGCCATTGGCTGATAAGCTGCCTTTACCTCATAGGTTCCCGCCTTAAAAGAACGGTCAGAAAATACCATACCGTCACAGCAGAAATTAAGGTCATGAGTGAGCTCACCCTCAAAATCTCCACCATATTTTTGAACCTCATCAACCGTTACAACATGGTCAGCCCATTCCCAAATACAACCGCCGATTAGCTTTGGATATTTATTAATAATTTCGGTATATTGCCAAATATCCCCAGGTCCGTTACCCATAGCATGAGCATATTCACAAAGAAATACTGGCTTTTTAATTTCGGGATTTAAGGCAAAATTTTCTAAGTGTTCATAATCAAGATACATTCTTGAAACAACATCAACATTCCCACTATTTGACAAGCGAGAAGCATCCTCACAATGCACCAAACGGTTATCATTGAGAGTTCTTAACCATTCAATCATTTTATCTTGGTTGGCACCATAACCGCTTTCGTTACCTGTTGACCACATAAAAATACTTGGATGATTAAAGTTAAGAATTGCCGCTCTTTGCATTCGCTCAAGAAACTCATTTTTCCACATAGGATTAACTGTTGGCCAAACGTCATTATCAAGATCAAAGGTTGCGGCAGGAATGTTAGCAAATCTTCTAACAAAACCGTGACATTCTATATCGGTTTCAAGAATAATATAAAATCCCAACTCATCGCACATATTTAGGAATTTTGGTGTTGGTGGATAATGGGAAGTTCTTATACAATTAATATTAAGCTCCTTCATTAATTTTAAGTCGTTTAAAAGCTCATCATCCGACTGACACCAACCTCTATATTTACTTGTATCGTGGTGGTTAACACCATGAAGTTTTACAGCAACGCCATTAATAAGCAAAGCAAATTCATTAGAAATTTCAATGGTTCTAAAACCGGTTTTAATAGAAATTATTTCGCCATCCTTCTCGCAAACAACCTTGTAAAGATATGGATTTTCGGCATTCCAAAAAATCGGCTCACTAATCTCAAAAAATGCATCGGTAACCGAAATTTCCTTGCCTAATAAGGTATTATCGGCAGAATAGATCGAAATATCGGCACTTTTTCCTGCATTAACCGAAATAATACCGTCTTTTGCCTCAACTTTAATATCTACAAGATGGTTTATAGGTCTTTGAAGAATATAACAGTCTCTAAAAATACCATTAAACCTAAATGCGTCCTGGTCCTCAATATAACTTGAAACACTCCATTTTAGAACGTCAACACGAATGGTGTTGTTTCCCGCTTTTACAAAATCGGTTATATCGAATTCCGCTTGCAAATGGGCGCCTTGTGTGAAGCCAACATAGCTTCCGTTAACAAAAACCTTCGCACAAGAGGAAACTCCCTCTAACACAAAATAGAACTTACCCCACTTATCTTTAATTTCAAAATCCCGCTCGTAAACACCGCAGGGGTTCTCATCAGGAACATAAGGTGGGTCACAAGGGTAAGGATAATTTATATTAGTGTAATTAGGGTTATCATATCCGTGAATTTGCCAACAGGAAGGAACGGGTATGCTATCCCAATTTGTGATATTTTGCTCAACATCAATATCCCTATTATAATACTTAAAACGCCAAGTACCGTTTAAAAGCATATACTCTGATTTTCCCTTTGGAATATAATAGCTTCTCGGAGAAAGTCTATTTTCGCTTGTTTTTGAAAGATTTTCATAGTAGCGCATAAGAACACCCCATTATAGTTTAGTAATTGTCTCCATTAAATAGTCACCCAGCTCAGAGCAGGTTGCGCCATCGCTTCTGCCGGTTATAACATATTTAGGCTCAAGCTCTGTGCAAATATGCAAAGCCTTATCAAGCTTATTAGCATATTCAGTAAATCCAATATGGCGAAGCAGCATTTCGCTTGCCTTGAACATACTTGTTGGGTTAGCGTATTGACCTCTGCCCTCTTCCATCATTCTGGGAGCCGAACCGTGAATAGCCTCAAACATTGAATAAACATCGCCAAGGTTTGCACTTCCCGCAGTACCAACACCGCCTTGTAGTTGAGCGGCCTCATCGGTGATAATATCGCCATAAAGGTTAGGAAGAAGAATAACCTGGAACTTTGAACGAACACGAGGATTAACAAGGTTAGCGGTCATAATATCAATATACCAATCCTCAGCCTCTATACCGGGGTAATCCTTTGCAACCTCATGACAAATTTCTGAGAATTTACCATCGGTCTTCTTCATAATATTTGCCTTTGTAACAATGGCAACATTAGTTTTACCGTTATTTTTAGCATACTCGAAAGCAGCACGGGCAATTCTCTTTGTTCCTTCATTAGTAGTTACCTTGAAATCAAAAGCCAAGGTATCGGGAATTTCAACGCCTCGTGAACCTAAAACATATTCACCCTCGGTATTTTCTCTGAAAAACGTCCAGTCAATATTATCCTCAGGAACGCAAACAGGGCGAACGTTAGCATAAAGGTCAAGCTCACGTCTCATAGCAACATTTGCGCTTTCGAGAGTTCCGCCCTTTAATGTGGTGGTTGGTGCTTTAAGAATTACATTACAAGCCTTAATCTCAGCCAAAACGTCATCAGGAATTGCCTTGTTATGCGCAATTCTATTTTCAATGGTAAGACCCTCAATAGTGCGAATTTCTACCTTGCCGGCTGCAATTTCATCCTTTAAGATGAACTTTAATAATCTCTCAGATTCAGCCGAAATAATCGGGCCGATACCGTCTCCGCCGCAAACGCCAATTATAATTTTATCGAGGCTTTTATAATCAGTGTAGGCCTTATCCTGCTCCATTTTTCTTTGGCGGGCAATTTGCTCCTCCAAAATTGTTCTAAATTGTTCAACAGCGCTGTTAACATAGTTTTCCATATTAGTTATCTCCATTCTTTGTATAAGATAGCAGTCCGCCTGCTTTTAAAATTGCTTTTTGACGTTCGGTGAATGAACAACAAAGCTCAAAGCTTTCACCGGTTGTTTCGTTTTTCAAGATTATTTCGCCATTATCCATACCGCTGAAAATATCGGTTAAGGTTAATTTGTCACCCTGGGTAAGCTTATCGTAATCATCAGGATTTTTAAAGGTTAAAGGCATTATTCCTGCATTTATAAGATTTGCAACGTGAATTCTTGCAAAGCTCTTGGTAATAACAGCACGAACACCTAAATACATAGGAACTAATGCTGCGTGCTCACGAGAAGAGCCTTGACCGTAATTAGCACCACCAACAATTATACTTCTGCCAAGTGCCTTTGCTCTTTCGGGGAAAGTGGTATCGCAAACACCAAAGCAAAACTTAGAAAGATGAGGAATATTTGAACGGTAAGGAAGAATTTTAGCACCCGCCGGCATAATATGGTCGGTAGTGATATTATCTTCAACTTTAAGTGCTAATTCAGCGGTTAAAGAATCCTCTTGCGGAATTTCCTGCGGGAAGGGTTTTATATTAGGACCTCTTAACACTTCAAGGTCTTTTGCCTGCTCGGGTGAGGCAGGGGCAATAACTGCCGAGTCATCAATGACAAATTTCTTTGGCATTTTAACCCTTGGCATAGTGCCTAAAAGTCTCGGGTCGGTAATTTCACCCGTTAACGCTGCTGCAACAGCAGTTTCGGGCGATACAAGATAAACACCTGCATCAGCGGTTCCGCTGCGACCTAAGAAATTACGGTTAAAGGTTCTAAGAGAAATGCCTGCGGAATTTGGCGAAAAGCCCATTCCAATACAAGGTCCGCAAGCACACTCTAAAAGACGAGCTCCGCTTGAAAGAATATCTGTTAAAGCGCCACAGTCCGAAAGCATCTTTAAAACCTGCTTTGAACCGGGAGAAATTGAAAGACTAACTGATGGGTCAATAACCTTGCCTTTAAGCAATGCCGCAACTTGAAGCATATCAAGCAAGGAAGAATTTGTGCAAGAACCAATACAAACCTGGTCAACCTTTGTGCCTTTTAATGACTCAACCGTTACAATATTATCAGGACTATGAGGACAAGCAATAAGAGGCTTTAACTCAGATAAGTTAATATCTATCACCTTATCATAAATAGCATCCTCATCACTCTTTAATTCAACATAATCCTCTCCTCTGCCTTCGGCGATTAAAAACTTCTTTGTAATTTCGTCTGACGGGAAAATCGAAGTTGTAGCGCCAAGCTCAGTGCCCATATTAGTTATTGTTGCTCTTTCGGGTACTGAAAGGTTTTTAATACCCTCTCCACCCCATTCGATTATAGCACCAACTCCGCCTTTAACCGATAAAATTCTCAAAATTTCAAGGCTAATATCCTTAGCAGTAACAAACGGATTTAGCTTTCCTGTAAGATTAACCTTATACATTTTAGGCATTGTTATATAGTAAGCTCCGCCACCCATAGCAACCGCAACATCGAGACCACCTGCGCCCATTGCAAGCATACCAATTCCTCCGCCTGTTGGGGTGTGGCTATCAGAACCAATTAAGGTTTTACCCGGCTTGCCAAATCGTTCAAGATGAACCTGATGGCAAATTCCGTTACCTGGTCGGGAAAAATAAATTCCATGTTTTTTACAAACCGATTGAATATACCTATGGTCATCAGCATTTTCGAAGCCTGATTGCAGTGTATTATGGTCAATATAAGCAACGCTTTTCTCGGTTTTAACACGCTCAATTCCCATTGTTTCAAATTCGAGATATGCCATTGTGCCGGTAGCATCCTGTGTTAAGGTTTGATCAATTTTAAGCGCAACCTCGTTTCCCACCGTCATATCTCCGCTTATAAGATGTGATTTAATAATCTTTTGTGCAATAGTTAAACCCATTTTTACTTATCCTTTCTAATTATGTGGTTATATGCGTTTTCGATATGCTCTTTTGCATAAAGAGCTGCCATTTCGGGATTTTGCTCCTCAATGGCCTCAAAAATTTTTCTATGTTCATTAACCGATTCAATAGCTCGGCTCTTGCTCTCAACCGAAGCTTTACGATATTTTTGAACCTTTTTGTGAAGCGGAACAAGCACATCATAAAAGGTCATACTGCCGCTCAACCTATAAAGGGTTTGATGAAATTTATTATCCATAAGCTTAATGCGGTCAGCATCCTGTTTGGATAAATAAAATTCTTGCAGTTCAAGGGTTTCCTTTAATTCTGCCAACTCATCGTTAGAGCGCTTGTTAGCAACAATAGATGCAACCATACTTTCAAGGCTTGTTCTAATTGCAAAAATATCCTCTAAATCCTTATCGGTTATTCCAATAACAACAGAACCTTTGCCCGATTCCTCAATTAAATGCTCCTGTTCAAGACGACGCAATGCTTCTCTTATTGGAGTTCTACTAACACCTAGTTGAGAACTGAGCTTGCTTTCTGTTAAAATCTCGCCACGCTGGTGTTTTCCACTTAAAATATCATTTTCTAAATGTTCGAAAACCTGATCAGCAAGAGATACAGTTTTATGCTCTATCATTTGATATCTCCTTTACAACATTTTATATTTTCCGAATGAAAGCTCATAGATTTTATTCTCAAGCTCGACATTAGAAAGGGCAGTTTGTCTGCCATCCTCATATTCTTTATCAACCCATTCCTTCAATTTAACAACAAGCGGGTCTTTTTTATCTAATGCCTCAGTACCTACTAGATGATAGGTATTATTAATCCAATAAGCAATACCGGCAAGTCCACTTGTTTTACTAATTGTAACAGATGCGGGTCTATTAAGAAGTTTTTCGGTGTTGAAAATATTATAAATTTCCTCATCCTTTAAAAGACCATCTGCGTGAATACCTGCACGGGTAACATTAAAGTTTCTTCCAACAAAGGGAGTCATGGGTGGAATTTCATAACCCATTTCATTTTTGAAATAATCGGCAATTTCTGTGATAACCGTTGTATCCATACCGTCAAGCGATCCTCTAAGCGATGCATATTCCATAATCATTGCTTCAAGCGGAACATTACCCGTTCTCTCGCCTATTCCCAAAAGTGAACAGTTAACTGCCGAGGCGCCATAAAGCCAAGCGGTTGAAGCGTTGGCAACTGCCTTGTAAAAATCATTATGGCCATGCCATTCAAGCATTTCACTTGGCACATCAGAATAATGCTGTAAGCCATAAATTATTCCGGGAACACTTCTTGGAATTGCAACCTCACTATATGGCACACCGTAACCCATCGTGTCACAAGCACGAATTCTAACGGGTATACCTGCATCCTTTGACATTTTCATTAATTCGTTAACAAAAGGAACAACGAATCCGTAAAAGTCAGCTCTGGTAATATCCTCTAAATGACAACGAGGCATAACACCCGCTTCAAAAGCTTGCGCTACTGCGGCTAAATATGTATCCATAGCCTGCTTTCTTGTCATTTTAAGCTTTTTGAAAATGTGATAATCACTACAAGAAACCAAAATTCCCGTTTCTCTAATTCCAAGGTCCTTAACAAGCTTAAAATCTTCCTTGTTTGCTCTTATCCAGGTTGTGATTTCGGGGAATTTAAGTCCCAAAGCCTGACATTTTTCAAGAGCCTGCCTATCCTTCTTACTATAAACAAAGAATTCAGTTTGACGAATTATACCATAAGGACCGCCAAGCTTTGACATAAGCTTGAACAAGGTAACTATTTGTTCAACGGAATATGGCTCAACCGATTGCTGACCATCTCGAAGAGATGTATCAGTAATCCAAATATCATTTGGCATACCCATAGGAACACGCCTATGGTTAAAGGATACCTTAGGAACATCCTCATAACTATATAGGTCACGATAAAGATTTGGCTCCTTAACATCTTGTAGAGAATATTTATAACTTTTTTGCTCTAATAAATTAGTTGAATTTGATAATTCAAGCATTTCATCACTCCTTGCATAACTGTATACAATTATACGCCGTTTATACGCTCTTGTCAACTAAAAAGGCTCATAAAATGCAAAAAAACAGAAGAAAATCCTCTGTTTTTTAAAATTATAGTATTTCTATTGCAGTTTGTCGTGCAAATTCATAAGTTTCATCCTTATAGGCATTGAAAATATGTCTTTGTTTTTTTGCGGCATAGTCAAGTGTATTACGGGTTCCGCCCGCCTTTCCATCATACCAAGTGAGAACACAATCGGAATTATCCACCATATAAATATTCCTTTTTTGATAGCAACCTTTATAATAATTCTGGGATAAAACAACTTTTTCATCACATTCATTTAGAACATTATAGTAACGAATCTTCCATTCCTTATAAAAGCTTTCTTCTTGGTTTTCAAAAGGCAAAACGCAAACAAGTGAAATCTTTTGGTTAGAGTTAATCTTTTTTAAAAGAAGCACCGCCTCAGCCGCAATAATATCAAAGCCCATTGCCATACCGGTATAAAAGGTGGTGCAGCCAAGGTTAATTATATTAGTCAGCTCTTTAAAAAGTGCGTTTTCAAAATTATTATATTCTTTATTTTTACTATCTAACAAAAAAGGCATTTTAGAGGGTCTGTAACCTGTAAAACAGCATTTTTTTACTTCGTTCACATCAATAAATATTCTATTTGCCATTTAACAAAGTCTCCCCTCTTTTAAAACCAAAAATATTTTAACATATTATTAAAAAAATTACAAGAAATATAAAAACGGGCGCACATATTAGTGCGCCCGTAAAGGATTAGCAAATCAGAAAACAAGTCTATTTACCTTTTGCTCTTTTTTTAAGAAAGAATAAACCTAAAAGACCTCCACCTGAAATAAAGTAAAGAGCTAACCACAAATTAAGATGTGTTTTATCCCCTGTTTGAGGTATCTCAGGTTGAACAGGTGGCTCAGGTATTGGATCGGGTTCTTTATAGGTATTAGTAAACTCGACACCTTGCACTTGATCACCGTTCTTTGTGTAGGTGATTTCGTATATGTAAAGTTCACCATTTGTATCATCCTTAACCTCAATGGTAGCAACAAAAACGCTGTCATCAAAAATAACATTAGCGGTACCAGTGTTCTTTTCAATTATAACATACTTATAAGTTCCCTCTTTTTCGAATAACAGTTCATAATTGAAGTCTATATCGCCATTAACATCGTTCTTTGCGGTTGCAAGAAGATTCGTTTTATTGCCGCTATTGTCTGCCTCATAAAGTTCAAAGATAAACTCATCTGCTGTAAGTGCTTTGCCCTCTAATACCTTTTTAGCAGGAATTATGTGTGAGGCGGCAGCGGGCTTATAAATATTTGTGAAATTAAGTGAATCTGCTTTTGGATGAGTATCATCGCCTGTGTGAACAATGCTTTGGACATTAGCAACAATAGATCCCTTGCCGTTATCAATAGCCAAAACGGTTATATGATATTCATTAGCATCGTAACCGATTCCCATCTTATTGGTTGTTGGGATTTTTTCTAAAAGAACATATCTATGAGTTCCGATATTATTTATTTCATACTCAACATTTATTTCAAACTCACTCTTATTGCCACTCTGCTTAACATCAGCAGTTGCTGTTTTTAGCGGTGTTGTAGAGGTAATTGCAAAGCTTTCATCTGCCGAATATAATTCAAAATAGAATCTATCGGTATCCTTAAAGTCACGACCTAATAATGTTTTGGTTCCAGTGAATGAAATTGATGTGCTCTTTGCATTATACTCATTAACAAAGGTGATTACCGAATCGTTATAATCAGAATTATTAACCTTTACAGACTTATTAAGGCCACCCTTTTGGTCATCTGTAAGAGTGATAGTAACAGTATATTCGGTATCATCATAAGTAACCCCGTCTAAAATGCCATTAACCGCATTATTAGGAATTATTTCCTTAATTTTATAAGTATATGTGCCAATAGCATTAAAATGAAGCTGCGAGAAAGCAAATGTGCCATCTGCTGCATTTTTAACCTTTTCAATTAATCCACCTTGTTCATCGAAAAGACCAAACTCAAAGCCATTAGCAATAAGAGTTCTACCGGTTATGCTCTTTTTGCCCTTCAAAATAACCTGCTCAACGTCACTAATTGTGTATGTATTATTAAAGTTGATTTCATCGGTTTCAACATTAGCAGCGCCCGACTTATGAACAATTACCTTATCGTTTTTAAGCACTACCGAATCACCGTTAAATTCTTTTATAACCTCAACAATAATATGATATTCAGTAACGTCATAAGATACACCATCAATAACCTCGCCGCCATTTTTCTCTCTTATTACGAGATACTTTGTGCCGGTTGTTGAAAAGCTTAAAGAACTAAATGTGATACTGTTGTTAGTAGCATTAACCGATTTAGTTTGTAAAACCGAATGACCGCTAAGATTGAAATCTGCATCGGTTTCATAAAGTTCAAAGCTGAATGTATCACCATTTCTCAAATTACCGCCATTAAGGGTTTTTATACCGCTTAATGTGATTTCAGGTGTAGTCATATTGCTATTATAGGTATTAGTTATAACAGGTGTTCCATTAACATTAGCTACCGAATATTCAGGCTCTGTTTTAGAATTATCCCACTTAATATTTGCGGTATAGCTTGTGGTTGTGTTATAGGTCATACCAACTATTGCAGTTTCGATATTTGGCACAATTTCCTTTATTGTGTAGCTAAATTCCTCACCCTTTGAAATAGGAACCGCAAAGGTTGCAATACCATTTTCATTGGTAGCCGCAGTATGAAGCAATGTATTTCCGTCATATAAACCGAATACAAAACCAACCTTACTAATGCTTGTTACAGGGTTTCCTGCTCCATCAACAATTCTCTTTTCAACAGGAATATGAACATTTGCAGAATTGAAAACATTTTCAAAATTCTTAACAACATTATATGTATTAATATTATTATCGCTCGCATCGGTTACGGTATTTCCAACCGGAGATGTAACCGATGTGATTTCAAGATAACCGTCAGCATCAGAATCGTCAACAGTTACATTAAAGCCGCCAACCGACTCATCATAAGCCATATTTGGAACAGGTGTGTCAGGAATAATTTCAACAATATGGAAATGATAAGTTCCTATCTTATCTAAATCAAGAATATTTTCATCAATAACAAATTTGTAATTCGTATTACTCTTTGAAACAGTTTGAATGGCGCCTATTTGATTATGATTACCGCTTGCAAGATCAATCATATAAAGAGCTATTTGGAATGTTTCATTATTCCAAGCCAAAGAATTAGTTCCTATTACGGTTTTTGTACCGCTAACTTTAATCTCGAAATCCTTAACCTTGCTAAACTCATATTTATTAACAATATGAGCATGGCTTTGGGTATCCTTTAAAATACTTCCTTCAAGGCCACTTGTTTTTAAAGTATCAAGAGTATATCCAACCTGCGAAGCAGCTATATTCTCCTCCACCTTATAGGTAACACCCTCCGCAATGTTGGAGAATAAAACATCTCCATTATCCTTTAACTTAAATGAGAAGGTTTTGCCTCCATCATTTGAGGTTATAGCATTTGTACCGTCAGTAGCAGTTATTTTTGCAAGAGCGGTTGTCTCGCCTGTAAAGGCTACAGTAACATTAAATTCTTCATTTAAAAGTGCATCAGGTATTGCGGTTGTTTGGAAAGGATGGGTTACATCCTTGCTAACACGCAAGGAACCCGCACCTCTTGGTGAATTTACAAAATCAACAAGCTCAAACTTGCCGGCACTAATCGTACCCGTTTGATTAGTTGAATTGCCAACATACTCAGCAGTATATTCCTCTTCAACAGTATATGTAGTATTAGCGGGAATATCGGCAATGTAAACCGTCTCACCATCACTCAAGGTTACTGATAACACCTTATTATTGGTTGAACATGTTCCATCGGTATAAGTGCCATCAGCCTTAATCAAGCGATAATCAAATGTGCCATCAACCGATAAAGTAATATTAAACTTAAACTGTGTTGGAGCATTATCTACATTTTCGGCAATAGTTTTTGAAAGTCTTATACCCTGTGTTGGAGAAACTGTTATTCTACCGTTATTTCCAAGGTAACTAAATATGTGATAACCTTGTGCTGTTCCCGAGGTTTCATAGGAACTTGCGGGATGAACCGACCAACCAAGTGTTTCCGTTGTATTAGCAGTCTTGTCGGTATGATTTTCGTGAGGATTAACTGCAACCTCACCAAAATAGCGTTTAGGCGTATTTGCTGGAATTATCCAACCGTTTGCGGTTTTTTGTGCCTTTGATAAAGCATCGGTTAAAATTGGGTTATAAATAGATTCAACCTTAGTTGTGTTATTTTCCGTAACGACCCAAGAATAAATGTGATAGTATCCGTCACCCGAGGGATTTGTGTTGCCATTATAAACCTTGTAATCCTCACCATCCTTATAATACACGGTCGTGTCCTCTGTATAATAATAGCGGCGATTTGTAAGTGCGGGATGGAAATGAGCCTCGGTAGAACCAATTAGACCATGCTCATAAATTCCCGAAGGTAAATTGGCCTCATTTGGCACAGTAAATGCAACATTATTATCGGATTTCCATCTGTTTGTATAGAAATGATAGGTGCCGTCAGCATTTTTAGGATAGTTTTTAACTATTTCATCAATATTATAACGATTAATTGTATCTTTAAGTCCAACCTCGAAAAGCAAACAAGCAGGATGAATATCATCAATATTATTTGTCATACTCTTAACTGTACTATCTGTTAAAGAAGTACCATTAAGCTCTATCGTATATATAACAAGAGGTAAAAGCGATGCAGGTAGGTTAGCATCAACTATTTGGATGCCGGTTTCTAAATCCTCTCTAACACGAATAAGAATATAAAGCATATCGGTATCAGTACCGCTCTCATCCGAAACACTACCCAAATATAAATACGATTTTACCTTATATTTTGCATTTTGTGGTGCAGTGGTAATTGCTCTACTATATGGAGCTATAAAATTATTATCCTCATCAGCATACCAAACAACATAGTTTGAAAAATCATTTGCATTGTTAAAATAAATATAATTATTGTTAATTGCGCTATTTAATAGTTGTAAGGCTTGACTTTCAGAAATATCAAAACGACTCTTCAACGCATCAATAAGGGTGACACCAAGTTCTGTGAGCTGACCTGTTGTTACATTGCCGATTTTACCTTCGGTAAGATATTGAGAGAACATTCCGCCCGTTACTAAGCTGCCCTCGCCAATATGAATACCCTTAACATTCTTAACCTCCATATATCTACCAATTTCATCGGTAAAGGAAATATATCCGTCCTGTGTTGGATTACCACTCTCAATAAGGGTTGGGTAGTTTTTCAACTTAGAGCCGATATCCTCAACAATAGAGTCAAACATTTGTGAAAGCTCATCAGCATCGGCTGCTGAATAGTACTTATCAACATAGTTTCTCAAAATTATAGATTGGTCGCCCGATATTGGTCCGGTTCCGGTTGCGCCGCTTGCAGCAGAGGAAAAAGAAATGTTTGAAACTTTTCCATCGGTAGAAAAATCAGTCCAATATTCAGCTGAGGGGTTAGCTGCAGCCGCAGGGTTCAAAACACCAACTGCATTACTATCGTTACCAACACCCAAGCCTAATGTATAGAATAATGGGTCTACACCATTATATTTAATTTTTAAATTTGCCTTAACCCAAGCAGCGGTCATTTGAACCAAAAAGCTCGTTTCAGCATTGGTATTCCTACCATCACCAACATTTGAATTAGCAATGTTATTATAATTTGTTGTTGCAATTGTAGGCGCACCATCAGTCATTAAAACAACAATAGGCTTACGTTGTGTGCCCGATGCGGTTTTGGTTTCATCGCCCATTGGAAATTGACCATAAGCCTTCCAAAGACCTGCTTGTGTATATGTACCGCCGTTTTTAGCCTTTGAGCCGCTTACATAGTCCTGCTCGCCTTCAACCTTAACACCGCCCGTTTGTCTGCGGTTGTTTCCATTGCCACTATACCGAGCGGAAACTGATACGCTGCTATTGGTATAGGATAAAAAGCTATCATAGGTTAATTCCTGTCTTTGCCAATCGCCATCCACATTTACCCAGTCGGTTTCAGTTATAGAAATTGTGGTTGTGTAACGATTAAGCGGCAGAATAACAGTAGCGTTATTGAGCGTTGCGTTATTTGAAGTTGTGCTATTTCCCGAATAAAGCACAACACTAACTCGGCTATCAGGATTTTCAAGTAATTCTGTGATAGCTCGGTTGGTTGCTCTTATCATGGTTGTTACTTCATCGTTAGACATTGAAGCCGATAAATCAAGAATAAACACAGTATCAGCAGGAACTGATGTTTTTCCAGTTATCTGGGTTGTTGAACCAACTGCTGACAAGGAAACCATAAAGTTATCGTTACCAAAATTATCCTTGCCGAATTTGAGCTTATTTGCAATATCGTAGAAATAACTGTTTGGTGCAACAGCCTCTTTTGCGGTATAAACGGATTTATCAATGAAAATACCGCCCGCATAACGACTGCTCTCTTTAGAGAACCAATACTGCCAGTTATCAATGGTTTTTGGATCCGCTATGCTGGTTGAATCTTCGTCTGCCGAAAGGCTCATAATAGGCATAACGCCCAAAAGAACCGTTAGCGCTAAAACGAAGGATAATAGTTTGCTTAAAAGAGTGTGTTTTGATTTCATAATAATTGGTTCCCTTTCTAAAATTTTAGTTTTCTTTACTTGGTTGAGTTGCGATGTTAGCCTTTGATTTGAGCTTTCTCTTGGTACCATCCTGTTCAACAATATATGTATTTTCCAGTTGAGCCACCAAGGAGGCTTTATAGCTTTCGATATATTCTCTTCTTAAAATAGCCTGCTCTTTTACCTCTTCATCGGTAAGTCCAAGCGTTTTTTTCTTTCTCGCAAGCTCGTTGATTCTATCAATTTTTTCTTGTATCATCAATTTCACCTAAATTTCATTTCGGCCTTCAAGTGCACGAGCCAATGTAAATTCATCGGCATATTCAAGCTCTGCACCAACCGGTATACCGTAAGCCAAACGAGTAACCTTAATTCCCATTGGTTTCACAAGCCTTGAAATATAGCTTGCGGTGGCTTCACCCTCAACGGTTGGATTAGTTGCCATTATAAGCTCTTTAATATTCTTGGAAGAAAGTCTTGTCATTAATTCTTTGATTTTTAACTGATCCGGACCAATATTATCAAGCGGTGAAATAACACCGTGTAAAACGTGATATTGTCCCTTATATTCCCGTGTTCGCTCTAATGCCATAACATCCTTTGGCTCAGAAACAACACAAATTGTTGATTTATCACGGGTAGCATCATCACAAACAGCACAAATCTCTCTATCGGTAAAGGCTTGACAAGTTTTACAAAAATGTACCTTGCGGCGTGCGTTAACAAGTGCCTCGGCAAATTTTTCTGCTCTCTCGGGCGGTTGCTCCAAAATACTGAAAGCAAGTCTTTGGGCAGTTTTTTTACCAATACCGGGTAATCTTTCAAATTGAGAAATTAGCTCGGTTAGGGGTATAATATTATTAACCATAGTTTTTAAAACATTCCGGGCATATTAAATCCACCCGTAATAGCTCCCATTTCTTCCTCAGAGGTTTTAATTGCTTGTGAAATAGCATCATTAACTGCAACTGTAACAAGGTCTTCAAGCATCTCTGCATCATCGGGGTCAACAGCGTCTGGGTTGATTTTTATTGATTTGATGAAATGCTTGCCATCAACCGTAACCTCAACCATTCCGCCGCCTGAAACAGCAGTAAACTCTCTTTGCTCCAAATCGGCCTGTAATGCAGCCATATCCTCTTGCATTTTTTGTGCAGTTTTGAGCATTTGATTCATATTTCCCGTAGGATTTGAATTAGGAATTCTAACCTTCATATTCTTTCACCATTTCCTTAGTTAATTTCAAGATTTTTAAGCTTTTCGGCAAGAATTGCAAGCTCATCGGTTTGGTCTTCAACCTTAGAGGGTGTATACGGACCAAGTTTGTAGGTTCGTCCCAAAATCTCCTCTGCCGCTTTTCTAATATAATTTTTATAATTTCCCGTGTCCTTATTAATAAATGAACGGAACATTGAATTTGGTGCATCTATTAAAAGATAATCGCCCTTGATATATGCCTTTGATCCATTTAGCACACCGTGAATTGCAGGACATGTGGTGCTTAAAACCGTCATAATTTGTGGCCAAGACTCAACCTCGGCAACAACATTCAAAGTTGTTTTATGGTTTTTTTCTGCAACCGAAGAATCGGGTGCTTCGGGCGGCGGATTTTCCGATTCGGCTTGTATAGTTTCGGAAATTTCTTTTGGTGCTTCCTTGCTTTGCTTTATCTTTGCAGGTACTATTCCTTTTTTTAGGGCATCCTCGATCATTGAAATTCTTTTTTCAAGTGAATCAATATCAACCGAAAGTCTTGGTTCGCAAAGTCTTATTACTGCCATTTCCATTATAGCTCGGCGGTTACCGGTTTGCATATCTAAAACACAGGACTGCAAAACAGATAGCGCAAACATTATATCCTTAATATCATAATCCGAAACTTGATTAGCAAGCGCCTCAGCTCTTTTATTCGAGCAAACAATTGGCTTCTTCTTGCTTTTAACAGTTTTGAAAATCATTAAATCTCTATAATGTGAGGTGAGCTCCGAAAGAAGTCTTTGCATATCAACAGATGAAGCATGCAAACGGTCGATAAGCATTATAGCCTTCTCGGTATCACGGTTCTTAATATGTTCGCACATTTCAACGAGATAATCATTACCCGCCATTGCACAAACCTGTTCAACCGTTTGCTCATCAATATTTTTGTTACTTGAAGCACACAAATCAAGAATAGATAACGCATCTCGCATTCCGCCATCAGCAGCGGCGGCTATTAAAACTGCGGCATCATTTGTAAGTGTTAAACCTTCATTTTTAGAAATTTCTTGCAGTCTCTCACAAATTTTATCACTTTCAATTCTTCTAAAATCAAAGCGTTGACAACGAGATAAAATAGTTGCGGGAAGCTTATGAACCTCAGTTGTTGCTAAAATGAACACAACGTGATCAGGCGGTTCTTCTAATGTTTTAAGCAATGCATTAAAAGCACCAATAGAAAGCATATGCACCTCGTCAATTATATAAACCCTATATTTTGAGTTGGCTGGAGAAAAATTAACAAGGTCTCTTAAATCTCTAATACTATCAACACTATTATTCGAGGCAGCATCAATTTCAACGATATCGGTGTTCTCACCATTCGTAATTGCCGTGCAGATATCACATTCTAAGCAGGGGTCACCGTTTTGAGAATGGGTGCAATTTATAGCCTTCGCCAAAATTTTAGCGCAGCTCGTTTTGCCTGTTCCTCTTGTTCCGGTAAATAAATAAGCGTGAACCGTTTTACCTTCTGCTAATTGATTTTTAAGAGTAACAGTAATATGCTCCTGACCCACAACCTGTGAAAATGTTTGAGGTCGATATTTACGATACAGAGCTTGATAAGCCATTATTTCACCTCGTAAAATAAAATAAATTGCGCACCCGAGTGTACGAATGAACCGATTTACTGCGGCGCACGAAAAAAACCACTTAATGCTGCTCGGTTCCCCGCCTGACATGGTTCGTGGCATCCCGTCGCACAGGACCCGCCCATTCGCACACTCCGATACGCAAATAGTAAACTAATTACAAAACAATTTTAACACAAACTAAAAAAATTTACAATAGTTATATTGAAAATATTTTAGCATAATGGTATAATTAATAAAAAATATATAAAAGGTATGATATTATGAATAGAATTTTAACCACTAATCTTTTTAATCTCGAAAATAAACTTGCTGCGCCATTATTTGAAGGCGTTAAATATCCTTATGAAGCATTAGCAAAAATAGGTGACTTTATTAAGGTCTTAGGTCCAACCCTTGATGGCACAATTTTCGAGCAAAAAGGCGAAAATATTTGGATTGCAAAATCAGCAAAAATTGCTCCTACCGCTTTTATTAATGGACCCTGCATTATCTGTGAGGATGCAGAGGTTCGCCACTGTGCTTTTATTAGAGGCAACGCCTTTGTTGGCCCTAATTGCGTTGTCGGAAACTCAACCGAGCTTAAAAATGTTGTTTTAATTGATACAGTTCAGGTTCCCCATTACAATTATGTTGGTGATTCCATTTTAGGAACAAAATCGCATATGGGTGCAGGGTCGATAACTTCAAATGTTAAATCCGATAAAACTCTTGTTACCGTTAAAATGGGTGACCTTAAAATAGAAACAGGTCTTAAAAAATTCGGCGCTATTATTGGTGACGGAGTTGAGGTTGGCTGCGGTTCTGTTCTTAACCCCGGTACAGTTGTTGGTAAAAACACCAATATCTATCCCCTTTCTTCCGTTAGGGGTTATGTCGCCGAAAATAGCATTTATAAAAAATTCGGTGAGGTTGTTGAAAAATATGATGCCTGAAAGATGGGATGTTTTAGATAAAAACGGAATCCCAACAGGAAAAACCGTTTTTAGAGGTGCTAATACACTCTCCAAAAATGAATATCATCTTGTTGTTCATATTTGGGTTGTTTCGCAAAGCGGTAAAATCTTAATTCAACGCCGCTCAAAGCATAAAAAACTAATGCCGGGTGAATGGGCGGCAACGGGCGGCGCAGCAGTTGCGGGAGAGGATTCTTTCACTGCTGCTTCACGCGAATTATTTGAGGAGTTAAGCATTAAAACCAGCCCTAAAACCCTTAAACAAATGCTCAGAATTAAAAGGAGAAACTCTTTGCTAGATGTTTGGTTTACACAGTTTGATGCCGATATTACATCTTTAAAGCTTCAGGCTTCTGAGGTTGCTGAGGTTAAATGGGTAACCCTTGGGGAATTAAAGCAAATGATCGAAAAAAGCCTTTTTCATAATTACGGGCACGAATATTTTAAAAATGTTTTCCAAAAAATAGAGGAATTTAGAGGAGCTATGGTATGAGCTTAAATCTTGAAAATCTAAAATGTGCCCGTTGCAGTGCATATCTTTTTGAAAATGATGATGTTGTATTTTGTCCCGAATGCGGCGCTCCACATCACAGAGAATGTTACAGTGCCCTTGGTCATTGTGCATTAGAGGAATTTCACGGAACGCAAAATCAGTATAGTGCGAATGACGAGCCTCAAAATATCAAAAGTGAAAATTCACAAGAAGATAAAAAAGAAGATTATATCGTTTGCAACAATTGTCATGAAAAATATCCCGTCACGGAAAAATACTGCTTAAAATGTCATTCCCCTAATCCTTTAAAATTTCCGGGATTTTCGCAGTTTGATTTTTTAGGTGGCATCCCCGCCGACTATATCATTGAAGACGATATAACCGCCGAAGAGACAAAAAAGTTTGTTGCAACCAACACCCATAGATATATCCCGAAATTTGTTTCCATTACAAAAAGCAACAAGATTTCTTGGAACTGGATGGCTTTTCTTTTTCCATTCGAATGGGCACTTTCAAGAAAAATCTTCAAGCCCGCTTTCATTCTTGGGTTTTTGCAAATAATTTCAGTTTTATTTTCATATCCCCTTGCAGCTTCGCTAAACACTTTAGGATTAAGCCAAGCCACTAGCACCGAAATACTTACTGCTGTTACCAATAATTTTTCAAGCCTTATCTGGCCAATTATTTTATCTCTTATTGCCTTTGTAATCGGATTAGCCAGCAGCATTATTGCGGGCCTATTTGGCGACTATATCTATAAAAATCACACAATTTCGGCTATAAAGAAAATCAAGGCTGAAAGTGAAGATATAGAAACCGATTTCATTAAAAAAGGCGGCGTTAATATTCTGCTTTTCTTTGTTGGAATGATTATAACACAATATCTCCCTAATATTATTTTAACGTTTTTATAATGATTATAATATACTAAAAGGACTGTTATTTATGGAAAAAATATTTTGTTCAGAATGTGGAACCGAAAACGAAAGTGAATTTATTTACTGTAAAAATTGCGGCAATCAGCTCAAACCACTTAAAAACGAAATCGAAGGCCAAGGCTTTCAAAATCAAAACCCCGAGCCCACAACATCTTTTTCAAACGATGCTTTAATTGAAGGAATTCCCAGTGAGGAAATTTCAATATTTATCGGCAAAAAACAAGCAAACATTTTGCCTAAATTCTTGAAAATGGAATATAGCGGCAGCAAAATTTCTTGGTGTTGGCCGGCGGCTATTTTAAGTTTTCTTTTAGGTCCATTTGGTGCTTCAATATGGTTTTTTTACCGTAAAATGTATAAACCTGCAATTATTTTTACAGGTTTGGGCGCAATTATTACCGCCATTACAACTGCCCTTACATTTGGAGAAACCAGCACCACATTAGAAGCTCTTGTTGATGCCTTTTCTTCTGCTGACCGTAATGCTATTATAAATGCTTTTGAAAACATTTCCCCAACCGAAACCATCTTAACCATAATTGCCTCAGCTATTGAGGAAATTGCAAATATTGCAACCTTACTGTTTTCTGGACTTTTTGGCTTTTATATTTATAAAAATCACTGTGTTTCAAAAATCAAGGATTATAAAAACCGCATTGCTGATGAGCGTTATTACAAAATCGGACTTTCGGCTATAGGCGGTGTTTCGGAAGGAATGTTAGCTCTTGGCATTATTCTAATGTTTGTTTCGCAGTACATAATTTCAATTATTTCATCAATTTTAGCATTTGTTATATAAATAAAAACAAAGGACGTTTTTTAACTTGAATCATTTCACCACATTATTTTTAGATATTGATAATACTCTGCTCGATTTCAATATAGCAGAAAAACAAGCGGTTAGAAAAACGCTTAAAACCTTTTGTTTGCCATACGATGATGAAACTGTAACTAAATATTCCCAAATTAACAAAAGCTATTGGGAAAGCTTTGAACGGGGTGAAATACCCAAATCGGCAATTTTTGAAGGAAGATTTGAAACCCTTTTAGAATTTCTTGGCAAAAGTGGTGATATTTCAGCCATTTCAAAAACCTATTCAGCAAATTTATCCGAGGGTTATTTCAAGATTGAAGGTGCTGATGATATTCTTCAATACCTAAAACAAAAGGGTTATAAGCTTTATGCAACTACTAACGGACTTTCATCAACACAATTCAAAAGAATAAATAATTCAGGCTTAGTGACATATTTTGATAAAGTGTTCGTTTCTGAGGATGCAGGTCATCAAAAACCGGAAAAGGAATACTTTGACTATGTTGTTGATAATATCCCCGAAACAGATAAAAATAAAATGCTTATTATCGGTGATAGCCAAAGCTCAGACATTTTGGGCGGAATTAATTCGGGAATTAAAACCTGTTGGTTTAATCCCGATAAGCTCACCGCAAAATACCCTTGTGACTTTGAAATCAATTCATTAGAACAATTAAAAGAAATATTATGAAACAAAATTATACCCGAAGCAACCATAAGGTTACTTCGGGTTTTAAAACAGGGTGAGTTATACTATCAAGTGCAACACTTTAGCAAAATAAAATAGAAGTTCATATGGATCTCTGGTAGAATAAAGTTACCACACAATAAACCACAATGAGAGAACCATATGAACTACACCCATCTTACCATAGAAGAACGCTGTTATCTGCCTGCAAGCCTTACACCAACACCACCACATCTGACATCAAACCAAGTCGTGACGCCCGATGCATCATACTGGAAGCTTACAAAACTGTTAGGTCTAACCATAACGCCTGCACCAACCGTTTCTCTGCTGTTTGATGCAAGAAAATACATTTATGGGCATCTTGATATTGAAAGAAAAATGAATATTGCAAACTCATTTAAAACAAATGATTTTTGCACATCTTGAAAAAACTCAAAGTGAAAGAAAAAGTGAAAGAAAAATCCAATTTTCGAGATTTCTCTTTATAAACAAAAAAAGAGCAACCCCACTATTTAAGCGGAGTTGCTCGTGGTGAACCAAGTGTTTCCAATTTCGAACTTATTTCAATTTCAGCATCGTCGAACCCCAAAAGGCCCTCCGACTCAAATGCATCAAATATTATCTTAACTCTTGTCTTTTTGCCCTTGCCGTTTCCGTCGTCGCCGTCGTCATCGTCAAAGACATAAACCTTTTCAATAAATGCATCGCAAAATGCTTTTTTGATTTTAATCGGTATCTCGCCGAACTTAACATACGACTGCATTGTTAGTCTTATTAAACCAAGTTTTTCCTTTATTTGTTCAAGTGTCAGTTTCGGCATTTCTTTCTTTAATCGCCTTAATTCTTTTTCGTAATCTTCTTTTCGCAGTTCTGCCTGTTCTATTCGTTCAAAGACTTTATTTGTAAAATGCCCCGACTCAACCATAACATAAAGGTTTTCTATTTTCTTGGCCTCTTCCAATATCTTATACTCAATTTCTTTTATGTTCGGGTTGCTTGTAACTTGATTTTGCACTTTGTAAATTGCTTTTGCAAGTTCTTCTATATTCTCGTCACAAAGATATTGATTTGCAGTATATGCAATAACCGCATTTTCTAATTTGTCTTTGTTAAGTCGTTGTTTGTGACAACCATTTTTAAATGCCTTTTCTTTTCTGCCTCTGCAAACATAATAACGATATACTCGTTTGTTTGCATCTTCTTGCAATTCGGGTTCGGGTTCTTCTGAAAGCAGTTCGTTTATCTTGTTAAAGGTAAGCAGAGTAAAATCAAAGACGGCCTTTTTTGAGTTATCGGTTTTTGCATTTTTAACTGTCTTTGTAACCGAGTCTGCCACCAAAGGTTGCTCACAATGACCGCAAAATGCTTTACCGCTTAATACATAGTCAACAACCGCATTTTCCCTTGCTCCTGTGTTGGCATTTTCTTCTATTCGCTTTTGAACCTTATTGAAAATTCGCTCATCAACAATGGCTTCAATACTGTCGGCTTTTTCTATGTCTGACCAAGAGTAGATGCCGATATACTTTTTATTTTTGAGCATTCGCTCTATGTAGCAATAACCAAACTCTTTGCCTTGTGCAGTCTTGTAACCTCGGTTATTGCAATATTCAATAATGGACTTTACTGTGTCGCCGTTGGCATACTTTTCAAATATCTTTTTGACAAGGGCGGCTTCATCGGGGTTCACAACATATTTCTTATCTACTATGTCATAGCCATAGGTTCTATAACTGCCGTTTGCCGTGCCTTTCAAAATATTCTTTCTCATTCCGTCGGTAACCTTTTCGGCCAATTCGGCAGAATAGTATTCGGCAATACCCTCTAAAAGCGACTCCATTAAGATGCCACTTGAACCTTCGGGAATTGGTTCGGTTGCCGACAATACCCGTATGTTAAAGGCTGCTAACCGTAACTTGTTGATTTGACTATCTGCTCTTTTTCTCGCAAAGCGGTCTTGTTTTAAAATAATAACTGCCTCGAACTCTTTTCGCTCGGCATCTTTCATCATTTTTTGAAAGTTTAAGCGATTATCGTTTCTTCCTGTTCGCTCTCGGTCACAGTATTCCGCAATTATTTCGTAATCGTTATCTTCTGCAAACTTGTGGCAGATTTCAAGTTGTCTTTCAATAGATTCTTCTCTTTGTTTGTGAGAACTGTATCTCGCATAAATAACCGCTTTCTTCATCGTAAGCCCTCGCTTTCTGTTATAGATATTTTACCATAATCAAGATGTTATATCAATGAGCAAAGCGTTTAAATATTTCGCACCGCTACGCACAGAATCAATAAAAAGAAGCGTTTGCTACACGAATATATTGCGTGCGATTATTATTGTTCTTCTTTATAATTAGGATGTATGTAAAGATTTTCTATTTTTTTATCCCTCGAGCGTTTATCTAATTTTAGAATAGTATATTTAGAATGTTGACCGCGAACTAAGTCACAGCAATCAACAAAAGCAGAATGAACAACTAAGGAAATTTCCTCGGAGTTTGTGTTACGTTTGTTGTCTAAATATAAAAAGAAATAATACTTCTCATTTGTACTGCGTTTTGTTGGCATAGTTAAAACATAATCGGCTTCTATGTTTACCATCCTTGGAACACCTTCATTTGTTACGACTTGGCAATCTGAATTGTTCCATGGGTATATCTTACCATTACCAGACTCATCAAGTATTTCATCGAATTTTTCAAGCAAGATAATTCTATCATATATCGTATAAGGTCTTTGTTCTAATTCGTTCCATGTTTTTTCAATCGGACTATTTAGGTTTGGGTCTTGTTTTATATCATCCATAGTAATTTTTTTATCTATTATTTTTTTGAAAATTTTTTCTTTCTGCTTAATATTGTTCCCAATCACAATAGGTGATTCTTTTAAATGGTCCAATCCAAACACATGTGTAAAATTGCCTCTTTTATTAGAAACGATTGAAATTTTAATATTTCTTTTTTTATCCCCTAAAGTGTATATATAATCATATTGTATTGCGCGTGAAAAAGAGTCAGCTAATTTTTTTAAACAATCTTCCAATTTTAAATTCCCCTCAAAAAACAAAAGGCCTTGCAAAAGAGCAAGGCCTTCGTCATATTTTTTGTTCGCTCAAAGAACTATTCGAGTCATGGCTGATATGCAACCATCAAATAAGCTCCGTAATGTATTCACTCGAATAAACACACACTTCATCACTTAACAAACGTTCCCACTTTCGTTTCGCCGTTTGTCCAGAAACTCACGTTTCCTAATAAGGATTACATCCTTACACCATTATTATATGCAAAAATATTTAATATGTCAATGACTTTTTTGTTTTTTTACAACTTATTTTGTTTTTTAAAAAACAATCAATTTATAATAAAGAGAAATTAATATGAAATGACTATTCAAAAAGATTGATTTTATTTTACAAAAATGATATTATTAAGGTATCAAATACAAAAGGTGATTTGCAAATGAAAAGATTTTTGGCTCTGGTATTATTAGGTTTTGTTTTATTTTCTCTTTGCGCTTGTGAAAGCAAAAAAATCAACGCTTCTAATAATGATTTAAAAAACAATGAAACTTTGAATAACACTATAACATTGTCCGAGACCAAAATAGAACTCTCGGTTGGAGAAATCAAGCCCTTGTTAATCAAAGTGTCAGGCAACTTTAATGAGAATGACATAATTTGGGAATCAACAGACGAGAATATTGCAAAATACTTCGATGGTGAAATAATTGGAAAAAATATAGGCTCGTGCAAAATCACTGCAACTGGTCCAAACGGCATAAAGGAAACTTGTGAAATAATTGTTAAATCAAAAATAATTGATAGTGGTAAATGTGGAGAAAATGTCACTTGGACATATTATGAAAATTTCACTCTTCATATCTCTGGGAAAGGGGAAATGGATGAATATTTCGTGGCTTATCAATTTTCCAATCCCGCAAACAAAGGCAAATCTCTTCCATGGAACAAATATGCAAGATTTGTTAAAGAGGTAATAATTGACGAGGGTGTAACAAGTATATGTAGATATGCTTTTTATAATATGGGAAATTGTAAAATCACTATTCCGTCAACAGTAGAAAGAATCGGCTATAGGGCGTTTTATCATTCACAATTTAATGGGTTAGTAATACCAGAAACAGTAAAAAGTTTAGGTGCAGGTGCATTTGGCGATTGTGAAAATAATGTGTACTATAAATCAACAGAAGAAGCTTTTGAAAAAATATTGGAAACCGAAACAGTTGATGGTCAAGAACTTAAATGGTATGCTGGTTTTAGGGGAAAGTTATTATATTACAGTGAAACGGAAAAAGAAAACAGTTGGCATTATGTTGACGAAGTTCCTACTCCTTGGTAAGAATATTTCATTAAAAAACAAATTCACTTATAAATTGTCAAAAAATGCTCGGACTTTAATCGGTCCGAGCATTTTTTATATCTTTCTTGATTTTTTAAAAAAATCATGTAATTCTAATATTGTATTCGATAATACATTGTAGGAGAAATTAAAAAAGAATAAAGGAAGGAGCAATATTTTATCTTTGAAAATCACACACAAGACAGAAAACTACACACATTAATCCCAAGTCGTGTGTTGTGTGCCGCCGCTTGACTGCAAACGAAATCTCAAAGGCACACCACCATGACGTTCGCCCTTAATCGCCCATTATCGTGGGGCGATTGTGCGACACTTAACCGACACGATAGTTCGGTTTATCGACGGCATTTGCCGTTGTTTTGGGGCAAGGTGCGACGGCACCGTTTGCCTTTCATCTGAACAATATAACGATACAAAAAGGGTGTCAGACAATGGTTCGGTGCCCTTTCATTATAGATAAATTAGGTCGTCATTAACGAGTGGACGCTCGGCGTTCACTCGACAATGACGACACTAACAACAAAAGGGGCGACAAAAATGTCAAAATCACTTTTTTATCAATTTAATAGTGCGATAGATTTAAATTATCGTCATCATTTCAATAAGCACGGAGATAAATCAAACCCTGAAACAGATAGCAGTCATATTGTCAAATCATTATCTGCTAAAAGCAACCTCAAAGACTTTGCTCACGATTTCTCTACTTTTATCAAAAGTGAATACGGGGTTAAACAAGTAAAGCAAATAACCCCCGATATGTGCCAATCGTATATTGAGCGAAAGTCAGCTGAAGGTTGTTCTTTGAAAACGATTAAAACCTATCAAAGCAATTTTCTTAAAATCTCAAAATGTGTAAACAAGACTTTTAATATCCGAACCGATTATTCTGTGTCGGTTGATGAAAGCAAGATTGAGAAAACCGAAACAATAAAGCAATTTTCTTTTACCCGTGCAGAAATGGAAAAGATACTCGCTGCACCCCGTTCTTGCGATAGTCTTATCGCCCTTAATTTCGCCTTTCAAACGGGAGTCAGGGTCAACACCCTTGAACGACTTGAAGTTCGTCACATAGACTTTAAGAACAAAGAAATCACTATTTTCAAAGATAAGGGTAATAGAACAAGGGTGCTATCTATGAGCGAAGAAACGGCCAAACTGCTCCGTGAACAAATCAAGGGCAAGAACCCACAAGACAAGGTTTTCGGTGTCAAGAAAGGGTCGGTCAATCGTTATCTTCGTCGCCGTTGCGAAAAACTGAATATTTACACACCTAACGGCGAAGTCAAAAGTGGTGTGCATTCAATTCGCAAATTATGGGCAGAGCAATTTGCAGAGAAAAACGGGGTCGCAAAAACAATGGTCGCACTCGGTCACGGCGAAGATAGAAAAGACCTTGAAGATACATATTTGCATAGCAAAAAATGAGGGCTTGAAAAAAGTTCTCATTTTTTCTTGACAAAAAAATCGCAACAAGTTAATTAATTAATATCTTAATAAGTTATTTAAATATTATCTTCTAATAAGTAATTATTAATATACTTTGTTAAGTAATTACTAGTGTACTTAAAATAAGTAATAGATATTATCTTTCATAAAGATAATAGTTAACTGTCTTAAACAGGGTAAAAAGTATTTGCTTGATTAGTTAAATAATATTATCTTGCCTATTCTTGATTTTTTTAAAATATCTTATTAAGTTTAAAATAAAAATATTTAAAGAAAGGATTGATTTAAATGAAAGCAAAATCAATTACAAATGCCAATACAAGAAATGGCGAAGAAAATCAACATTTGGGTGGATATATCCAAAAGATATGGTATAAGCCTGCCACAAAGGATAAAGAGTGTTTCTTGACAATAGGAATGAAATCTTTTGATAGTTATGGCTCCGAATACATAAATATTATGGTATTTGAAAGAAAAGGGAAAGGCGACAACAAATACCCCAACCCCGACTATCAACTTTGCATTGATGCTTACGAGAAAGGTGTACCAATCTCTTGTGTCTATCTTCACACACCTAAATCAAACACAATGAAATCAATGTATGTCAATTTCTCTGCGAATCAATTTGAGGGACCAGAGGAAGAATTTACCGTTCCTACGGCTGATTTTACCGAAATTGACGACGACGGCGATTTGTCTTTTTAATATGCAAAACAGACCGCTCTACAATCAATGTAGGGCGGTCTGCTCTTGCTTTATATAAGAAACTCTACAAAAACAAAATAGCGTCCCTTATGGAACGCTACTTTGTTCGACAATATGTCGTTTGGTGATCCATCGGGGATTCGAACCCCGGACACCTTGATTAAAAGTCAAGTGCTCTGCCAACTGAGCTAATGAATCAAAATTGCTGAATTTGGACAGCTTTAATATTATATCAATGTGGGGTTTAATTGTCAATAGAAAGTTTCGATTTTTTTGAAAATCAATAAAAAATGTCCGCATTAATAATCAAAAATATAAATTGTAACAAAAAAATAACAGGAAATCCCTTCATAAATGATCTATGCCTTGTTTTATGATGAATAAGGCGCATAGTTAAAAACATTACTAATGCGCCACCCATAATTCCAACACCAAATAAAGCAATTTCACTTATTCGTTTTATCCTCTTTTTTGAAGCAATTTTATCGTATATTGTAATTATTGCCCCCAAAAAGCTTATTATAATAAAATAAATTAAAAAAAGTTTGCACGGAATCATATAATCTCCTCAGTGATTATAATGGTTATAGTATGACGAAATAGTGGGAAATCTCACTATTTCGACACCAAATCTTTGAACCGGTAACAAATTTTCAGTGAAAATTTGTATATACCCATTACAATGAATGTAGAGCGCAATTAAATATCAAGAAATTTAATTGCGCGAAAACCGATAAAATCGGCTTGTTGAAACGCTAAAAGCGTTTCGACATTCTATACTCATTATAACACATTCAAACCGCTTTTTCAATTTGTTTTTTTAATTTTATTATTATTCTTTTTTCGAGCCTTGAAATGTATGACTGTGAAATTCCTAAGGTATCTGCAACCTCTTTTTGTGTATATTCCTCATACCCATTCATTCCAAATCTCATTTCCATTATTTGTTTCTCCCTAACAGGTAACCTTTTAACAAATTCATTAAGTTGAAGTCGCTCATCCTCTTGCTCTATTTCCCTGCCGATTTCATCGCCATCGCTACCTAATACATCACAAAGCAATAGCTCATTACCGTCCCAATCAATATTAAGGGGTTCATCAATCGAAATTTCATTTTTAAGCGATGAGGTTTTTCTTAAAAACATTAAAATTTCATTTTCAATACATCTTGAAGCATAGGTTGCAAGCTTAATATTTTTATCAGCTCTGAACGTATTAACTGCCTTAATAAGCCCTATTGTGCCTATCGAAATTAAATCCTCTAAATTTCCTGCGGTTGCATCAAATTTCTTAGCAATATAAACAACCAAGCGCAAATTATGAACTATCAGTTTATCCCTTGCGGCATTTGTGTTTTCCAAAATTAAACTGTTTTCCTCATCATGAGATAAGGGTGGCGGAAGTGTTTGAGGACCGTTTATATAAAATATCGGTTTTAGTAAGCCTATTTTAGCTAATAATTTTATAAAAAATAATCTTAATTTCATAATAGCAACCTCATTCAAAAATTTTTGGATTGACAATAGCGTTATAGCCATCTTTTATATCGCTTTTAGCAACCGCTAAAATAGGTTTTTTTAATGTTATACTTTTCTTTTCTTTGCAAACGACAGCGGTATCGCAGCGAAAGCCGTCAAGCATATCGTTTCCCGAAACAGTACTGCAAGGTATCGCACGATATCTTCTTGAAAGCTCAGTATTGCTCTCTTTATCAAGTGAACCAAGAAGTCCTTCAACTAAATTTTTATCAGTAATAATTATCTCACTATTACCAAAGAAGTCGGTAAGCGAATTTCCTGTGTCGAGAATTGCTTTTAATTCCATTCTCCTTTCCCCTACTGCTACCGTTATTTCGCATTCTCTTGCAAAGGGTGCGTTCTTTGAAAAGATATTATTAATAATGGTAAAACAAAAATAGAAAATTGTTGTTGCTATTACCAAAACAATGGGAGAAATATCAAAATAAACAACTGAATTTTTAACTATCATTCTGCCTGGCTTAAATATTTGCCAAACCGCCAACATAAGCCCCGCATAACAGGAAGAAACTACAAAAACCGCTAAAAATGATTTAATGTAAGCTTTTAGCGAATTAAAACCAAATGCCACTAATGAAAGCAATAGCGAAATTAATATTTTATAGATTATCTCACCAAAGAGCGAAACAGAGGGTAAAAATATGTAGATACAGGAAACTCCGCCTAATAACGAAGAAAGCACAAGCCTTAAAGTCTTTACTTTTTTACCTAAAATTTTGGCACTGGTTAATAACAACAAATAATCAACCGCAACATTTAAGATAACCAAAATATCAACATAAACTATCAAAAATATCACCCCAATAAAACGGTGATTTTATTATACAACTTTTAATTTAAAAATAATGTCGCTTATAGGCATAAATAAAAAAGCTCATTCTTGTGAATGAACTTTTTCATTTATATGTATATACATAATTTTTATCGGCAAATTTTGAAAGCTTGCCGCAATAATATTCAGTTGTGTTTGGTATATCCAAAAAATGAATTGGCTGAACGATATCCTCCATTTTATCGCTACCCTCAATCTCGAATTTTTTCAAAACATCTCTTACAAATTCTGAGCAATAATAGCGATTATTGAACTTTAAGCAAAGATTAAAAGCCGCAAACCATAACCCAAAATAGTTGTATTTATATTTCTTGCGATTAGAAACCATATCATTTATAAATTCAGAAATAGCCTCAAATTTTTCATTTTCAATCGGTAAAGCTAAAACAAGTGCCTTTGTGTTTGAAAAGTGCTTAAAAGTTCCATAATTTGGCGACTCAATGATAAAACCCCCAATAAAAGGATTTCTTGCGAATTTTCTGCCAAAAGAATATAGCGTTTGCAAATCCTCTGAAAGCCCCAATGAAACATGGTTATACTCCGCTTTGGTTATTCTTTTAAGAATTCTTGAGAGCACTGTTCCCGTTTGGGTTATAACAATATAAATGTTTTTTGTATTGCTCGCATCCATTATTTTAAAATTCCCCTTTAAAAAATCAGTTTAGTTCAACAACCGTAACCCCGTTTTCACCCTCACCAAAGGTGCCTAAACGGTAACTCTTTACTGCTTTATGACCTTTTAAATGAGATTGAACGCTTTTCCTAAGAACCCCTGTTCCCTTTCCGTGAATAATTCTAATAGTTTCAAGTCCCGAAACCATAGCATTATCTATATATCTATCAAGCTCTAATATCGCCTCATCGGATGCCATACCTCTAATATCAAGCTCACCCGAGACCTCTCTGGTTGCTCTTGATTGCATACCTGTAACTCGACGTGTTTTCTTAATTTCGGTTGAATTTTGACCCTTTTTATACCTAAGATTTTCAAAATCAACCCACATTTTAATAGAACCGGACATAACATAGGCTTGTTTTTTATCATTCTTAATATCAATAACCGTGGCATCTCTACCGATATCGGCAACAATGACAATATCACCCTTATTAACGGTTGCTACTGACTCACCTGCCGCATTCTTCTTAACAACAGGATCGGTTTCATTCTCTAACTCCTTAATGGTTGATTTAAAGGCTTTTCGTGCATTTTCGGCCATCTCAGTGGCATTTTTAGCAGTAAGCTCCTTCTTCATTTCCTCTAATTCGTTAAGAAGCAAGGATGATTTATAACGGGCATTCTCTAAAATTTGATTAGCAGTTTCACGGGTTTTTTCCATCAGTTTTTCTTGGGATTTCTGAAACTCGTGCTCACGCTGTTCATTCTTTTTCTTTAAAGCCTCTAATTCAGCTCTAATTTGAGATACCTTGCGCTGCTCATTTTCGGCAGAATGTCTCGCATTTTCTAATGCGGCAACAACATTTTCAAACCTCAAATCCTCATCGCTAACCTGTGCCTTGGCGTTTTCGATAATATCCTCAGCTAACCCTAAACGCTTGGAAATTGCAAAGGCGTTAGACCTACCTGGCATACCCGTTATTAAACGATAGGTCGGCTTTAAGGAAGAAACATCAAACTCACAGGAGGCATTTTGAGCACCCGCAGTATCAATGGCATAAGACTTCAACTCGGGATAATGGGTTGTTGCGGCAACTCGGCTTCCAAAAATAGATAACCTCATCAAAATAGCCTTTGCAAGTGCTGCACCCTCTATTGGGTCGGTGCCGGCACAAAGCTCATCAAATAAAACAAGTGAATCCTGATCAGCATTTTCTAAAATAGAGATTATGTTAACCATATGTGATGAAAAGGTTGAAAGTGACTGTTCAATACTTTGCTCATCACCGATATCGGCAAAAATTTTACTATAAATGGCAACACTACTGCCATCATCAGCGGGAATCATAAGTCCGCACATAGTCATTAGTGACAAAAGTCCAAGAGTTTTAAGAGTAACAGTTTTACCGCCCGTGTTAGGACCGGTTATAACCAATGTGTTATATTCCTTACCCAACTCAACAGTTATCGGAACAACCGATTTATAGTTAATTAAAGGATGTCTTGCATTTTTAAGATATGTGTAACCATCCGAATTGATTTTCGGAACAATTGCCTTCATTTTAAAGGCAAGACGAGCCTTTGCAAAAATCAAATTAAGCTTTATAAGAGCGTTATAGGAGTTAATAATTGAATCGGCAAAGCTACCAGCCTCTTGCGAAAGCTCAGCTAAAATTCTTTCTATTTCCTCTTTCTCCCTCAGCTTTAAAACCCTAATTTCGTTGTTTGTTTCAACAACCGACATAGGCTCTATAAAAACCGTTGATCCAGTTGAAGAGGTATCGTGAACAATGCCGCCAAACTGTCCCTTGTGCTCAACCTTAACAGGAACAACAAATCTGCCATCCCTTTGAGTAATAATTGCCTCTTGTAAATATTTTACAGATGGTCCATGAATTATTTTATCGAGAATATCCCTGATTTTAGAGGATTTTGCAATTATTTTTCTTCTAATATCATAAAGAGCCGGTGACGCATTATCCGAAATTTCCTCCTCACTTTTAATTGCAAAGGAAATCTTTTCTTCTAAATACTTATTTGGATATAGTGTATCAAAATAAGTATCAACCGAAGCTTCTTTTATTCCCGAGCAATTAGCTCTCCATTCCTTTAAAGAACGAATAACACGCAAAACCTCGGCAATATCTAAAAGCTCCCTTGGTGTTAAAACACCGCCTGACTGACCTCTTAAAAGGCAGGAGGAAACATTAACCACAGCACCGAACGAGGGTGACTGATAGCGTAACATAAAATTATATGCATCCTCAGTTTCTAAAAGCTTAGCCGAAACGGCCGAGATTTCGGTTTCAGGCAAAAGCTCTTTGGCTAAATCTGATGCATCAGCAAGGGTTGCCTCTGTTGATAAAAGCTCTAAAATCTTATCAAGCTCTAAGGTTTTTAAATATCTTGCGATATTATAGCTCATACCCTCACTCCTAATCAAAAAAATTTCAAAGCCGAAAACTTATAATCGGTTTGATGTGTTATATATTTTTCGGTAAATACAGAAAGTGCCTTTGCAGAGGCTTCGGGAATTTCAAATGAATATAACCTTTCGAATTCTGAAAAAACAATATGCCTTATTGCCGAAACTAAGGTTCTATCAAGCGGATAACCCTCATTGTTCGCACATTCGCTACATTTAAAAAACCCGTTTTTCATATCAAAAAACATAGTGTTATCCTCAAATTTTGCACAATTTTCGCAAGCAATTAAATCGGGCTTATATCCGCAAATTGATGCTATTCTAAGCTCGGTTATTGCCTTAATAAGATTAAGGTCTTTTTGTTTCTTAGTAACAAAATGTAAAGAATTTAAAATTATTCTCAAAAGCTCAGGATTTGGTGTTTCTTCAATACCAAAAACAAGGGCAAGCTCGCAAAAATACTGGGTTAAAAACAAAACCTCAATATCGCTTCCCATTGTGAAAAACTGTGCTATAGGAGCCGCCTCATAAATTCTATTTGTTCCTTTTTTATGTAAAATAGTGAAGCTTGAAAAGGTAAGTAACGAGGTTGCAGCGCCTTTTTTTGATTTTATATTTTTAGCACCCGAAGCAAATGCTTTAATTATGCCATATTCACGGGTAAATAGAGTAACCAAACGGTCACTCTCCCCCACATTTGTCACCTTTATTACTAATCCCTCGGTTGTAAAGCGTGTTTGCAGCTCGTTCACTAACTTTGTTCTCCTTGCAGGAATTTACAAATTCCAAATAATCGGCAACCTTGCCGCTTTTTATAAACTTAATCCAATTTTTATCATTTTCCAAACCAAACACTTCCTTACACAATTAGTGTTGGTTTAAAAACCTAAAATATAAAAGGAAATATTAGTCAAGTCCGTAGGTGCGAATAAGCCCTTCTCGATTTCGCCAATCCTCTTTAACCTTAACCCAAAGCTTTAAATTCGCCTTGATTCCGAAAAATTTCTCAATATCGCCTCGAGCAAGGCTACCAATTTTTTTAAGCACCGAGCCGCCTTTACCAATAATAATTCCCTTATGTGATTCCTTCTCGCAAATAATAGTTGCCTCAATTTCAACAATAGGCTCGCCGCTTACCGTATCCCTCTCAACAAATCTTTCCAGATCAACCGCAACACCGTGCGGAACCTCGTCATCAAGCGTTCTAAGTAGCTTTTCTCTAATCATTTCGGCAACCATAACCTTTTCGGGTTGGTCAGTTATATCATCGCTTGCAAAATAATGGGGTGATGGCTTGGCATATTTTTCAAGCTCGGTCAGCATGATATCAACGCCATCCCCGCTTTTTGCCGATAAAGGTATAACTGCATCAAACGAAAACTCGGAATTATATTTTAAAATTAAGGAAAGTAAATCCTCTTTTTTCTCTAAAAGGTCAATTTTATTTATAACAAGAATTGCTTTTAAGGAACGCTTTTTAAGCTGTTTTATAAGCTCGATTTCAGCAGCGGGAATTTCCTCTAATTTAAATTTTGAAACCGCCTCAACCACTAAGATTACAGCTTCAACATCGGTCATACCATCGCTTATTGCCTTATTCATATTTTTATCGAGCTGATTTTTTGGTTTATGGAAACCGGGAGTGTCAATAAAAACAAGCTGTGTTTCATTCTTGGTATAAACGCCCATAATCTTTGTTCTGGTTGTTTGCGGTTTATTAGAAACAATAGCAACCTTTTGTCCTAAGACCCTGTTCATAAGCGAGGATTTGCCAACATTTGGCCTGCCAATAATTGCAATAAATGCTGATTTTTCCTTCATAATCCTACACCTTGTTAATGGCTAAGCCTAAAGCATCTAAAACTGCCTCTTCCTTTTCTCTCATAATGGTTTGCTCTAAACCGCCGTTTACATGGTCATAGCCCAATAGGTGTAGCATTGAATGAACTGTTAAAAATGCTACCTCTCTTTCGAGTGAATGCCCATAGAGCTCGGCTTGCGCAACTGCGTGCTCGATCGAAATAACAATATCACCCAGCATTTTAGCCTTTGTTTCGGGGTTAATATCAAAAACGCCGTTCTCTCCTAACGGAAAGGACAAAACATCGGTAGAAGAATCGATATTTCTAAATTTAAAATTCATCTCTTTTATTTGTTCATCATTAACCAAAGTAACATCAACCTCAGCCGAATCCTCAAAATTCTCAAAATTTAAGGTTGCATTGCAAGCCTTTCTTATTAAAAGCCTTGTTCCTGTTGGGATTTTAATTTCCTTTTGTTTTGAATTAATATTAACCTTTACGCTCATTTTTTTCTGCACTTCTTTCATACGCCTTGATAATTTCACTAACTAATCGGTGACGAACAACATCCTTGCCCGTAAGCTTAGAAATTGCAATGTCATCAATATTTTTTAATATCCTAACTGCATCTTTAAGACCCGATTTTTTACCATCCGGCAGGTCTATTTGGGTGATATCTCCCGTAACAACAGCCTTGGAATTAAAGCCTAATCTTGTTAAAAACATTTTCATTTGTTCGCTTGTTGTATTTTGAGCCTCATCGAGAATAATAAAGCTATCGTCCAACGTTCTGCCCCTCATATAAGCAAGCGGGGCAACCTCAATATCTCCCCTTTCCTGACACCTCGCAAAATTCTCAGCACCAAGCATTTCAAAAAGGGCATCATATAAAGGTCTAAGATAAGGGTCAACCTTTTGTTGCAAATCGCCCGGCAAAAAGCCAAGCTTTTCACCCGCCTCAACAGCAGGACGAGTTAAAATAATCCTATTAACCTCTTTTGCTCTGAAAGCATTAACCGCTAACGCCACCGCAAGATAGGTTTTACCCGTACCCGCAGGGCCAACACCAATGGTAATCGTGTTGCTCTTTATTGCCTCAACATATTGCTTTTGTCCATAGGTTTTAGCCTTAACAGGCTTGCCCTTAGCGGTTACGCAAATACAGTCAGCATCGGCGATTGCAGAGATTTTACTCTCTTCGCCATCATTAACCAAAGAAGCAACATAATCAATGCTTTGGTCAGTTATCTGCTCACCTTTGCTTAAAATATGAATTAAGCCTTCAATTGTTCTTGCAGCAGAATAGACCTTATCGCACTCGCCCTTAATTTTAATACGACTACCGTGTGAGGTAACAGTTACGTTATATAGCTTTTCTATTCGCTTGATATTCTCATCAAAATTGCCAAAAAGATTAACAAGCTCTTCGATTCTTTCAATATCCAAACTTTGTTCGAACAAATATAATATCTCCTAACAAGCATACATTTTTACCATTATAGTATACCACATAAACAGTAAGACTTCAATTATAATTTAAAACAAAAATAGGTAAAAACTTTACCTTTGAAAAATAAATCTACTTTCTACATATAACAAAAGCTCAGGCATTTCTGCCTGAGCTTTTAAAGTGTTTTTAAAAGAAAAGAATCGCTCAACCTTTTTCAAGGTTGAGCGATAAATATCATTGATAAACAACTATGTAATCCACTTCAAGAGAGCTATTGTTCTCCCAATCGGTATGAACGCTAGATCCTGCGGTACAGGTATCACCCTCACAGGTACAATTGGTTGGAAGACCGGTGGCATCTCCGTTAATAGGCTGACCTGAATAACAAGTAAAGTAGATATTCATTTCCTTATCGCAACGATAGGACTGTGTCGTATCCGTTAAATCATCAGCGTCAAAGAAATTATATTTAACAAGCGGAATACCATCAAATATCCACATAACATAATCCTCTGTCCACTCAAGCGCATAGGTATGGAACTCACCGTCACCTGCGAAGCCTGAGAAATAAGTGTGCACATCTGGTTCGGTTAAATATTCCCAATTTGAAGAATCGAATTGGTTTGTATTGAATCCGCTATAGACTTTATGTACTCTTTTATATCGTTTTTCATTTAGTGAATACCACTCGCCATCCTTCGCAAGCGCATAGCTAATATCATCTTCTTCTTTCAGGACAAAGGAACCGTCTTCGTTCTTATAAAGCTCCTTATAAATACCTGCATTCGAGAAAATATAGTCGCCATTAGGATCTTCATTAAATTCTTCAACATGCTTTAAAGCGCTTGTTTGAATCTGATAATCCCTCGCTGCAAAGCACTCGAAAATATCAATTTCATAATACACTGATTTTTGTTGTGTTAAATCAGCCTTTCCTAAGAGCCAAAAAGCTGGGCAAACACCTTTACTTGCATTAATTCTCATTCTTGCTTCAAAATAGCCATAGGTGTAATATGTCTTGCTTCTTACCTCTGAGCCCATATAATATTTTCCATTATAAACAGACTCATTTCCACTATATTCGCGATGAACCGCATCGGTGGCATCAAGAGTTAAAACGCCATTTGAAGCAGAAACATTTGTCGCTTCAAAGCCCCAACCGTTTACAGTATCATCTTCATAGTCGTATTTTCCGCCTGCGGATGTATCAACCGGAATACCGAAGGTTTGAACCGACCAATCTGAGTATATTGAAGTCATTGTACCGGCTGCAAAATCCGTGTCAAAATTTTCAAAATATGCTATTTTTTTTTTAAAGTCGAGCTCAAGCTCATCGCCATGATATGTGAAACTTATAACACAACCCTCTTCTAAGCTTGCGCCATTCTTAATATAACCTTCAAAGGTTTTAAGAGCTGCCTTTAAAGCATTAGCGCTTCCGCCATTAATGTAAAGCTTGTTGCCAACAACTTCAATTTCATATTCATTTTCAGTTAGGTTCATAGCCTTGCTATAATCATCAGCATTGCCGATAATAATTTGAGCATCGCCTTCTATATTATTTGCAAAGTTTTCACTTAAATATGCCTCGATATCAACTGTATAGATACCGTCAAATGTATCAGGTGTAACAAGTGCGAAATCGGAAAGCGCACTACCTCCGATATTAAAGTCTTCAACATAAGCATCAGCTACTGCATATTTAAGCTTAACGAGGTCTTTAAGTGTTACAAGGTTATCATCGTTAACATCAGCTCTCATTTGAGAGGTAAGCTCAGCTGCGCCTAAGAAATACTGCTTCATCTTTGCAATATCTGCTGCGTTAACCACATTGTCACCTTCAACGTCACCGATAACCATAGCCGTGGTTGCATCCTCATAAACACCGTAAAGTGAAAGAACTGTTAAAACATCAGAATCAAATCTATTAAGGTTTATTGGATTCTTCATTGCACTATCTATGAACCAGATAGGAGCTGTGCCATCTGCCTTTGCGGTGTATTTATCAGCAGGGATATTACCATCGCTGTAATATGCAGTTTCGGTTGTGCCATCAATATTAAATTCAACATTAACAGGCGCTAAAGCGGTCACCTTGAGGTTATCAATATATGTGCTTTGACGTGAAGCATTACCGCCATTTTTAAGCAATATTGCCATACGGTCAAGCTCTGCTATTTGGATATTGGCAGGAACTGTGTATATAAATTGTGCCCTATTCCATTCATAAGTATCAACCGTTTCACCCTTTTCCCAAGTGATAAAGATTTTCTCATCCTTTATATTTGCAGCACAATTAAAGTTATAATATGTATCCAAGCTAGGAATTGTAACAATAGAAAGATTCATATTAGCATCAGGTGTGCCATGGAACATATAATCAAACTCAACTAAATACGATACACCAGCTACAGGAGTAACAAGACCTGAATTAATAAGCTGTGCATATGTGTATGTTCCCGATGTTAAAGGAATAATACCACAACCGGTGTTTTGGTAATAACGCATAACCTTATTTTCTGCATTTGTTGGGTCAACCGCAGGGAAGGCATCATTAAAACGACTGGCAGTGCCCCACATATCTCCGTATGTAACAGCATCTTCAACATCATTTGTTGCAACAATATTATCGCGGAAATTTCCGATAACCTGAGTATCTATAACTCTTGTTACCTCAATATTATCAATATAAATCTTATCTGAATTTGAACCCCAAGCAACATACAATACAAGCTTGTTACCAACATCAAGTGCGTCCTCTGCGGAGATTTCAATGTCTGCAGCCTTAGAAACCCAACCGTTTGTTGCGCCCTCGCCTGCTGTGAAAGACATTATTTCATATCTTTGAGCTGTTTCGGTTGCACGCTCAGTCTCGGTTGCTGCTTTCTTTTCTATAAATTTATCTCCCATTGTGGAAACGCCGATAGAAACCTTACTTGATTTAAAGTTTTCAGGAATATAATAATCAAATCTTATTCTATATTTTTCACCAGCAACAACCCTTATAACATCCTCAGAATCCTTTACATTACTACTTGCATAATCTGCGCCGAGAACTATTGGAGAATAATCCGATGTTGACTTTATAGCATACATAACAGTGTTGGAAACATCAAATGGGTTAATAGCAGGATAAAAATCTCTTGAAACATTATAGAATACCCAAGGATGATCGCCTTCTGTTTTTGCATTTGAATAATCGTTATCACTCATTACAGCTTCGGTGGTTTTATCCATCTTCGAAACCTTAACGTTATCAACATAAAATGCGTGATACTCGCCTCGAGCATAAAGCATAAGATAAGGATATGCAGTTGTGTTATAGTTGGCATCAAAGGTTATAAATTTAGTTACATGCTGCCAAGTACCTGCATCTGTGGGTGTTTCACCTTTGGAATAGCTTTCAATTATAATGCCGTTTGTGGTATCAGCAGAAACGCTTCCGACACTATCCGTTTTACCAGCAGTGAAACAAAACATAATATTAGTATTAGCTGCTTCATTTGCTTCAATATAATAATCAAATTCAATATTATATGTTGCGCCCTTTTCAACTGCAACTGAATTCTGATAAACATTAGCCTGTGAAAGTGTAGCATAGTTATGTCCTAAATAAATAGCGCCATTACCGTACCACGAAGCTTTGTATTTCATTGCCTTTCCGAAATTCTGAGTATCTATTTCGGAAGGAATAGTTACGGGAACAAAATCACAGCTTGATAAGTTTAAATGTCCCGGCGTTACGCCATTCGTATCAGCATTAGAATAATTTTCCTCAAAAATTTCAAGTTCAGTTACATAGTCTCTTATCATATCACATGCTTTTGAAACCTTAACGTTATCAACATAAATTGTATGCTGATGGCCGCCTGTTACATAAAGCATAAGATAAGGATATGCGGTTGTATCATAATCTTCAGGGAAAACTATAGTTTGAGTGACTTTCTGCCAAGAACCTGCTTCTTCAGGAATAGTTGCAGCAGCATGGCTCTTAATTAAAACACCGTTGTTAGTATCGGCGGAAATTATTGTTTCGCTAGCCGTTTGACCTGCAGTTAAGTACAATTTAAATGTAGATTCTGAATCCACAGGCGCATCGAGATAATAATCAAATTCAACCATATACTCGGTTCCCGGCTCTACCTCAATAGAATTTCCGTAAACGCTTGCCTGAGAAATCGTAGTATAGTCATGACCTAAATAAATAGCGCCAGTACCGTACCACCAAGCCTTATATTTCATTGCCTTACCGAAGTTTTGGGTATCTATTTCGGAAGGAATGGTTACGGGAAGGAAATCACAGCTTGATTCTCTTACATACCACGGTGTTTCAACGTCCGTAGCATCAGAATAATCCTCCTCATCAATGATTTCAAACTCTTTTAATGGCTCTGTGATGTGGGTGATTTCCTCTTCAACCACCTCTTCTGCCATTACGGAGAAAGGCACACTTAAAACTGCTGTTAGCATTAATGCCATAACGCATAACAACGCCAGCGCCTTTTTCCATGCCTTTTGGTTTTTTAACATAAATTCATACCTCCAATAAAAAATATTTATTTATATATCTATCAGATTTCTCTGACAACTATATAATCAACCTCTAATGAAGCATTATTTTCCCAATCGGTGTGAATAGCAGGCCCCTTAGTGCAAACATCGCCTTGGCAATCACATTTAGTGGGCACACCTGTTATACCATTAACATTTCTACCCGAATAACAAGTAAAAATAATGTTCATCTCTTTATCGCAAATATATTCGTTGTGATTTCCAACCGATGCATCAACCGCTTTATAATTATATTTAACAACGGGGATACCATCGTAAATCCACATTACATAGCTATCGGTCCATTCAAGTGCATAGGTATGATACTTACCATCACCTGCGAAGCCTGAAAAATAAGTGTTCTGCTCATCAGTGAAATATTCCCAATTTTGTGGAGAAAACTGCTTTGTGTTAAATCCGTTATAAGTATCATGCTTGCACAGATATCTCTTACCATTGAAGGTATAATACTTATCGTTCTTTGCAAGAATCTTGCCATTTTCGTCCTTCGTAATATCTTTATTAGCATCAAGGCGCAGTTCAACAAATCTTCCCGCTTCTTTAGAAAAAATAAACTCACCCTTCTCATCTTCAATAAACCTTTCAACATGCTTTAAAGCACTTGTTTGAAGCTGATAGTTTTGTGGTGCAAAGCATTCAAATATATCTATTTCATAATAAACCGATTCTGCTTTTGTATGATCTGCTCTTCCTAAAAGCCAAAAAGCAGGACAAACACCACATGTGCAGTTAATCTTCATTCTCGCCTCAAAATAACCATATTTATAAAAGGTTTTACTTCTAACCTCAGAGCCCATATAGTATCTACCATTATAAACCGACTCTCTGCCGCCATATTCTATATACTCTGCATCCGAAGCACAAAGAATTAACTTACTATCCTTTGCAGTAACATTATTTTCATTAAGCGCCCAACCGTTAACATTCTCATCAAGATAATTTTCAGAATTTGGAATAGCAAAATGTAATGGATACCATTCATCGCTTGCCTCTTCTAATTTTCCACTTTTGAAATCGGTGTTGAAATCACAAAAATACTTAATCTTATCATCAAGTGTGAATTCATGTCCTGGATATCCAAATTTCATAAGTTAGAACCTCCCGAAAAAATACTTTACACTAATCTAATTATATATTTTCTAAAAAGATGTGTATTGTATGAATGTTGAAAAATATATGTATATTTGTTGCTGATTCACCACCTAAAAAAAGTATATTTTATATAAAATTTTCGCACAATGTACAAACTGCACTAATTTTAAAAAGAAAATTTATTTAATTTAGCTAACCAAATAAATTAAATTGCCTTGATAATATTAAAAGAGTGTGTTAATATAGGATTTGGTGATAATATAATGAGACGAATGTTTTTAGTGTTAATTTCTTTTTTAATGATATTTAACTTTTGCTCTTGTGGAAAAGTTAAATATCAAAATACACCTGAGGAGCATGAAAAAGTTATAATAAATTTACCAAAGGATGATTCGGTCAACGGATTTCGAACTGAGGAAGAATCAGGAAATAATTCACTTGATTATATAGAAGGTGATTCTATTGGAATTGGCTCACCGTCACCTCCAAAGCCCGAAACAAGCATACAATACTGTGCTAATATTAAATCAAAAACCTTTCATTTAAGCGGTTGCTCATCCGTTAAAAATATGAAAGATGAAAATAAACTTTTCATATCCGACCGCAATGCTCTTATTTCAGATGGCTATAAACCGTGTAGTCGTTGTAAGCCATAAATAAGTAATAAAATAACTCATACTGCGAATAATTTAGAATGAGGTGGCAGTATGAGTTGGAAAAAGAATATTTTAGCTTTTATTATAATAGGTGCTTTTGGAACCCTTGGGCACTTTTTATATGAATGGACGGGTGAAAATCACATAATCGGTATGTTTTTCCCCGTTAATGAAAGCACTTGGGAGCATTTAAAGCTTTTGTTCTTCCCTACACTTATATATTCTTTAATAGAATATTTTAAGAATAAAGAAGCTTTCCAAAACTATTTCCCTGCTATTCTCCTTTCAGTATATAAAGGTATGATTATAATAATAACACTATTTTATACCGTTAAAGGAATATTGGGCTTTAATGTTGATTTCATAAACATTTTAATTTATTATATCGGTGTTGGTTGCACCATCATCCAAAAAAACAAAATTTTAAACAGCGAAAAATTCGCTTCAAAAAATGCCTTTATAATATCTTTAACATTTTTGGCATTAACTATATTTTTATTTATCGTTTGGAGCTATAATCCTCCATCCTTAGCAATTTTCGCACCACCAAGTACAAATTAAAAAAGCGACGCTGCGGCGTCGCTTTTTCTTTTTATGCTTTTCCTAATTCTTTAACTTCTTCAAATTTTTCAACTATTTCTGCATCAGGCTTTTTAGTTAGCATAGAAACAATAACAATTAAAATTGAAGAAACAATAAATGCCGGCAACAACTCATAAATTGCAAATGCGCCGCCAAGTTTGCTTATGATAAATTTCCAAACAAACACCATAACTGCGCCACTCACCATTCCTGCGAATGCTCCCCAAAGGTTTGTGCGTTTCCAGAAAAGTGAGAATAACATTATCGGTCCAAATGTTGCTCCAAAGCCTGCCCAAGCGAATTTAACTATTAAGAAAACTGAGCTATTAGGATTTAGTGCTAAGAAAATTGCTATAACCGAAATAACAATAACGCAAATTCTTGCAAGAAGCATAGAAGCTTTTACGCTTAATTTAATCTTAAATGTCTTTTGAACTAAATCTTGTGAAATACTTGAAGCAGCAGCCAAAAGCTGAGAATCGGCAGTGGACATTGTTGAAGCAAGAATTCCTGATAATATAATACCTGCAACAACTGCTGGAATATAACCGTATTTACTGATTACTTTCGAGATATCAACAATAATTGTTTCTGCCGCCGAGCTATCAGCATATTGTGGAACAATACCCTTAACCATAAGTGAATAACCCACAACACCAATAAGTATTGCAACAGCCATAGATATTACAACCCAAACCGAAGCTACTCTGCGGGAAATCTTTAATTTTTTCTCATCCTCAATTGCCATAAAACGAAGCAATATGTGAGGCATACCAAAGTATCCAAGTCCCCAAGCAAGGGTTGAAACTACCGGTAATGCACCGTAAGACATAGTTTCTTTTGTTGCAACATTAAAGCCTTCAAAAAGATTAGTAAAGCCATTAAGCCCTTGGATATTAGCAAAAACATTTTCAAAACCGTGAATGGCACCTTCGCTAAAACCTAAAACAACAAATAAAGCAACTGTCATAACAATACTTTGAATAAAGTCAGTAGTAGATGCTGCTAAAAATCCGCCTAATGTGCAATAAATCATAATGATAATAGCACTAATTACCATTGCGGTAACATAATCCATTCCAAAAAGCGATGAAAACAACTTGCCGCATGCAGCAAAACCGGAAGCAGTATAAGGAACAAAGAAAACAACAATAAATATAGCGGCAATAAGAGTTAAAATATTTTTTCTATCCTTATATCTTTCGGAAAAGAACTCAGGCAATGTAATAGCATTAATATGATGGGAATAAAGTCTTATGCGCTTTGCAACAATAAGCCAGTTAATATATGTACCAGCAGCAAGTCCTATTGCTGTCCATGCAGCCTCTGCAAAGCCCGTCATTAATGCAAGTCCCGGAAGTCCCATTAGCAGCCAAGAGCTCATATCAGAAGCCTCAGCACTCATAGCAGTAACAACAGGTCCTAACTTTCTACCGCCCAAATAAAAATCACTGGAATTTTTATTTTTTGCAGAAAGCACAAATCCAATACCAAGCATGCCAAGCAAATAAACACCAATAGTAGCTAAAATTGTAGTGTCAATAGAAGTCATCATAAAACCTCCTAAGATTTATTTTGATTATAGGCTGAAACAACCTTTTTGATTCTGTCAACTGGGTCAAGTAAGCTACTGATAGAATTATCATAGTTAAGTGTGTCAACAAGAAGTGCTATATATTTAGACATATTAACACTGCAATACCACTCTTTATTAAGTAGCTCATCAGGTTGATAAATAAGGTTAGTAGTGAAAATTTTATCAATTATACCGTTTTTATAGAATTCATCAAACTTTTCATAGCCTTCAACAAAAAGACCGAAGGTTGAGAATATGAATATTCTACCTGCTCCCTTTTCTTTTAGCTTTGCGGCAATATCAAGCATTGATTCACCCGAGGAAATCATATCGTCAACAAGAATTAAATCCTTACCGGTTATATCATTTCCTAAAAACTCATGTGCTTCAATAGGATTTCTTCCGTTAACTATAACAGAGTAATTACGGCGTTTATAGAACATTCCTAATTCAAGACCTAAAACCGAAGAATAATAAATACATCTTCCCATTCCGCCCTCATCGGGTGAAACTATCATTGTATGGTCACGGTCAAGCTTAATATCGGGAACATTTTTGAGCAATGCCTTAATCATTTGATATGCTGCCTGAACATTATCAAAGCCATCAAGCGGGATAGCATTATTAACACGTGGGTCGTGAGCGTCAAAGGTAATAATATTCTTAACACCCATTGCAACAAGCTCTTGTAGAGCCATTGCGCAGTCCATAGATTCACGTGAGGTTCTTCTATGCTGTCTTCCCTCATAAAGCATTGGCATAATAACGGTTATTCTTCTTGCCTTACCGCCAAGTGCCGCAATAACACGCTTTAAATCTTGGAAATGGTCATCGGGGCTCATCGGAACGGTCATACCGTACATTTTATATGTAACATTATAGTTAAAGCAATCGCAAATAATATACACATCAAGTCCTCTTGCTGTGTGGTTAAGAACCGCCTTTGCCTCGCCTGTTCCAAATCTGGGACAATTTGCAGAAACAACAAAGGATTCATCCTCAGGGATATTTCTCCATTGTTTAAGATAATAGTCCACCTTTGAGGAAATATCCTCGCAGCCCCTCATACTAATAATAGCTAAGTCGCCATAGGGTGAATGTTTAAAATCAATACTTGCCATAATAATCCTCCGCAATAAAAAATATCCTTTATATAATAACACAGTTTTACATATAAAAAAAGTTTTTTTTACAATTTTTTTGTTTTTTTATTAAATTTTTTAAATATTAGTAATTTTTATTGAATTGAGCGCAAGAATTTGATATACTGAATGTGTATGTAAATTAGGAGGAATGTATTATGGCTAAGGTTTATCTTTTAGCGCACACCCCAAACCCCGAGCACACTGTTGCCGCCGCCGCTAAACTTTGTTACAGTAGCTCAAATATTAGTGATTTATCCGAAAATTTAACCGAGGAAAAAGCCGCTTCATTTGTGGAAATGCTGTCAGAAATCGGTCACGAAAGCCCGATTGAACACGCAAGCTTCACCTTTGGCATTGAGGGAGTTTCTCGTTCCCTGTTAGCCCAAATCACCCGTCATAGAATGGCATCCTTTTCGGTTAAAAGTCAACGATATGTTAGAGAGGGTGCATTTGAATATGTTACTCCACCCGAAATAGCTGCAATTCCCGAAGCACTTTCTATTTACAAGGAAATTATGGCTGAGGACCAAAATAGATACGACCGCCTCGCTGAAATTTTAAAAGAAAAGCACATCAAAACCTTTATTTCAGAGGGCAAGGATGAAAAAACTGCCACAAGGCTTGCTGAGAAAAAGGCAATTGAGGATGCTCGTTTTGTTCTTCCTAACTCTTGCGAAACACAAATGGTTATGACTATGAATGCACGTTCACTCCACAACTTTTTTAAGCATCGCTGTTGTGCCCGTGCACAGTGGGAAATTCAAGATATTGCAAACCAAATGCTTAAATTAGTTTACGAAGTTGCTCCTAATCTTTTCAAGAATGCGGGTCCTTCCTGCCTTGGTGGTTTTTGTCCCGAGGGCAAAATGTCCTGTGGTAAAGCAAAAGAGGTTAAAGAATTTTATAAGGAACTAAAAAACAATGGGTAAGCTTATAGTTATTGAAGGACTTGACGGCAGCGGTAAATCCACCCAACTCGAGCTGTTAGAAAAAAACCTAAAATTAAATAATGTTGATTGTAAATCAGTTTCCTTCCCCTGTTATGATAATCCTTCAAGCACATTGGTTAAAATGTATTTACAGGGAAGCTTTGGCACAAAGCCAAGCGATGTTAACGCCTTTGCCGCCTCAACCTTTTATGCGGTTGACCGTTATGCCTCATTTAAATCTATTTGGGGAGATTATTATAACAATGGCGGAACAGTTATTGCCGGGAGATACACAACCTCTAATGCAGTTCATCAATGCTCAAAGCTTGATGAGAGTGAGTGGAAAAGCTTTCTCGACTGGCTTTACAATTTCGAATATAACAAAATTTCCATCCCAAAGCCGGATAAGGTCATTTTTCTTGATATGCCAATTGAAGTGTCTCAAAAACTTTTAACCAACCGTTATAAAGGTGACGATACAAAAAAAGATATCCACGAAAGAGACACCAAATATTTAGAAAAGTGCCGAAAAGCCGCAGTTTTCACCGCTAAATATTCCAACTGGGAGATTATTCCCTGCTCGGCTAACGGTGAGCCGAGAGCAATAGAGGATATTTCGAAAGATATTCTCGAAACCGTTTTAAACTTGTACTAAGATAGGAAATAATATGATATATTTATTTTTAGCCGATGGCTTTGAGGAATGTGAAGCCTTAGTTCCTCTTGATATTTTAAGAAGAGGAAAAATCAAAGTTCAAACTGTTGGTATCTCCTCTAAAAATATTACCGGTGCACACGGAATAACCGTTATAGCCGATATTTTAGAAAAAGATGCCGTTTTTGATAACCTTAAAGGAATTATTTTACCTGGCGGTATGCCAGGAACTGTTAATCTTGAAAATAGTGCCACAGTAAATGAATTTATTGATTTTGCAAATAAAAATAACCTATTAATTGCCGCAATATGCGCCGCACCCTCTATTTTGGGCCATAAAGGATTGCTGAAAAACAAAAAAGCAACCTGCTTTACCGGCTTTGAAAAGGATTTAATAGGCGCTAATGTTGTTGATGCACCGCTTGTGAAGGATGGCAATGTTATAACAGCATTTGGTGCGGGTGCAGCCTTCCCTTTTGGCTTTGAAATTTTAAAAGCACTTACAGGCGAAGACTTTTGCAAAAACCTTTCAAAACAAATGAGATATATAAAATAAAGGGGGCAAACCTTTTGGAACAAGAAAATAAAAACTTTGAAAATATCCAACCCGAAGCTAATGAGGATGACCTTTATGTAATAGATAAGGGCTTTAATATCAACACCGAAACAACTAATAAAGAAACTAAAAACAGCAAAAGGAAGCCAAAAACAACCCTTAAAAATATCATCTGGATTTGCTCAATCGTTATTGTTTCTTTTAGCCTTGCCTTTGGCATTATTTATGCAGGCGCCGATTTTATGGGACTTGGCTTTGGCAGAGGCGAGAATTGCGGTATGAATATTGAAATGGGCACCCCTGCTTCACAAATTGCTGAACAGTTAAAAGAATGTGGCGCTGTTAAAATACCTATGCTTTTCCGTCTTTATTCTAAGCTAAACGGTTATGACAGCCAATTTAAATACGGTTTTTATTCCTTTAATAATGAGGCAGGTTATGAAGCCATAGCGCAAATGCTCATTAATGAGGGTGCAAAGGCAGAAAGCATAACTGTTACAATCCCTGAAGGCACAGGAATTAACGATTATGTTAAAAACGTTAATGGTCAAAAGGTTACTGTTTTGGGAATTGGCTCGATTCTTGAAAACGCAGGTGTTTGCTCAAAAAGTGATTTTTTAAAAGCCCTTCGTGAAACCGATTTAAACACCAAGCTTTTAAGAAATTCAAACAAAGGTAAGGTTTATTATGAATTAGAGGGATACCTATTCCCAGAAACCTATGAATTTTTTGCTTATGATTCAGAAGAATGTGCAAGACTCGTGGTTGACAAAATGATTGCTGAGACCGATAAAAGAATTACTGATAAAATGTATAAAAGAGCCCAAGAATTAGGCTATTCAATGAATGAAATTTTAACAATGGCATCTATCATTCAAATGGAATCAGGCAAAGCGAATGACGAAATGGCAAATGTTGCTGCAATATTCTATAACCGCTTGAATAGTAAAAACTTTGCAACACTCGGCTCATCTCCTACCTGCTATTACGGTAATTCCTTTAAAAATGATGATGGCAGATATGATACCTACACCGCCCGAGGCTTGCCTCCCGGTCCGCTTTGCTCACCGGGTATTGATGCAATAATGGCGGCTCTTTACCCTGCCGAAAATATGGACGGTTACTTCTATTTCGTTACTGACAGTAAGGGTAATTTTTATTATCATAAAACCCTTTCAGAGCAAAATAAAACAATAAACAAATTGCAACAAGGAAACAACTGGGTATATGAGTATTTTGACTGATGAGATAAAAATTCCCGAACTACTTGCCCCCTCAGGCGACCTCACAAGGCTTATCGCAGCCGTTGATTACGGTGCCGATGCGGTTTATTTGGCAGGCGAGGAATTTGGGATGAGAACCGCTGCCACAAACTTTGGTGTCCAGGATTTAAAAACAGGAATTGATTACGCACATTCTCACGGTGTTAAGGTGCATATAACCTGTAATACCATTCCCCACAATGCTGAGATGCCTCGTTTACCAGCCTTTCTTGAAACAATTAACGAGCTTGGTGCAGATGCAATTATCGCAGCAGATTTAGGCACAATAATGCAGGTTAAAAAATATGCACCCAACTGCGATTTGCATATTTCTGTGCAATCAGGTATTTGCAATTATGAAACCGCAAGAGCATTCTATGATTTAGGCGCTAAACGAATTGTTTTGGCTCGTGAACTTTCGTTAGAGGAAATTGCCGAAATTAGAGCCAAAACCCCGCAAGACTTAGAAATCGAAGCCTTTGCTCACGGCGCTATGTGTGTTTCCTTCTCTGCAAGATGCTTGCTTTCAAGCTATATGACAGGTAGAGATTCTAACAGAGGTGACTGTGCGCAGTCTTGCAGATGGAGTTATTCTCTTATGGAGGAGAAAAGACCGGGTCAGTATTTCGATATAACAGAAACCGATAAGGGCACCTATATCCTCAATGCTAACGATATGTGCATGGCAGAGCATCTTGACAAAATGGTTGCCGCCGGAGTAGATAGCATTAAGCTTGAAGGTAGAGCAAAATCGCATTACTATACCGCAGTTGTTACTAATGCGTATAGAGGTGCTTTGGATAGTCTAAAACAAAATCCTCTCCAATGGAAATGTCCCGAATGGGTTTTAGAAGAGCTTAATAAAATAAGCCACCGCACCTATTCAACCGGCTTTTATTTGGGAATGCCTAAAAATGCTCAAACCTATGAAAATGCAGGTTATGTTAGAGATTATTCGGTTGCCGCTATTGTTACAGGCTATGAGGACGGCTGCATTATTGCAACCTTAAAAAACAAATTCTTAAAGGGTGCCGAATTTGATTGTCTCGAACCAAAATCCTCCCCAATAACAGTTATTGCAACTGAGCTTTTTGATGAAAAGGGCAATCCTATTGATTCTGCTCCCCACCCTATGATGACAATAAAAATCCCTTATAACCGTCCTGTTAAAAACGGTGCATTACTTAGAATGAAAGCATAAATTAAACACCTTTTGCCAAAACTATGGTAAGAGGTGTTTTTTATTAATAATACATTATTTTGGAAGTTATTTAGTCGTCGAGCTTTGATTTGTTTTATAATTATTATATTTTTATTTTTAAGCTGCATTTTAAGGGTTGCGGTTATTGCAGTTTCTGATATTTCCTCCGCAAATGTTAATCAAAACAGACTGCGAATTACCCTTGGAAAAGCAAGAGGCACCATTTTTGATAAAAATATGATACCTCTAACAAACAACACAGAAAAAATTATTGCGGTTGTTACTCCAACACCGAGAGCCATCACAGCAATTAGTGCAGTCTTAAAGGGCAATGAGCTTGAAAATGTTTTAAATGTTCTTAAACAAGGCAAGCCCGCTACTTGCGTTGTGCCAAAAATAATTGAATGTGACGGTATTATTTGCACCAAGGTTTTTACAAACTCGAATGATAACATAAACCATTTTATAGGGTACACCGATACCGATAATAAAGGGGTTTGCGGTTTAGAGCTTGCTTATGATAACATTTTAAACTATAAAAATGATATTTCGGTTTATTATGAGTGTAATGCAAAGGGCGAAATTTTACCCGGTTGCGAGCCCGAAACCCAATGTCCTTCTGTTTTTTCGAATGGTATTGTCAGCACATTCGATATAAATATCCAAAACATTGCCGAATCAGCTGCAAAAAGTATCGAGCGTGGTTGCGTTATTATTGCCGATGCTAAAAACGGTAAAATAAGAGCTTCGGTAAGCCGCCCTGAGTTTAAATTATCAGAGCTATCCGCAATTTTAAATGATTCTAACTCTCCACTTTTAAACCGTGCAATAAACAGTTATAATGTTGGCTCAGTTTTTAAACCTTGCGTTGCGATTGCAGGAATTGAAAACGGATATGGAGAATTTAAATACATCTGCACCGGTAGTTGTGAGATTATTGATAGATTTTTTAAATGCCATAAATATGATGGTCATTCGCTTATGAACCTCAAAAGCGGACTTGCCAATTCCTGCAACACATTTTTTTATAATTTTGCTTTTCTTATTGGTAGAAACGAAATTTACAACACAATGAAAAACCTGAAATTTGGAAAGTCACTTGCTCTTTGCAATAATATTTCAACCGATGAAGGAAGCATTCCTTCAAAGCAAAGCTTAGAAAATATTGCATACCTTGCCAATCTTAGCATTGGTCAAGGAGAGCTACTGCTTTCCCCTATTTCAATTCTGCCCCTCTATTTAGCAATAGCAAATAACGGAAAATATTATGTTCCATCTATCATTGAAGCAACTATTATAGAAGGTAAAACAAAAAAATATGAAATCGGTAACCCAACAAGAGTTATGAAAAATGAAACCGCCGATATTTTAAAGCAATATCTCGCATCAGTTTTAACCGATGGAACGGGAATTGATGCGCTGCCAAGCAGCGTTACTGCGGCGGGAAAAACTGCCACCGCACAAACAGGAAAATACCGAGATGAATATGAAATTTGCCAAGGCTGGTTTTGTGGTTTTTTCCCTCTTGAAAACCCTAAATATGTTGTTGTTGTTTTTAGCGAAGATATAACAAATCAAAGCGAAAGCTGCAATAAAATATTCGCAAAAATAGCGGACCAAATCACCGAGCTTGAAAATTAAAAAGAGGAAGGCTTGAGGCACCCTCCGTAAGGAAGGTGCCTCAAGTTTTATAAAACCGATTTATGTCATAAATGCAAAATTAGAATTTTCTAAAATATGTCGGTGAATGTCGGTTTTATTTTATGTATAATATTCTTGAAAAATTAAAAAGAAAGGAGTATTATACAAATGGGATTTTTAAATGAATTATTTTCCGCTGGAGTGTGGGGTAAGAAAACACCTACTGAACCAAAATGGAAAAAATGGATACATCGTAATTTGAGTGATAATCATTGTCCGGAATGCTTAAAGCTTGATGGCTGTTGGTTTTTAAATGATAAAAAGCCAATATGGCCACATCATTTATTTTGCCACTGTGTATTAGAAGACATTTCATATAATGATGTATTAACCAAAAGTTCATCCGATAGTGCTTATAGTAAATTTGACCCATATCTATTTGATACCAAGGGTGAATACGGACACGGAAAAGATATACTTTTTAAATCTTGGGGTTATTCGGTTGTAGATGCGAAATATTTAAAAGCAGAAATCGAAAAACAGGCTTTAGAGAAATATATCAATGGCGACTATACATTAGGCAAACTTAATGACAAAGGACAACGATTAAGTATCAAAATAGAAATTGCTCGAAAAGATACTGGTGACAAAGTGTCTTTTATAACCGGATGGATGGTTTATCCAAATGGACATATCCAATTAACTACACCGTTAGGAGGTAAATAATATGAAAATGATGGATTGTGTAGAAGTAATAGTTGAAAAAGATAAATATGCTAAAGATGGCGTTCATAAAGGGATGCAGGGTTGGATTTGCCTTGAAGATAATTCAAACGAAACCTGGCTTGTCAATTTCCCACAGTATGGCGAAAAGGACGACATTGCAGAAATAAGTGTAAAAGAAGAAGACTTAAAACTTATTCCTAAAATGGACGCAAGAGTTAACGAACAAATAAAAGCACAATTTGATAAATAACTATATATTTTACAAAACAATGTACCCGTCTCATAATAATAAAACTTTTTGAATTCTGAGATAGGTGATGTTCAAAGTATGTAACCCACTATGACACTTTCATTTTTTGAAAGTGTCATTATTATATACCCAAGGGAGACGACTTCCTTACGGAGCGTCTCCCTTCGCCTTCCTCTTTTTAATTATCCTAAAAATTTTACATACCCTTTTCCGTATTGAACACATCTTGAAACACGACTAAGGGTTGTTGGAGAAATGTTGCAAACCTCTATTACCTCTTTAAAGGTTTTACCCTCTAAAAGTAATTTTGCAGCTTTAACACGCTGTGCCATTTGCTCAAGCTCTTTCATTGTGCATAAATCGCCAAAAAGAGTTTCACATTCCTCTTTTGTTTGTAGTGATACAATGAGTTCAAACAACTCGTTTATCATTTTTTCATCAGCTATTCTATCACGCATTTTTCTCAATATCCTTATTCAAAAAACTTCGAGTTTTTGCAGATTTTGGATTTAAAAATACCTCATCGGGAGTTCCAATTTCTTCTATAACGCCTGATGCCATAAAAATAACCTTATCCGAAACATTTCTTGCAAATTCCATTTCGTGAGTAACAACTATCATTGTGCTGTCACCCGTTTTGAGCTCTTTTATAACCTTTAAAACCTCACCGGTTAATTCGGGGTCAAGAGCTGAGGTAGGCTCATCAAAGCAAAGAATATCCGGCTCTAATGCGAGTGCTCTCGCAATAGCAACACGCTGCTGCTGACCGCCCGAAAGCTGACAAGGATAGTAATCCTTTTTATCCGACAACCCTACCCTTTCGATTAAAGCGAGTGCTTTTTCATTAATTTCCTCAGGAGTGCCACGCTTTAAGAGAGTTGGCGCCAAGGTTATATTTTCAAGAACGCTATATTGCGGAAAAAGGTTAAATTGCTGGAAAACGAGACCGAAATGAAGTCTGTTATTTCTAATCTCATCGTCGCTTAATTTTTTTAAGGAACTACCGTTAAAAATTTCCTTGCCATTGACCGAAATAGTTCCTTCATCAGCAAATTCTAAAAAATTTATGCAACGAAGCAGAGTTGTTTTACCGCTTCCCGAAGAACCGATAATCGATAAAACCTCACCCTTTTCAAGAGAAAAGCTAAGTCCTTTTAAAACCTCGAGCTTGCCGAAGCTTTTTTTAATATCTCTAACTTCTAAAACCGACATATTGCTCTCCTTACCTTATGATTTGAAATAACTAAGCTTCTTTTCTACCTTGCCCAGCACAATGGTTAAAAAGCCAACAAAGAGCAAATAGAAAACGCCCGTGTAAAATAGGGGCCAAATCAATGCCTTGGTTGCCGCTAATTCCTTTGCTTGCTTAATAATCTCAGCAACAACAATACAGTTGGCTAATGCAGTATCCTTAATTAAGGTTATAATTTCATTTGACATAGGAGGCACGATTCTTTTAATAACCTGTTTTAAAACGATTTTTCTGAAAACCTGAGATTTAGTCAAACCCAAAACATAGCCTGCTTCATACTGACCTATCGAAATACTTTCAATACCGCCTCTGTAAATTTCGGAAAAATAACAAGCATAATTAATAACAAAGGCGATTAAAACCGCAACAATTCTTCCTGCATCCTCAATACCAAAGCTTATAAAGAAATATCTATCAATTTTACTGAACATCGGAAAATTAAGTAAAAGTCCCGGGACATAGTAAATAATAAATATTTGAAGCATTAACGGTATGCCTCTAACTATCCAAACAACCACCTTTGAAACAAATTTAAGTGGCTTAAAGTTACTCATTGAACAAAAGGCTATAGGCAAACCAAGCGGTGCGCCGAAAATCAGCGTCACCGCAAAGATAAGCAATGATATTTTAAAACCGTCAAGCAAGAAGAGTGTAACTTCAAAAAATGACATAAAATATCTCCAATTTGATTATTTCTGGTCAGAGAAATCAGTAATAGCTGTGTTAGCAACTCCATATTTCTCTGCTAATTTTGCAATAGTTCCATCCTTAGCTAATTTTTCAAGCTGCTCGTTAACCTTATCGGTAAGCTCGCTTCCCTTCTTGAAGCCGATAGCATAGTATTCAACATCGCTTGAAAGAGCATCAACTATAACAAGGTCTTTATAGTCACCCTTACCGCAATAGCTTTTAGCAAGCTGAGCATCAAGAACCGCAACATCAGCAGTGCCAGAATTTACTTCAAACAAGCAGTCGGTCTGCTTTGTAAAGCCCTTGAAGTTAGTTCCCTCAAAGGATTTAGCATAGGTCTCACCAGCGGAGCCACTTTCAGCAGCAAGAATTTTGCCATTTAATGAAGCAGCATCAGTAATTCCGGAATCCTTTTTAGCAACCAAAACTTGACGATTCTCCATATAATTATATGAGAAGTCTACCTTTTTGGAACGTAAAACGCCATCGTCGTCAGCGGTGTTGCAGGTAAATCCGTTCCAAACACAGTCAATAGTGTCAGAGTTGAGGTCGGTATACTTGCTTTCCCATTCGATTTCTTGGAAAACAACCTTGTATCCAAGATTCTCAAATACTGCCTCAGCGAGCTCGGTATCATAACCGATTAACTTGCCGTCTTCATCCTTATAGTTCATTGGCTCATAAATTGTGTAGCCAACAACAACCGTTTCTTCCTTTGCACCGCAGCCGGCGAAAGAAAAGACAAGTGCCAATACCATAATGAGTGAGATGATTTTTGTTAAGATTTTCATGATTTTTTTCTCCTTTTTCTTTCTCGATTTTTTGTTCGAGTTTTTGTTGATGTTGCTATTATACTACATTATGATGGAGTTGTAAAGTGTTTTTTTAAAATTTTTTAAAATTTTTTTATTTTTTTCCAAAAAACCCAGTAAATAAGAGGAAAATTAGAGTAAAAAAAATTTAAAAATTTGGGAAATTTCCTACTATTTTTATAGTATTTTTTCTTTTTGAGAGTATTTTTCATTTTCTCAATGAGGTAAAAACACCAAAATCTTAGCTATGTAAAAATCAAATAAAATGCTATTAATATCAACATAAAAAATAATAATGAAATATAATATTCCACCATTATCAATTCCTAATTATTATTTTTAGAATATTTTTGCTTTAAAAACTTGGCATATTCTTTTAGCTCGGTCCACATATCGTCAGTCACAACAACACCCTTACCAAATATCATTGCTTTTAGCACTTCCTCATTGGCGGCGGTTATAGGTGAGCCGCATAAATATTCCATTGAAACACCGAAATAATCTGCAAGCTTTGTTAATGTATTAACCGAAAGACTTTTAATTCTTCCCTTCTTATAATCCGTTATGGTTGAACGTGGGATTTTACATTCTCTGCAAACAGTTGTAACATTAACTCCTTTTTTAACACATAACTCTTCTATTATACCATATATATAATTCATAGCCCTCACCTTTTTACTAAAATTCGTAATTTTTGCTTGACAATTACGTAAATTCGTATTATAATATCGTAAAATACGAAATTCAGTAATTTTGTTCATTATAATACGATTTACCGAAAATGTCAAGGAGAAATATTTTATGTATTACTGTTCAAACTGTGCTCGAGAATTTTTAGAGCCGCAGAGAGTTTATGAAACACATTCTTTGCCCTGTCCTCCATACGAGGAAAGGCTTGTTTGTCCATTTTGCCAATCATTAAATTTTAATGAAAAAATATCTCAGCATTGTCGCTGTTGCGGAGTTAAGCTAAAAGAAAACGAGCGAGAATATTGCTCAGAAAAATGCCTATTTATAGGAGAAAAGCTTTGGGCAAAGCAAAGGAAACGATTAAAAATTGCGTACGAATGTTCAATAAATCAAAAAATCAGAGAAATCGAAAGCTATAACAAAAGCCATAAAACAAATTACAGTTATGGGCAATATGTAGCATTAATTGAAGGAAGGCGCAAGAAAAAATGCGTGAAGAAAAGAAAAAATACCTAAACTCATATTTATTGCAGCAGGCAAAAATTTCAAGATTAGAGGAAATGTGTCTCACACAACCCGAGCGAAAAGAAGATTTAGACAAAAAGATTGCCGAGTGCAAAAAATTAAGAATAGAAATTGAAGAAAAAATCAAAGCGGTTGATGACAATATTTTATCCGAGCTTCTTTTTCAAAAGTATATTTTCGGAAAAACCCTCGAAGAAACAGGCCTTATAATTAATTACAGTAAGCGACATACCGAGCGAATGCACATTATTGCTTTGGAAAAATTTGAAATTTAAAAAATGCTTTACATTAAACCTCAAAGCTATTATAATAACATAGAACACTTGTTCGGAGGTGCGCTATGAAGGATAGAATTATTTTACATTGTGACCTAAATAATTTTTTTGCCTCGGTTTCCCTTCTTTTTAACCCAACCCTCAAAGACCTTCCGGTTGCGGTTTGCGGAGATAAGGAAAATCGTCACGGAATAGTTTTAGCAAAAAATGATATTGCCAAAAAAGCAGGCGTTAAAACCGCCGAAGTGATTTATGAAGCAAAGGCTAAATGTCCCGATTTAGTTATGCTCCCACCTATTTACGATAAGTATTTAGAATATTCTAAAAAAGTGCATAAAATTTACGAACGCTACACCGATATGATTGAGCCCTTTGGAATTGATGAATGTTGGTTAGATGTTACAGGAAGCACAGTTCTTTTCGGAAGTGGCGAGGAAATCGCAGAAAGAATTAGAAAAGATGTTAAAACCGAATTAGGTATTACCGTTTCTATTGGGGTTAGCTTTAATAAGATTTTTGCTAAATTCGGCTCGGATTATAAAAAGCCCGATGCCATAACCGTTATTTCGAGAAAAAATTATAAGGATATTGTTTGGTCGCTACCTATCGAAACCCTTTTATTTGCAGGAAAAAAAACCTCCGAAAAATTAAAGCTTTACGGGGTTCGCCAAATTTATGATTTAACACTTTGTGAGGATGAAGCCCTAAAACGAATTTTAGGTAAAAACGGAGTTTTACTTAAACAGTATGCGTTAGGTAACGATATTTCCCCCGTTATAACCCCAACCGAAAACGATAAACCCAAAAGCATTGGAAAATCAACCACCAAGGGTAAGGATTTTCAAAGCAACGATGAGGTTTGGAAAGAATTTTTGAGGTTCTCGCAATATATATGCGATATTTTGCACCAAAAAAAGCTTTTCACCGCCGGTGTTCAGGTGCATATCAGAACCGCCTCGCTTGTTACAAAGGAATTTAGCGAAACCTTTAAAACCCCAACAAATAGCTCTTTAATTTTTGCTAAACGTGGATTTGAGCTATTTTTAAAGAATTACAGCTTCGGCGAGCCTCTTCGCTCTATTGGACTTAGAGCCATAAATTTAAAAAATGATAAAAACGCCTTTCAAATTGATATCTTCGGTGATTCAGAAATTTTTGATTTTGAAGAAAAAATCGAGGATTCAATTTATAATTTAAAGCAAAAATTTGGAGAAGAAAGCATAAAACGAGCAACAACTATTAAAAAACCGAAGTTCTAAAATAGAATTTCGGTTTTTTGTTGACAAAATTACATATTATGGTATAATATAATAAAGTGTCTCAAATGAGACAAAATTGAGGTGTTATCTTGAACGAGCAAATGTTTTTATTTAAGGGAATGAAAACGTCGCAAATAGAGGAACTTTGTTCTCTTTTAAACCCTCCAAAAAGCTTCAAAAAAGGCGATGTTATCTACTCGGCTAATAATTTTTCAAATGCCATCGGTTATATAGTTAAAGGAACCGCCTTTGCTCTTAGTAACAGTGGCGAATTGTTTATGAGAAGTTTTAAGACGGGTGAAACCTTTGGTGCTGCCGCAGTTTTCGGTGGTGAAAATTATGTTAGCAGCATAATTGCTAAAACCGATACCGAGGTTCTTTTCATAACCGAGGAGCAGCTAAAAGAAATTTTTATTAAATTTCCCGAAACCTCCCTTAACTATATAAGCTTTTTATCCGACAAGATAAGATTTCTCAACACAAAATTAGCCCTGCTTTCATGTATAAGCTCCGAGCAAACGCTTTATAGCTACCTTTGCTCTGTGAGTGATAGAAACGGAGTTGCCAACACCCCTAAAAGTATGACCTTGCTTGCAAAAATGTTAGGGATTAGCAGAGCTTCGCTTTATCGCTCTCTTGATGCTTTACAGGAAAGTAAACTGATTTTGAGAGAAAATAATATTATAAAGGTGATTAAAAATGAAAAAAATTCTTAGTGTTCTTCTTATTTTAGTGCTTTGCTTCTCACTTGCCGCCTGCGGCCAAAAAACCGAGAACAAGCCGAGTGAAAGCCAAAACGAAAAGGTTGAAAAGCTTGATACAAAATGCAATATTTTTGCCATTAACGGTCCAACCGGATTAGGCCTTGTGTCATTAATGGATAAGGCTGAGAACAAAAAGGGCAACCTTGATTACACCATAAGCACAGTTGGCACAAATGATGCCATCGTTGCCAAGGTTGTTAACAAGGAAGCCGATATCGCTGCGGTTGCGACAAACCAAGCCTCTGCACTATATAAAGCAACAAATGGAGGAATAACCGTTCTTGCTGTAAACACTCTCGGTGTTCTAAACATTGTTGCCAAAGGTGAGGAAATCTCATCAGTTAAGGACCTTGCAGGCAAAACGGTTTATACCACAGGTCAAGGTGCTAACCCCGAATATATTTCTAAATTCGTTTTAGAGCAAAACGGTTTAAAGGTTGGAGACAATGTTAAATTAGAGTTTGTTTCTCAACCCCAAGAGCTTGTTACCAAGGTGGTATCAAGCGAAAAAGCAATAGTTATTGCTCCCCAACCTGTTGCAACCTTAATCACTGTTAAGGATTCTAATGCTAAAATTGTTATTAATATTAACGATGAGTGGAATAAATTCAGCGAAACCGAGCTTGTAATGGGCTGCATCATTGCAAGAAAAGAATGGGCGGAGAAAAACCCGCAAGCAGTTAAAATCTTTTTAAAGGACTATGAAAAATCCATTCTTGCAGTAAGTAATGATATTGATAATGTTGCCACACTTTCTGAAAAATATGGTATTATCTCCCCTGCCGCAGTAGTTAAAAAGGCTGCTCCTTATTGCAACATTGTTTTCCAAACCGGTAAAAATATGAAAACAAACCTTTCAGCCTATTTAAAATTTATGTTTGATAATAATCCAAAAAGCGTTGGCGGAGAACTACCTGCTAAGGATTTCTATTATGAAGCAAACTAAAAACCTTTTAAAAAATATAGCGGTGTTTGTTTTTTGGCTGCTTATTTGGCAGATAGCCGCCATTATTGCCAACCAAGAAATTTTAATACCTTCTCCTCTATCTACCCTCTTAGCACTGTTTGATTTGGGCAAAAACCCGCAGTTTTATTTAGCTATTTTATTTTCGCTTTTAAGAATTATTTCGGGCTTTTTGCTCGGTGTTTTAGTTGGAATTATAGGCGCAGTTTTAGCTCATAGCTTTGGGATTATCAACAAAACCGTAACCCCATTGCTTAAAATTATCCGTGCGGTGCCGGTTGCATCCTTCATAATTTTAGCGTTAGTTTGGTTTAAATCGCCTATTTTACCTATTTTTATAGCCTTTACAACGGTTTTACCTATTGTTTGGACCGAAACACAGGATGCACTTCAAAACACTGATAAGCGTTACATTGAAATGGGCAAAATTTTTAGATTAAGCAGGTTTAAGATTCTGTTTAATATTAAACTTCCCTTTGCGAGACAAACTATAATTTCAACCTCACTTACTGCCTTAGGCTTTGCCTGGAAATCGGGTATTGCGGCAGAGGTTATATGTATGCCTGTTAATTCTCTCGGCAAGCTCTTGCAGGAAGCAAAGCTATATATTTTAACCCCCGAGGTTTTTGCTATAACCGCAGTTATTGCAATTCTTTCACTACTCCTTGAAGCCTTCATACGCAAAGTATTAAGGAGGTTTACCTATGATTAACATTAAGAATTTATCCTTTTCATACGGTGAAAAAAAGCTTTTCAAAAACTTTTCACTTGTAATAAACAAAGGTGAGCGAATTTGCCTTTTTGGTCAAAGCGGTTGCGGAAAAACAACCCTATTAAGACTAATTATGGGACTCGAAAAGGTGACAACAGGTGAAATAAAAGCCAAAAAAAATTTAAAGTTTTCTTGTGTTTTTCAAGATGATTTGCTACTTCCCTTTAAAACAGTTTTAGAAAATGTTATGTTGGTTGGTTGTTCAGAGAAAACCGCAAGAGAAAATCTTAAAGAGTTAGGTCTTTTAGGCTGTGAAAACCTTTTGCCTAAAAAATTATCCGGTGGTATGCAACGCCGAGTTGCAATAGCCCGAGCACTTTCGGCTGAGTTTGATATCCTCCTGCTTGACGAGCCTTTTAGCGGACTTGACATCGAGAATATAAAAATCGCCGCACAGCAAATTTTGACCGTTTCAAAGGAACATCCCATTATTTTAGTTTCACATTCTATGGACGAGGCAAAGCTTTTAGATGCAAAAATAGTTAATATCTAAAAAATCGACTGCTTTTTAGCAGTCTATTTTTATATAAAGTCTTTAATAATATTTTCCGGATTGGCACTAAATTCAAGCCACTCATTAGATATAGGATGATTAAATTTCAATTTATAAGACCATAAACCGATTTCTTTAAAATTATCATTTGCACCATATTTTCTATCTGCTACTAACGGGTGTTTTCTATGTGAAAACTGCACTCTTATTTGATGGGTTCTACCCGTGTGTAACAAGATTTTAACAACACTGTAATCATTGCCCGCAAATTGCTTGGTACTTAAAACCTCATATTCGAGAACCGCCTCTTTAACTCCTTTTCGAACCCTGCTTACAACATAAGACTTATTCTTTTTAGAATCCTTAAAAAGATAATCCCTCAGCTCGCCGCTTTTTTGCTCAGGTATTCCGTGAATTAACGCCAAATAACATTTTTTAAGCCTTTGCTCTGAAATATCTCGGCTCAAAATAGCCGCCGATTTTTTATTCTTTGCAAAAACCATTATTCCGCCAACCTCTCGGTCAAGGCGATGCAATGGGTAAATATTGCAACTGCAATACTCTTTTAAAAGAGATATCATATTATTTTCATTTTCGCTAAACTGCGAAACAATTCCTATTGGTTTAATGCAAACAATAATATGCTCATCCTCAAAAATTACCTTCAAACTCCCACCGCATTTTCTTAAATCATTATAATAATTATAGCATTACAAATAAAAAAGAGCAATCCTAGGCTTGCTCTTTTCTCATCATTTCTAAAATTTGTGTAGTACTTACTTTTTTTCTTCAAAAACCCGTCTTAACTGTTTTTCAACTTCTATCATACCCGCAGCCGAAGGATGACCGTCAGCCGTATTAATACCGCTTAATGTTACTGCATCAACCTTATATTCTTCACAAACAGTGCTCATACCTTGCGTAATACCGCTGCTTAACCCTTCGTTTATAATGCAAACAACCCTTGCGTTCGGAACTGTCTTTTTAACTGTATCGATAAGATAGCAAAAAGCGGGCATAAAGGATAGCTTATCACTATTTGTCCAGTCGGAATATTTAGCGGTGCCTACGGGAACGCCTGCCCAAGAATCGTTTGTGCCTCCGAAAATAATTACGGTATCAATTTTATTATTTTCAAAAAAGCCATCCTTAACAAGCTTATCAAAGCGTCCCACAAAAGATGTAAGCGGATGAACCTGACCATTATAACTTGAATAACAAACAGCCGAGCCTGAATAGCTATCATTACGAACTATATTTGCCTTAGTGTTTTTTGAAAAAATGCTCCACCAAGTCTTATTTACATCATTAACATCGTTCTTGGTATTAGTTGCCGAATAATATGTTGCTGTTTTTTCAGGAATATAACCGTCAAATGTAGAAATACTGTCGCCTAAAATCAAAACATTTCCCACATTATATTCGGGCTTTACACCGCATACTGTACAGGTACCGTTTGATAAATTATGACCCAAATTAGTTCCCGCCTTTTCTCCGCAATTACATTTAGCGGCATCAGTACAGGTAGCAGTGCTAAATTGATGAGTATGTGCTTCGGTTTTGTCGGTATCATTTGTTTGAGAATTTGCAGGATTGTTTGCCGGTTCATCCTTTGGGGGTTGCTTGTTAGATGAGCACGCCGAAACGGAAAACACTAACAAAAAAGCTAAAACAAATGCTAATAATTTTTTCATAAAAAAATTTCCTTTATATAATTAATAAAAAGACCTATCATAAGGTAATATAACATATTAAAAAACTCGCAAAGCGAATATCAGTTGTCTGGGGACAAATATCACTGCGTAGCAATATACCTCGCCGCAAGGCGAATATAACTGAAAACGACAAGCTTCTGTAGAAACTTGTCGTTTTCTCTGGCGGAGTAGGAGAGACTTGAACTCTCGCGCCGGGGTTTAGCCGACCTACGCCCTTAGCAGGGGCGCCTCGTCACCAACTTGAGTACTACTCCATATTGATATACGTTTTAAGTGTATAATATTAAATTTTCTTTACAAAGTTTAGAGGTTCCTCGGCTTCGTGCCCTCTTGCGGTTACCCGAATTTTTTATCGGCTTGGAGCGCCTAAAAAATTCGACCGCTTTTTAAAAAATGGCGGAGAGGATGGGATTCGAACCCATGTGGGGTTGCCCCCAAACGGTTTTCAAGACCGCCTCGTTATGACCACTTCGATACCTCTCCGAATGTGACTTTGTTATTTTAACACATAGGTAATTAAAAGTCAACACCGTTTTTAATAAAATAAAGCAAATATCATCACCTTTTTTGAAATAATAATAGCCAAAGCAAAAAAACTCGCCTTGGCTATTTAAATTAATTAAGTTTAAGTATTATATCTGCAATTCTTTTTGCTAACAAATCCTTTGTTGGCGGATGGATATCATCTATTTCGCACACATCATCACTTTTAACAAGATAGGTGTTTTCAACACTCTCGGTAACCTTCTTTTGCATTTCCTTAACAATTCGCCAACCCTCTTGATCGGGCCATTTGGTATATTCGGCAATTTGAACAATAATAAACGGTAAAAGACTATCCTTTAAATCACTTCTCCACTGCTTTAAAAATTCCGTAAGCATTTTATCATAATAATAAGGATCCTTACCGCTGGCATTACCCTCACCCTGATACCAAACCGCAAGCTTAACGCTATAAGGAATCATTTTTTCAAAGGTTCTCTCATAAAGGCAACCATCATAATTCCAAGTGTATTCGGGATGTCTAAAATCAATACTGCGCTCATTATCAGGGATATTTCCGATTTCGGTTCCATCAAAATATCCCTTCGGCATAAATGACTGAATAACAGTTGCACCCTTTTCACACATAAGCATTGCGATTTTATGGTCGGTAAACTTACTTAGTTCAAGTGCCACAAAATATGCCAATGCAGACCGAGGACCAACAGTTTCTTTTTTCATAGTATGCCAAACATCGTTAAAATCGGAATCTTCTGTAGCCTCAGGGTTCAAACGATACATACGAATATTATCATTTGACTGATAATCCTTAGGGTCAAGATGTGTTCTACAAAGTGGAAAGCCCATATTTGACTGACCGCCCATAAGATAAACATCACCAAACCAAACGTCATTTATGACGATTTGCTCACCGTCAAGGTTTACAGTCAATGTAAAAGGTCCGCCATAATTTTGAGACGTCAGCTCAATTAACCATTTTTCAGCATTGGATACAGTCTCTCCTTTTAGACAACCTATTAAAATCTCCTTTTAAAACTCTTTCAAAAACTCACCAATTCTACGAATTGCTTCATTTATATGCTCAACCGAATAGCAATAAGAAACTCGAATAAAACCTTCTCCGCTCTCACCAAAAGCAGTTCCTGGAACAACCGCAACCTTTTTAGCTTGTAGCAGCTTTTCGCAAAATTCCTCGCTTGTCATCCCGGTTGATTTAATTGAGGGGAAGGCATAAAAGGCACCCTTTGGCTCTCTGCAAGTAAGACCAATTTTATTGAAGCCGGAAACCATAATTCTGCGCCTCATATCATATTCCTTAACCATAGCCTCAACATCTTCTATGCAGTTTTTCAACGCCTCAATAGCAGCATACTGTGATGTTGTTGGAGCACACATTATTGCGTATTGATGAATTTTAATAAGCTGCTTCATTATTTCGGTTGGACCGCAAGCAAAACCTAAACGCCAACCTGTCATAGAAAATGCTTTTGAAAAACCGTTAATTGTTATGGTTCTTTCATATAAACCGTCAATCTTAGCGGGAGAAATATGCTTTTTACCGCCAAAGGTAAGCTCGGAATAAATCTCATCCGAAATAACCATTATATTTGTGCCTTCGAGCACAGTTGCCAACGCTTCTAAATCCTCTTTTTCCATAATTGCACCCGTTGGGTTACAAGGATAAGGCAAAATAAGTGCCTTAGTTTTAGGTGTTATAGCGGCTCTTAGTTCATCGGCAGTAACCTTAAAATCGTTTTCCGCCTTTGTATTAATAATAACAGGAACTCCGCCTGCAAGTGTGGTTATCGGCTCATAACAAACATAGCTTGGCTGAGGGATTATGACCTCATCCCCTGCCTCTACTAATGCTCTGATAGCAACATCAATAGCCTCACTGCCGCCAACAGTTACAAGGATTTGATTTTCGCTGTTATAGGTGAGACCAAAACGATTGCTCATATACTTTGAAATTTCAATTGCGAGCTTATCAATACCCTTATTTGAGGTGTACTTGGTTTTACCCTTTTCAAGAGAGTTAATACCTGCCTTGCGAATCTGCCAAGGGGTTTGAAAATCCGGCTCACCAACACCCAATGAAATAACATCATCCATTGTTGCAGCAATATCAAAAAACCTTCTTATTCCCGAGGGCTTTATATCCTTAACGGTCTTGTTTAAAACCTTTGAATAATCTATCATATAAAGAGTTGCCCCCTATCGTCCTCCCCCAAAGAAACAAGCTCAACATCCATTTCTTTATACCTTCTCATAACAAAGTGAGTAGTTGTTGAGGTAACTGAATCAATGGTTGCAAGCTCTTTGGCAACAAACCAAGCAATATCTCTAAGCGTTTTTCCCTTAACAACAACATTAAGATCATAAACACCCGACATAAGATAAACAGATTCAACCTGAGGATATTTCATTATTTTCTCGGCAACCTCTTCAAAGCCTAAGCCTGCCTTTGGAACAACATTAAGCTCAACAATAGCAGAAGCATCTGCCTCGTCAAGCTTTTCCCAGTCAATAACAGCCTTATAGCCACGAAGCAAACCATCCTTTTCAAGTTCTTTTATAGCGCTTTCAACATCCGCTTGGTTCATACCAAGCATTGTTGCAATTTCTTCAGCCGTATATTTAGCATTGCGTGCAAGTAATTTAAGGATTTCGTATTTCATAAAATTTTCCTCCAAGTAATAATACTTATATTAATAATACATTTATAAATATTTTAAGTCAAGAATATTTTATCAAAAAACACTTGCAAAATGGATTTAATAATGCTATTATATTAGGGATAAAGGCTGTGATAAAGGAAAGTAAGTCAATTTTCACCTTAAAGAGAGTGTCTGCCTTGGCTGTAAGCAGATATAGGAAAGAGGTCGGCCGAAGTTCCCTTTTGAGCTGTAACGCTGAACATTTATTCAGTAGGTGTTAACGGGTGACTCCGTTATTGGTCGAAAGAGTGTTTGCTCTCAGAGCTTGAATTACGGGTGGTACCACGGAGATTTTTTGCTTCGTCCTGTTATGGTTTTCCATAAGGACGAAGCTTATTTTTTTATACGGAGGAAGAAAAATGAAAGAAATGCTTAATTCTATTTGCATTACAGCGAAAGAAAATATCGATAATGCAAGCGATGAAGCCCAAATTGAAGAAATAAGGGTTAAATATTTAGGTAAAAAAGGAGAACTCACTGCAATTTTAAAACAGATGGGTTCACTCAGTCCCGAAGAGAGACCAAAAATGGGTCAGCTTGTTAATGAGGCAAAGCAGGAGCTTGAAAACCTCATTAGCCAAAAAAAAGAAGAACTAAAAGCACTCGCAACAGAGAAAAAGCTAAAGGAAGAAACCATTGATATAACAATGCCCGCAAAGGAAATAAAAAAAGGCAAGCTTCATCCTCTTAACACTGTGCTTGACGATATGATTAATATTTTTCAGTCTATGGGATTTGACGTTGTGGACGGTCCTGAGGTTGAAACCGACCATTATAACTTTGAGTGCTTGAATGTTCCTGCGGACCATCCCGCAAGAGATATGCAGGACACCTTCTATCTTGCAGAAAATCTTTTGCTTAGAACCCAAACCTCTGCCGCTCAAATCAGAACAATGGAAACAAGAAAGCCACCTATTCGTGTTATCTGCCCAGGTAGAGTTTTCAGAGCCGATGAGGTTGATGCAACCCATTCTCCCGTTTTCCATCAAATTGAGGGATTAGTTGTTGATAAGGGCATTACTATGTGTGATCTTAAAGGCGTTTTAGAAGAGTTTGCCCATGAGATTTATGGTAGTGACACAAAGGTTAAATTCCGCCCCTCCTTCTTCCCTTTCACAGAGCCTTCGGTTGAGGTTGATGTTACCTGTTCGGAATGTGGAGGAAAAGGCTGCCGAGTTTGCAAAGGCGGCGGCTGGATAGAAATTTTGGGTGCCGGTATGGTTCATCCAAATGTTTTGCGTTCTTGCGGAATTGACCCCGAGGAATATTCAGGCTTTGCCTTTGGTATAGGTCTTGACCGACTTACAACCACCCGCTATAAAATTAGCGATATCCGTCTTTTATTTGAAAACGACAAACGTTTTCTCGACCAATTTTAAAGGAGGGTTTAACTAATGAAAATTTCACTTAATGCGTTAAAATATTATGTTGATATAAATGTGCCCGTTGAGGAGCTTTGCGACCGTATGGTTATGGCAGGCTTTGAGGTTGAAAGCATTGAAAAGCAGGGTGATAATCTTGTTAATGTTGTTGTTGCAAGAATTGAGCAAATCACACCTCACGAAAACAGCGACCATTTACAAATCTGCCAAATGAACATTGGTAAAGATGAGCTTGTGCAAATAGTTACAGGTGCTCAAAATATTAAGGTTGGTGACCTTGTTCCCGCCGCTCTTAATGACAGTTATCTTCCCTGCGGTGCCCACATTGTAAGCGGAAAGCTCAGAGGTGTCGAATCCAATGGTATGCTCTGCTCTGGCGAAGAATTATGTCTTACCGAGACTGATTATGAGGGTGCATCGGTTCACGGAATTCTAATTTTAAAGGATGACCTTACCGTTGGTACCGATATGCGTGAAGTTTTAGGTCTTGATGACTATATAATTGACTTTAAAATCACTGCAAACCGTCCCGACTGCAACTGTTTTTTAGGCGTTGCAAAGGAAATCGGAGTTGTGCTTGGCACAAAATTCACTGCTCCAAAGCCCGAATATAAGACCGTTGGCGGAGATATTAAGGACTATATTAGCGTTGAGGTTAAAAACTATAACCTTTGTCCCCGTTATATAGGCAGACTTGTTAAAAATTTAAGAATCAAGGAATCTCCCAAGTGGATGCAAAAGGCAATTATTGCTTCGGGTATGAGACCTATTAACAACATTGTTGATATAACCAACTTTGTTATGCTTGAAACCGGTCAACCTATGCACGCATTTAATTACAATGATTTAGCAAATAAGCAGATTATTGTAAGAAACGCTTCAAAGGGCGAAACAATTACAACCCTTGACGGTAAAGATTATAATCTCACCGAGGATATGCTCGTTATTGCCGACGGCGAAAAGCCTTCCTGCCTTGCCGGTATCATGGGCGGCAAGGAAAGCGAAATCGAAAATGATACCAAGGATTTATTCTTAGAATCGGCAAAATTCAAAAGAGATAATATCCGCCACACCGCAAGGGCATTAGGAATCAGAACCGAGGCGAGCGGTCGATATGAGCGAGGAATTGATATTATTAATGTTGAATATGCCGCCGAGCGTGCCTTACAGCTTATTTATGAGCTTGACGCAGGCGATATTATTGAAGGTGTTATTGACTGTAACCAAGGCTTGCCCGAGGATAGAATCATTAAGGTTACAACTGATAGAATTATGGAGCTTATCGGCGTTAGCGTTGATGACCAAAAAATTGTTGATATTCTAAACTCATTAGGTCTTGAAACAACCATAAACAACAAAGAAATAACCTGCCGAGTCCCCTCTATTAGAGACGATATTGAAGGCAGGGCCGATTTAGCTGAAGAAGTTATGCGAATTTACGGTTATGACCATATTATTGGCACTTCAATGCGTGGCGATGTTGTAAGAGGAAGGCTTTTACCCGAAAGAATTAAAACCAATAAAATTAAAAAGCTTTTAACGGGTGCCGGTGCTTATGAAATTGCAACCTACTCCTTTATTTCCTCAAAGGCTATTGACACTCTTAATTTAAATGAAGATGATCCTCGCAGAAATCAAATTAAAATAATCAACCCCCTCGGCGATGAATATTCAACAATGCGGACCCAGTTAACAACAAGTATGTTAACCGTTCTTGCAACCAACATTAACAAGAAAATCGATGAGGGCAGATTCTTTGAGATAAGCAAGCGTTTTATTCCAAAGGCTATCCCCCTAACCGAGCAACCGGATGAGCTTGCTACAATGTCTATCGGTATTTATGGTAAGGATGAGGATTTCTTTACATTAAAGGGCATTATCGAGGCAATACTAAAACTATTTGGAGCCCATTCGCAATATGAGAGAAGCAATGAGCCATATTTCCACCCTGGCAGACAGGCTCTTGTTAAAGCAAACAACAAAGAGGTATGTGTTTTTGGTGAGGTTCATCCCGCAGTTGCAGCAAGCTACGGTATTACTGAAAGGGTTTACGTTGCCGAAATCAAGCTTGATGTTTTACTAACAATAGAAAAACGCAAAACAGTTTATAAGCCTCTTCCCAAGTTCCCCGCTGTTGAGCGTGATTTCGCTATGCTTGTTGATAAGAATATCCCTGTTGGAAATATCGAAAAAGCTATTTCCCAAGGTGCCGGCAGACTGCTTGAAAAAACCGAGCTCTTTGATGTTTATGAGGGTGCTCAAATCCCCGAAGGCAAAAAGAGTGTTGCTTACAGTGTATGGCTAAGGTCAGCCGAAAGCACTTTAAGTGACAAGGAAATTGACGAGATTAATAAAAAAATTATTTCCAAGCTCGAATCAATCGGTGCCGAGCTTAGAAAATAATGCTTGCACTTTTCAAGAAAAAAGATTACAATGTATATAAACAATATTTAAAGAGGTGTTATTTATGAATGATAGAACTATGACCTTCTCTATTGGGGACCAAACCGAGCAAGAAATAAGAAAAATTTTAGTAACAGTTTATGACGCACTAAAAGAAAAGGGTTATAACCCAATTAACCAAATTGTTGGTTATATTCTTTCCGAGGACCCAACCTATATCACAACTCATAATAATGCCCGAAATCTTATTCGCCGAATAGATCGTGACACTCTTTTACAGTCTTTGGTAAAATATTACCTAACAGCATAAAAAATTAATATGTTTTATTTAAAAATAACCCTTTTTAAAGGGTTATTTTTTTGTTTTTAGCAAATAATATTCTTTGGTGATAAAATGGTTTTACTGTTTGCCAACCGCAAAAGCAAAACGGAAAAAGAAATAACTGAAATCTTAAAAAGCTTTGGCGGAAATTATATTTCGGATAAGTCAGTCCAGACAATTAACGGACTATTCACAATTATAAGCGAATACAAACCTGCCGAATTAAGGTTAAACCGTGGTATTGCGGTTTTTTGTGATGAAACCGAACGATTTAAAAAACAAATTTTGCCAAAAGGCTTTATCGGTATTTGCGAAGAACATAATAGCTTTGCTCTTGAAGTTTTTAAGCAAAATAAGGTGCCGGTTATTATTTGCGGTATGAATCCTATAAACACCGTAACGCTTTCGAGCATCAACAAGGATTTTTTTGTAATTTCTCTTCAACGCACAATTACTGATAATAAAGGAAACGAGATAATGCCCTGCGAATATAAAATCAAGCTTAATAAGCAATATTCTCCCCTTTCGGTTATGTTCAGCACTGCAATTTTGTTGCTTAACGGATTTTATCCAAAGGAATTTTAACAAAAACCTAAAATGTATATAAAATATAATATATGCCAATAATAGCTTAAAAGGGGCGTTTTAAATGGAAAAAGCAACAAGAAAAACCATTTTAATTATAACTATTTCTCTAACTGTTGCGATAGTATCAATTATTATCGCCTTTGGTATGGCGGCAAAATGCAAAACCGAGGAGCCGGAGAAATGGGTACTAAAATCCTATGGCAATTCGGTTGCTCTTTTTAACGGTAAGCAAATCGTTGAGGTTTACAGTTCAATAGTTCTCGATACCCTGCCTGATGCCGATAAAAAGCAGTTAGATTCTGGAATAGCCTTTATGACAAAGGAAGAAGCCTTATCGGCTATTGAAGATTATGATGGGTAAAAATTAAAACAGTCCGATGGACTGTTTTTTTACGCCTTGTTCGAGTCCCTTATATTATAGATAAAAAAATAAAGAGAAATGAAACCTTGCGGCAACATTTCTCTTTTTTGGCACGCTGAAAGGGACTTTGTCTCGGCTCTCCCGAGCCTATCGCCTCGCTTTCGCTCGTTGCCGCGGCTAAAAAACAGTCCACCGGACTGTTTTTTTTACGCCTTGTTCGAGTCCCTTATATTATAGATAAAAAAATAAAGAGAAATGAAACCTTGCGGCAACATTTCTCTTTTTTGGCACGCTGAAAGGGACTCGAACCCCCGACCCTCTGCTTAGAAGGCAGATGCTCTATCCAACTGAGCTATCAGCGCAAATTTGTGCATTTCCACACAACGATATGCATTATATCACATTAATTCCAAATAATCAAGCACTTTTCAATTATTTTTTTACTTTTTAAGCTGGGCTTTTTTATTCTCCAAATGAATAATTCTATCGCAAACTTTAAGGCTTGTATTTCTATGGGTAACGAATAAAATAGTTTTATCCTTTAAATTTCTAATATTGGAAAGCACCTTGGTTTCGGTCTCCTCATCCAACGCCGAGGTTGCTTCGTCGAGCAATAAAATGGGCGCATCAACAAGCAATGCTCTTGCAATTGAAATTCGTTGAATTTGACCGTCCGAAAGTCCTCCACCTCGCTCGCTTAAAACAGTATCAAAGCCCTGCGGTAAGGAGGCAATAACATCATAAATTTCGGCGGTTTTTGCAGCCTTTATCAAATCTTCCTCAGAAACCTCGTCGTTGCAAAGGGTTATATTCTCCCTAATAGAGCCCGAAAGCACCATATATCCTTGCGGAACATAGGCAAAAAGTCCCGCAAAAGAATAATCAGGAATAATATCACCATTAAGGATTATATTTCCCTCTTCGGCCTCATATAAGCCTAAAAGCAGCTTCAAAATCGTGCTCTTTCCGCTTCCTGATTCACCAGTTATTGCGGTGATTTGCCCTTTTTCTATCTTGAAATTGCAGTTTTCCAAAACCTTTTCATTACCATAAGAAAAGGTTATATTTTTAGCTTCAAGTCCACTGAAATTTTTCTTGATCTTTTTAAACTCTTTCGGACAAAGCTTATCATCTTCGATATCCTCTATCTCAATAAGTCTTTCGGCAGAGGCTATCATAGAAAAATAAGTTCCCGCAATGCCGCTTATATTTTGAAGCGGAGCTCTTAATTGCTGAACTATCTGCAAAAATGCCAATAATGTACCATATGTAATAATACCGCTTCTAATATTTATAGCTCCCCAAACCAAAACACCATAATATCCAATTGTGAACATTGAATAAAGAGTTAAATTAATACCGGTTGTAAGGAAGGTGCGTTTAATTTTTGCTTTGTAGTTATTTTTAAGCAATTGTTTAAGCTTTTTTGCAAAAGGCAAAGTGGTTTCAAAGGATTTAATAACAACTAAATTTGCAAAGCATTCTTGAATAAATGAACGAGATGCCGACTCGGTTTCTTGACATTTTTTATGTAAATACTTGAATTTTTTATTAACAATTTTAGAAAATATTGGCACAAAAAAACAAACTGCCATAACAATAAGAATAATCCAACCGTTAAGCGAAGCCACTGCCCAAACGCCCAAAACTATTCTGGTTGCTAAGGAAAAAAAGGTTGGAATAATATTTGTTATTCCGCTAACAACAGTATCCGAATCCGCAGTTATTCTTGTGAGCAAATCACCCGAATGATAAGCGGAAATATTAGCGTATTTCTTTTTGCAAATGCTTTTAAATAAATATTCCCTTATCCCCATTGTGAGCTTTCCCGAAACAATAGTTTTAGTAAGGGTATTAAGCGAGCTTAACAAAACCTGCAAAATAACTATTCCGATAAGCAAACCGGCATAAAAAGCTAAACCGCCCTTGCCTGAAACCGCACGGTCTAAAACCTCTTTTGATATTAACGCCAGACCGATAAACCCACCCGCTATAACCGAAACCAGCAAGGCATCTAATAAAACTATCAGGGTATATCTTCTGCAACGCAAAAAGATCCACTTTAAAGCTTTAAAATTACTATCCTTTTTAATCTTCGATGATTCCATTTTCCTTCATTGTGCGCACAAAAACATCAATATCGCCTAATGCCAAAACGGTTGAAATATCAAAATTATTAATTAAAGCATCAAGCATTTGGGTTTTTGTTGCTTCCTTTTCCTTTAAAATATTCCATAAAAAAGCCGAGGTTTCGGTCAAAACAATAGAGTTAAAAGGCTCACCAACTGCTTTGTTTGTGCACTCTATAACATAACTGCCCGACTTTAATTTGAGTTGATATCCTTTCTTGATTTTCAAACTAACACCTCATTTTGTTTAAAATTATTATATAACATTTTTTTTGCTATTGCAAGTACAACCTATTTTGTTGTATAATATATATAAATTATATACAATTTCTTAGGGAGATATGTTATGGATACTTTTTATGAACAGCTTATAACTATTAAAAAAACCTCTTCAAAAATTGCCTTGCTTTTAGGTATTTGGATTCTTGCAGCTTTAATTTGTCTTTTACTCGTATTTGTTATTCCATTTTTCATAGGCAGTTTAACTCCCCTTGCGGTTTTTGGCGTTTTATTTGGTACATATAAGCTTTGTGGACAATTTAATATTGAATATGAATATATTATAACCAATGGGACCCTTGATATTGACAAAATAATCAATAAAAAATCCCGCAAAAGAATTTTATCGTTAGAGCTTTCAAAGGTGACTCGCCTTGAAAAATATAAAGAGGGTGTCACCGCAAATATTAACCCCAAGGACTTAACTGTTGCTTGCAACAAAACTGAGTCAGACACCTATTTCTTGGTTGCCGAAAAATCTAACTCTGGTAGTTATAACCTTATTTTCGCTCCTAATGAGCGTATGAGGGAAGCTATTGCTAAATTTGTTCCAAAATTCATTTCAAACAGCGCGTTTAAGTAAATGTCTATAAAGGAGGTATCGCTATGCTTGTCTTAACTAAGGCTTTAATTCAAAAAGCAGAAGAAAAGGCAATTTCAAGCGGTGCCTTTTCCTTTTTAGAGCTTATGTATAATGCAGGTATATCTGCTGCAAAGGAAATAGACCAAAAATTTTCCTGCAACGAAAAAAAAATTACCCTTGTTTGCGGAAATGGAAATAATGGCGGTGATGGCTTTGTTATTGCCCAATATCTTAGCGAAATAGGAGCACAGGTTAGTCTTTTACTCCCGTTAGGCGAACCTTTAACAGATTCAGCAAAATTTTACTTTAACAAGCTTTCTAAAATAAAGATTATCGATTCTATGCCATCTGACACTGATGTTATTATTGATGCGGTTTTCGGCGTTGGCTTGAACCGTGCTCCTGCTCCCGAATTAGAAGAGCTTTTTGAACAAATTAATGTTCAAAAAGCAGTAAAGGTTTCTATTGATATTCCAAGCGGTGTTTGTGCTGACACGGGAATTATTTTTTCTAAGGCAATAAAAGCAGATTACACCATATCCTTTATTGCCGCAAAGCCTTGTTTTTTCCTTCCAACAAGCTCCGAGTACTGTGGCATTGTTAGCATTTGTGATATTGGGGTTAAAACGGATGAATATTCCTATAAAACCATTGAAAAACCAACCCTTATACAACGCCCCAAAAATTCCCACAAGGGCACATTTGGCACCGCACTTTTAATATGCGGTAGCTACGGAATGGCTGGTGCGGCAATACTCGCAACCTTAGCTTGTCTTAGAAGTGGAGTTGGTATTGCTAAATGCATTGTTACAAAGGGTATTTATTCCGCCTTCACAAGCAGAATACCCGAAGCGGTTTGCTTGCCTACCTCTCAAACTCGAAAGGGCACCTTAAAGGCTGCTAAAATCAATATTCCCGAATTATGTAAAAGTTCCTCTGCCCTACTTTTCGGTTGCGGTGTTGGAAAAAGCCGAGATACCGAAAAAATACTCGAAAGCATTTTAAAATATTCGAATATTCCAACCGTTATCGATGCCGATGGTATAAATTTATTAGCCGGCCGCATAAATTTATTAAAGAAAAGCAAAGCTCCTCTAATCTTGACCCCTCACCCTGCCGAAATGGCGAGACTCTGCTCTCTTTCAACAAAGGAAATTGAGCAAGACCGTATAGGTATTACAAAGAAATTTGTTTCCGAGTTTGGTTGCACCTTAATTTTAAAGGGTGCTAATACCATTGTTGCCTCTCCCGATGGTGAACTTCAATTTAACACAACAGGCAACTCGGGAATGGCAACGGGCGGTAGCGGTGATGTTTTATCGGGTATTTTGGTTTCTTTGTTAGCTCAAGGCTATTCGGTTAAGGACGCCGCTCTTAGCGCTGTTTATATTCACGGTGCCGCTGCCGACAAGGCGCTCTCCAAAAAAAGCGCCGAAGCCCTTTTACCAACCGATTTTATTGAGGAGCTTTAATCACGCTTTTCTAAAAGGAAAATTTATGTGAAAAAGTTTCTTTACTTGATTTTAATTTTTGCATTGTTTTGCTCTGCTTGTAAACAAAAAAGCTCCGATGTGACAGTTGTCACTACGGGGCTTTCTTTTACTGCCGCAGCTTCTTATCTTGATAATCAAAACAGTTATTCAGTTATTATAGGCAAAAACGGGAATACGAAAATTGAAAACTCAGATAACTCAGAACAAAATATTACCTATCATTTTGAGGGTCAAAAACTCGAAATTAGCTATAACGACCTTTTATACAAATGTAATCTCTCGGCTATAAAGGAAGGCTCCATTCCCGAAATTATCTACTATGCCTTTATTTGTGCTAAGACTGAAAAGGTTAATTTTAAAAATAACGAATATTTTATTACTTGCAAAAACGATAAATATAAATTTAAAATTTATTTAGGCCAAACGGGGCTTCCTATAAAAATAACCGAGCAAAATTTCGATGTTATAATTAATATCCTTAACCCAACTATATTAAAATAAATTTTACAAATTTTGTTAGGCAAAAACCATTGAAAAAATTTTATTTTAGTATATAATTAAAATAAATAACCTATGCGTAAAAGAGGATTAATAAATGCCAAAGCTTTCAAAAAAGACTATAATAATTATTATATCTGCAATACTTGCAGTAGCATTAGCGGTGCTATGCGTTTTTATAGTAATAAAATTAACCAAAAAGCCCGTTTCTTCAACCCTTCCTCAATTAAGCAACAACGAACCAGCAGAGCAACCGCCGAATAAAGAGGAACAACCCAAAGAGAAAATCAAGCTTGTTATAACCTCACCAACTCAAACAAAGATTTCAACCACCGAGGCATCCTTTTGCTTTACTGGAAACTCGGACCCCTCTATTCCACTCACACTTAACGGAAATGAGGTTAACCGTGAGAAAAACGGTATTTTTTCGGTTACTGTAAACTTAAATGTTGGTGATAACACCTTCACCTTCTCCCATGCCGACCAAACTGTTACATACACCGTAAATTATAGATATGTTATTATCAAATCCTATTACCCCAACACCAAACAAACCTATTCTTGCGGTTCAACCTTTGGTGTTACAGTTAACGCCCGAAATGGTAGTAATGTTACCGCTTCCTTTAATGGACAAACCATAACCCTCACAAAAAAAGTTATTAGTGCCGATGATGATAATGCCCAATTTGTTGATTATATTGGTAGCTTCACATTGCCCTCAAACAACCTTTCGGATTTAAGCCTTGGTGCTGTTACCTTTACTGCTAAATATAATGGCAAGAGCGAAAGCTTTAAATCGGCAAATATAATTTGCAAAAAGCCCGATTTTATAGTTGATTATGACCCTGCCGCAACCCCCGTCGGTCCAAATTATATAAATGTTGGCTCGGGGCTCATTGCCGAGATTGTTGATGACCAAGCCGAAACCTTTGACGCATATTCAACCAACGATTATTCCCGTCCAACAAACAATTATCTCCCAAAAGGCACAGTTGATTACTGTGCTCCCGGCTCTGTTTACTATAAGGACAGCAAGGAATATAAGGTTATGCGATTTGGCAAACAGGTTTACACAACAAGAAAGAATGTGCCCGGGAATCAGGTTGTTAAGGTTATCGAATTAAAGGCCGGCACCCTACCTGACCATAACCAAATCGCCATTGATTCCTTTGAAACCAACACCACCCACACAGTTTTAACCTTAAATACCGAATGGAAGGCTCCATTCTACTTCAATTTAAGAGAACAAGCTTACGCTAATCCTTCAATTCAGGACTATTCTATCACTTCGCCCACCTTTAATTTTGTTGATATAACATTTTGTTATTCAACCGTTTTTGAAGGTGAAATTGAGATTCCGGAAGACCATCCTATTTTTAAATCGGTTGATATTATCAAAAACCAGTCCGACTATACTTTAAGGCTTCATCTCAAAAAACAAGGTGGCTTTTATGGCTGGACCTGTAACTATAACAAGAACGGACAATTAGTTTTTGAGTTTTTAAATCCTGTTCAAGTTAAAGCAGGAGATAACAAATATTTTACCGACCTTACGGGTGCGAGAATATTAATTGACGTCGGTCATGGCGGCAAAGACCCCGGCACTGTATCCTTTTCTAAAACCTACACTGAGGCCGAAAGAAATCTGAATTTAGCCAACAAGCTTAAAGCCGAGCTTGAAGCGCTTGGTGCGACCGTTTATATGACCAGAACCTCGGATATTACAAGCACTAATGACGATAAGCTAAAAATGTTAAGGGATATTAAACCCGATTTTTGCATTGCAATTCATCACAACGGAAACTCTTCTTCAAAACCGAGTGGTTTTGATTCTCTTTATGGTACACCGTTCTCAAAAAAAGCTGCCGAATTTATCAACACCCACACGCAAAACACCGGACTTTACAGTAGATATAAGCTTGCTTGGCACTATTACTATATGGCAAGAAGCACAGTTTGTCCTGTTGTTTTAACCGAGAACGGATTTTTGACTAATACCCACGATTACAATAATATCATAAGTCCCGAAATAACCATTCAAAAGGTTGAAGCAATAACCAAGGGCATTATCGAATATTTCAACTCAATAAAATCTTGAATTGAAGCGGATTTTCATATATAATGTTCACAGGAAGGAATGAGAATATGAATTTTACTCCTATTGATAACAATGGACTTGTTGATGGGTTTTGTATCATAAAAAGCATTGAACAAAAAACCTCTTCAAAGGGTGACCAATACCTCGATATAATGCTGGGTGACCAGGACGGAGAAATAAATGCTAAGCTTTGGCGTTATCAAAAGGAATTGCATGGCGAATACACTGTAAACGAGCTTGTTAAAATCAGAGGGCAAATTTCCCAATATAACGGCGCTGACCAACTGAAAATTGAGCGTATAAGACACACTAACGAGGCCGACAATGTTAATATAGCTGATTTTGTTAAAACTGCCGCCTTTTCGGGCGAGGAAATGTTTAATGAATTGATTTCGATAGCGAATTGCTTTAACGATAGCGAGCTTACAAAAATTGTAACCGAAATTTTAAACGATAACCGTTTAAAGCTTCTCTATTGGCCCGCCGCCTTCAAGCTTCATCACGCAGTTAGAGGTGGACTATTACTGCACTCCCTATCAATTGTTAGATTGGCGCAAAAGGTTTGCGAAATATATCCCTTTATTGATAAAGAGCTTTTAATTTCGGGCGCCATTCTTCACGATATTGCAAAGCTTTACGAATATGATGTTGCCGATTCGGGAATTGCAACGGGATATTCTGCTCAGGGAAATCTTTTAGGTCATTTAGCTATGGGTGCTATGACTATTGAAGACTATGCTAAAAAATTAGGCATTAGCCAAAAAACCGCAATGCTTTTAGAGCATATGATTCTCTCTCATCACGGTGAACCTGAGTTTGGAGCAGCTGTTAGACCAATGTTCATAGAAGCAGAACTTTTAAGCGAGCTTGACCTTTTAGATTCAAGAATCTATGAAATGCGCGAAGCCCTAACCGAAACCGAAAAAGATGATTTTTCAAGTAGAATTTGGGCAATGGATAACAGAAAATTATTTAATCACGGTCGCCAAGACCTTAAAAAAGAAATAAAAATATTTTAAATAAAAAAGGATTGAAAATTATGAAAATAACAAAAGATATGTTAATTGGCGAAGTTTTAAATATGGATCCGGGTTGTGCCGAGTTTTTCCTTGAAATAGGAATGCATTGTCTCGGTTGTCCCGCCGCAAGAAGTGAAAGCATTGAGCAGGCTTGTGCCGCTCATCAAAATGACTGTGATGCTCTTTTAGAAAAGCTTAACAAATATTTTGAGAACAAATAATGCTAAATATTAGTCAAAGAATATCAACTATTGCCTCCCTTGTACCGCTCGGTGCAAGGGTTTGCGATATTGGGACAGACCATGCATATTTGCCGATTTACCTTTTAGAAAGCGATATCGCCAAATATGTAATTGCAACCGACATTAATAAAAAGCCCCTTTTGAATGCTAAAAGGAATCTCGAAAAAGCAAAGCTTAATAATTATGAGCTTCGCCTTTGTGACGGGGCTGCTAATATAAAAAAAGGAGAAGCCGATACCTTTGTTATAGCAGGTATGGGTGGCGAGGTAATTTCGGGTATTATTGAACGAAGCCTTTCTCTTTTTTCTAACCCCGAAGTTACTGTTATTTTGCAACCAACAACCTCTCCCGAGCATTTAAGAAGCTTTCTTTTAAATAATGGCTTTGCTATAAAAAAAGAGGTTGCTATAAACGAAAACAAAAAACTTTATTCTGTTATGCTTGTTAATTTTTGTGGCATAAAAAATGAGGCTTCAAACCTTTTTGCTTTTATTGGTCTTCTCTCTCCAAAGGGTGATGCCGCAAAACTTTACATAGAAAAGCAGTATAACCGTTGCCTTAAATGCGCCAATGCCTTAGAAGGTAATAACGAAAAACAAAAAGAATATCTTTTTTATAAGGAAACCTGTGAACAAATAAGCGATTTTTTAAAAAATTTTAAGGAGTAGCAAATGGCTTTTGACGGTGGATTTTTACACAAAATGGTCTCAGAATTAAACGAGGCACAAAATTCACATATAGATAAGATTTACCAGCCCTCTAAGCATGAGCTGGTATTTTTGCTGCGCAAAAAAGGCTTTGCACGTAAGCTTTATATTTCCCTAAAACCCTCAGGTGCAAGGATTCAGTTTACCGAAAATAAGCCCGAAAACCCGTCAGTTGCGCCTAATTTTTGTATGCTGCTACGAAAATATCTTTCGTCTGCTCGCCTTATAGGAATCACACAAGACGGACTTGAAAGAATTGCCACTTTAAATTTTAGTGCAACAAATGAACTTGGCGATTTAACTAATATAAAGCTTATTTGCGAATTTATCGGCAACCAAGCTAACGCAATTCTTGTCAAAGAAGATGGCAGAATTATAGATGCTGTAAAACGAAGTGATGTTGAAACCGCAAACCGACTTATTTTGCCAAACGCCGTTTACGAATTGCCGCCACAGACTAAAAATTTTAATCCTCTTTTATGTGATGCAAATGTAATTTGCGAGAAGGTGTATTCAAAAGATGCACCAATTAGCGAAACCTTACTTTCGCTTTTACAAGGCTTTTCACCCCTTATTTGCCGAGAAATTGAGTATTTAACCGAAAAGTTTTCTTTAACAAATCCAAAGAAAAATGCCTTTGTTTCAGCCTTTTGCACAGTTCTTGATGATTTAAAGGAGGCTAAAAAAGCGGTTATGCTCTCTCGTGCAGATGGCTCTGCCTTTGAATTTTCTTTCACAAACATTAATCAATATTCAAACAAATATGTTATCACCGAGTTTGAAAGCTATTCGGCTCTTTTGGATGCATTTTATTTAGCAAAAGAAAATGCATCCCGCATAAGCCTTGCTTCTCATAATATTGCGAAGCTTGTAACAAACCTTAAAAATAGAACCGAGAAAAAGCTTTCGCTAAGGCTTTTAGAGCTTAAAAAATGTGAAAACCGAGAAAAACTTAGAATTTACGGCGAACTCTTAAAAGCAAATCTTTACGCTATCGAAAACGGTAGCAAGAAGGCGGTGGTCAGCAATTATTACGATCCTGAGCTTTCGCTTTTAGAAATCCCGCTAAACCCTGCTCTTTCGGTTGCTAAAAATGCCGAAAAATATTTTAAAGACTATAAAAAAACCTACACTGCCGAACAAACCTTAACCGCCTTAACCGAGCAGGATAAATTAGAAATCTTATATTTCGATTCAGTTATTGATTCAATAAACCGAGCTACTTCAATTTCTGATATTTGGGAAATTAAAGAGGAATTAGAAAAAGCGGGGTATATAAAAAAGGAAAGAAATATCAAAAAAGTCAAAACTGCCGTTCCTGACTTTAATGAAACAACCTCACCCGAGGGATACCGTATTTTAGTTGGCAAAAACAACCTCCAAAATGACTATATAACCACACATTTAGCCTCAAAAAGCGACCTTTGGTTTCATGTTAAAGGAATACCCGGCTCTCATGTTGTTGTTATGTGTGAGGGAAGAGCGGTGAGCGACCAAACCATTTTGCTTGCCGCCACCTTAGCAGCTAAAAACTCAAAGGCTGCAAATTCCTCTAATGTTCCGGTTGATTACACTCAAATAAAATTTGTCAAAAAGCCCTCAGGTGCTAAACCGGGTATGGTTATCTATACTACCAACAAAACAGTTTTTGTTACACCAAATAAGGAGACTATTTTATGAAATTAGGAGTTTCTACTGCTTGTTATTATCCTCTTGAAACCGAAGAAGCATTAAGAGAAATCGGCAAAGCAGGAGTTAAAACAACTGAAATTTTCTTTAATGCCGAATCCGAATTAAAGGAAAGCTTTATCGACCTTCTTTTTGATATTAAGGAGCATTACGGAATTACTGTTGCTTCTATTCATCCGACCTTTTCTCTTGCTGAATCATTTTTACTCTTCTCTGCCTATGACAGAAGGTTTTATGAAGGCATTGAAAAATACTCCCGTTATGGAGAAATTGCCGCAAAGCTTGGAGCAAAATATATCATTATGCATGGTGGGAAGCCTAATGGTATTTTAAGTGACCAAGAATATTGTGAGAGATATATGCAACTCAAAAACGCCTCCCTAAAAAGTGGAGTTACTGTGCTTCAAGAAAATGTTCGCAATTTTAGAGCGGGAGATATTGAATTTATGCGCTCAATGAAAGAAATTTTGGGAAATGAAGCTGAGTTTTGTTTTGATATTAAGCAGTCGGTTCGTTGCGGATATCCTCCCTTCTCGCTGATTAACGAATTTTTTAGTAATATCCATCATTACCATATAAGCGACCACTCCCTTGCAAGTGACTGCTTGTTACCCCTTAATAACGGTGGGTTTGATTTTGAAGCATTTTTTCAGTTTCTTCATAAAAACGATTATAAAGGTTCTGCAATAATCGAGGTTTATAATAATGCCTATTCTAATTACAGCGAAATAGGCGATTCTTACAAAAAAGCATTGTCCTTATATAACAATATAAAAATTTAGCACTAATTTCAATTTTTATACTTGATTATCTTCTTTGTTTATGGTATCATATTTTTGTATGATTTTAATTTAAAACGAGGTGTCTGTGTGAAAGATCTTACATTAGTTGCGCTCGTGAGAATCGCATTGAGAAATTTAGTTGTTATTATTCTTTGTGCTGCGATTTTTGCAGTTGGTGCATTCGTTTACTGCAAATTTATAACCGACCCCGTCTATTCGGCAACAGGTTCAGTTTTAGTTACCAACGGTGAGGTGGTTGCCGGTGCGGTGAGTGGTGATAAATCGGTTAGTAATACCGATATCACAGCTTCCGTCAATCTTTCTTATACCGTTCGTGATATTTTGAGAAACCCGAAAATCTACCAACAGCTTTCCGAAAAGTTAAATGGTAAGTATTCATACCAAGCTCTTAGCAGCAAAGCAACCATTGCCGATAGGGAAAATTATTCTCTTTTCATCAAGGTTAGCTTCACCGCTAATACAAAAGAGGAAGCCATTTTGCTTACTAATGAATTTTTAAAATTGGCACCTAATTTTATTGGCGAATTTATTCCCGGCACTGCAACTATCACAACAGATGCCTTCTCAGCAAGCAAGGTTTCTCCAAGAACAACTGTTGCAACCTTCATAGCTGCAATAATTGGTGCTGCCCTTGCCTACGTTATCGCTGTTATTGTTTATTCTTCTAACACTGTAATTCACGGTGAGATGGATTTCAAGGAAAGATTTGACATTCCGATTATCGGAGTTGTTCCGGATTTCTCGGCCGCAAGAAGCGAAAAATATTATAAGAATTATGGCGAATATTTTAACACAGGAGGAAGCGAAGATGCAGAACGAGAATAAAAATCCTAACGTCACTACCGATGAAGAAGTCGTTGCCTCTAATGTTACTATAAAAACTAAAAGCAGCAAAACCCCTTTTTCAGTTCTTGAATCCTATAAAAGCATTCGTATTCACTTGGTTTCTATTTTGGCAAAAACTAACGGTAAAATTGTTGCTATTTCGAGTCCTAATGCTTCTGAGGGTAAATCAACAACCGCAGTTAATATTGCAATTACCCTTTCTCAATTAAATAAAAAGGTTGTTATTATTGATGCGGATACTCGTCGTGCAACCGTTCATAAAAAGCTTAAAATAGAAAATTCTTTGGGTTGTTTAGATATTATTGCAAACGATACTCCTATTGATGATGCCATTCATCATTATAGCTCGTATCTTGATGTTATAACCTCGGGTACATTTTCGAGCAACCCTTCCGAGCTTTTTAGCTCATCCGCTTTTGATAAAATGCTCAGCGAGCTTTCTTCAAAATACGATTATGTTATTATTGATACTCCGCCAATAAACCTCGTTTCTGATGCACTTGTTATTTCCCAAAAGTGCGATGGTTTATTGTTGGTGCTTCGTGCCGGCGTTACCTCTATTGATTCATTCAAGCAAACCATTGCCAGTACAAATGAGCTTAATATCTTTGTGTTAGGCGTTGTTATGAACGGCTCTGATGCTGCCCCCGAAGGCCTATATAAATACAGAAAATATGGAAAATATGGCCGTTATGGCTATGGTAAATATAAAAAATACGGATATTACAAATAAAAAATTAGTGTGGTGGCTTTTTGCTGTCACACTAATATACTATTGGGATATTTAAAAAACATTAGTTTTCTAAACACTAAAAAGAATTCAAAATTGTGGGAGGGTCCAAAATGTTTCTGGATATACATTCGCATATTCTACCCGCTGTTGATGATGGTGCACAAAGCTTATCAGAATCAATTGAGATTTTAAAAATGATGAAATCTCAAGGAATTACCCATGTTATTGCCACTCCGCATTTTTATCCCTTTGAAGACACCTTAGATGATTTTTCAAAAAAAGTTACCTCGGCTTACAACGCCATAAAAATAGAAGCACAAAAGAACACTCTCCCCGAAATCTTTTTGGGTGCGGAAGTGCTTTATTACGAAGGCATTTCCGACTCTATGTCGTTATATGACCTTTGTCTTTCCAATTCAAACTTTTTATTGCTCGAATTTTCCGGAACTAATATTCCGAACCGTGCATTTGAGGATTTAAGAGTTTTAATTGAAAACCATGGTATTATTCCCATAATTGCTCATATTGAAAGGTATGCCAAAAATAAAAACTTTAAAAAGCTTCTAAGGTTTATTAAAGGTCGCAACATTCCCGCACAAATAAACGCCGATTCCTTACTTGAAAATAGCCTTGCTTCAACCTTTAAAATGCTTTTTAAAAAAGGAATTGTCACATACATTGCAACCGATTCTCATTCTACCGATTTTCGCACTCCGAAATTAAACGAGGCAAAAACTATTTTAGATAAAAAATACGATGAGACTATTTACAAAAAACTAAAAGCAAATTCCATTAAGTTTTTAGACCGTATAACCTTCGAAGAATTTCATATTTAAAGGTTGATTTTATATGCTTAAATCCTCTAAATTAAATATTGTTAAAAAGGGAGATTTGGAATATATCCAGTTTCCAAAGTTATTAAAAAGCGGCGTTGTGCGTCACCTTTTTTCTACCCGCCATGGCGGAATAAGCGAGGGCGACTGCGCTAAAATGAATCTCAGCTTTAATAGAGGCGAGAATTTTAAAACTGTTCTTAATAATTATAAAATAATATGCGAAGCCGAAGGTATTAACACCGAGCATTTGGTCCTTAGCCACCAAACCCACACAAATAATGTTATCTGCGTTACAAAGAATGACTGTGGGACAGGAATCACAAAGCCCTCCTTTTGCGATGTTGACGGTCTTATAACCAACCAAAGCGGTGTTGCTCTTGTAACCCAATATGCTGACTGCACACCTTTACTTTTTTGTGACCCAAAACGGAAGGTTATTGCCACCTCACACGCTGGTTGGCGAGGAACCGCAAAGCAAATAGCCAAGGTAACAATCGAAAAAATGATTAAGGAATATGGTTGCGAGGCAAAGGATATCATTGCCTGTATCGGCCCTTGCATTTTAAACTGCTGTTATGAGGTTGATTTACCTGTTTTCAGTGAGTTTGAAAAAATCCCATATCTGATATTAGATAAAATATTTACCTTTAAAGAAAACGGAAAATTTATGCTTGATTTGGTTGAGGCTAACCGACAAATTCTCATTAATGCAGGGGTAAGCCCTGATAATATCGATGCTAATGACATTTGCACTTGTTGCAACTGCGAGGATTTACATTCTCATAGAGCAACAAATGGAAGAAGAGGAAATTTAGCCGCCATCATTGAACTAATTTAACCTTTCAAAACCACACCGTATAAGGAGTTTTGTTATGAATATAACCATTAACGGTCTTAATATTGAATATACTGAAAAAGGCTCTGGGATACCTGTTTTGTTTCTTCACGGTTGGGGTTCTTCTTTTAAATTTTACGAAAATATTATGGACGCTCTTTCTAACCGTTGCAAAACGGTTGCAGTTAACTTCCCCGCTTGCGGTAACAGTGAAAAAATGAAAGAGCCTTGGAATTTACAAAACTATTGCGATTTTGTTTTAGAGTTTATGCAAAAGTTAGAGCTTGATAACCCAATTATGATAGGTCATTCTCACGGTGGACGGGTTATTTTAAAAATGGTTGGCGAGGGTATGGTTAACCCTTCAAAAATCGTTTTACTTGATTCAGCGGGTCTTATCCCCAAAAAAACCGCCAAGCAAAAGTTTAGAGCAAGGAGCTTTGAATTTATTAAAAAAGTTTTGACCCTTCCGATTATCAAAAATTATAGCAAGAGCCTTTTAGATAAGGCTCGCAAGCATTATGGCTCGGCTGACTATAACGCCGCAGATGAGGTTTTAAGAAAAACCTTAGTTTCTCTTGTCAATACTGACCTTAGGGAAATTTTACCCAATATAAATGCTTCAACCCTTTTAATTTGGGGTGAAAAGGATACCGATACACCCCTTAGCGATGCTAAAATTATCGAAAGCTTAATCAAGGATTCAGGACTATGCGTTTTTGAAAATGCGGGGCATTTTGCTTTTTTTGAGCAACAAGCACGAACTATTGCCATATTAAACAGCTTTATTGTGTAAAGGTGGGATAATTTTGAATTTTTATTATTTATTGATTTCTTTAATATCTGCGATAATACTCGGCATTTTTTTCTTAGCAAGACAGTTTCAAATGCTCCAACAAAATTCATACTTCCCCTCTCGTTACACTAATTGGTTAAGCGATAATTTCCCAATTGTTCCCTGCTTTATTTTCTTTATATCCTCTGCCCTTTTTTATTTTGAGCTCTATTTAATACAACTGATTTTAATAACTATTTACTTAATTTACAGCATTTTTTCTGCGATAAGCCTTCAAAAAAAATCAATTAAGCCCTTGGTTTTCACAAGTAGGATTAAGCGCTTATTTGGTGCTTCCATTATCATATTTATTTTATTAATTTTAGGCTTTATTTTAAGCTATGAGAGCTTTTTTTCAAAGCTTCTTTCGGTTATTTGCTTTATGCTTTGCTTTGTTTCGCCCATTTTAACCTATATTTGCTGGGCGATCACCTTACCGATAGAAAAAATATTTGCAAACTTTTTCATTGCCGATGCAAAAAAAATCCTTAAATCGCATAAAAATTTAAAGGTTATAGGAATAACAGGAAGCTACGGTAAAACCACCTCGAAATTTATTTTGCAAAGAATTTTAAGCGAAAAGTTTAACACCGTTTGCACACCCAAAAGTTTCAACACAACTATGGGTGTTGTTAGAACAATTAGAGAATCCCTTCAACCGCAAACCGAAATTTTTATTTGCGAAATGGGTGCTAAAAATATTGGTGATATCAAGGAAATTTGTGATATTGTTAACCCCGATTATGCACTTATTACCTCGGTAGGCCCTCAGCACCTTGAAACCTTTAAATCGGTTGATAATGTTTTTAAAACCAAGTTTGAGTTGGCCAATGCTACCAAACGCAAAAATGGAAGTGTTTTCGTTAACGGACAAAGCAAAGAACTTATTTCAAGAATTAGCTTGGAGCAATATAATGTTTATGGCACCGACTCAGGCTTTAATTATAAAGCTCAAAATATTACACATTCTAAGGATGGATTAGCCTTTGAGGTTTGCATAGGAAATGCAGTTATCCCCCTTAAAACAAAGCTTTTAGGACTTCATAATGTCATCAACATTACAGGTGCTGTTGCTATCGCTCATAGCTTGGGTGTTTCAGAAGAGGATATTAAATTTGCTGTTGCCTCGCTAAAACCCACCGAGCATCGTTTGGAGATGAAAACCTCAATTGGCGGCTCGATTATGATAGACGATGCCTATAACGCAAATCCCGAGGGCTCGATTGAGGCAGTTAGAGTTTTATCCTCATTTAATGATATGAAAAAGGTTATCATAACCCCCGGTCTTATCGAGCTTGGTGACAAAGAATATGAATGTAATTACGATTTAGGTGTTGAAGCTGCAAAAATTTGTGATATAATAATACTTGTTGGTGAAAACCGATCTAAACCGTTGGCTGAGGGTGTTGCCTCAACCAACTTTAATAGGGATAATTTATATATTGCAAAAAGCTTTTTTGAAGCAATGGCTATTTACTCCTCCTTTGCCGATAAAAACACCGTTTTGCTTATCGAAAACGACCTACCCGATAACTATTTAAATTAACAAGGTGATTTTTTATGAAGACTAATATTGCAGTTTTTTTCGGATGTTGTTCTGTTGAGCACGAGGTTTCCATTATCTCGGCAGTTCAAGCAATGAATTCTATTGACCGAGAAAAATATGATATTACCCCCATTTATGTTACAAAAAGCGGAGAAATGTTTAGCGGGGATGCTTTATTTACTATTGAAGAATATAAAAATTTACCTGCACTCATAAAAAAATGCAAAAAGGTTAATGTTGTTCGAGAAAACAATAAGGTTTTAATGAAGACCGAGGCACAGGGCTTACTATCAAAGCCCAAGGCCACCCAAATTGACCTTGCCTTCCCTATTGTTCACGGAACTAATTGCGAAGATGGCACAATTCAAGGCTTCTTCGAGTTTTTAGGGCTACCATACATTAGCTGTGATATTATTTCTTCGGCTGTTGGAATGGATAAAGCGATATTTAAAGATGTACTTAAAGGCGCAGATCTCCCCGTTCTTGACTGCATAACAGTTAGAGCAAGAGAATATGTTTCTCAAAAAGATGAAATCACAAATAAAATTATAAATGAAATTGGTTTCCCCTTGATTGTTAAGCCGGTTAACTTAGGTTCAAGTGTTGGTATAACCAAGGTTAATGACGAATCAGAGCTTCAAGATGCAATAACTCTTGCCTTCTCTTTTGCTGACCGCATTCTATTTGAAAGAGCAGTAACCGCCATTAGAGAAATCAATTGTTCGGTTTTAGGCGATGCTGATTCTTGCGAAGCAAGTGTTTGCGAGGAACCCTTTATGAATGACCAGATCCTTTCCTATGAGGATAAATATATGGGTAACCGCAAAGGTTCGGGACAAAGCAAGGGTATGGCATCACTGGGAAGAAAAATCCCTGCCGATATTAGCGAGGAAAAATCCGAGGAAATAAGGAGCCTTGCTTGCAGTATTTTTAAGGCTCTTGGTTGTTGCGGAGTTGTTAGAATAGACTTTATTATTGACACCGAGACCGATACGGTTTATGCCAATGAAATTAACACCATTCCAGGTTCTTTAAGCTTTTATCTTTGGGAGGCAAGCGGTATTTCCTATAAAGAATTAATTAACCGCCTTGTTGACCTTGCCTTCCGCAGACAGCGTAATAGAGATAATTTAACATATACCATTGAAACAAATATTCTTTCGGGTGTTTCATTTGGCACTAAGGGTTCAAAAGGAGCAAAAGGATAATGATATCAGCAATTCTTATTAAGCTGTTTATAAAAAATCCCGAAAACAAGGATGATAACTTTGTTCGTCAAGCCTATGGCACCTTAGGCAGTGTTGTTGGTATTGCGGTTAATCTTTTGTTGAGTATATTTAAGATTGCTGTCGGTTTAATAACCGGCAGTATTTCTATAATGGCTGATGGACTTAATAACCTTTCGGATATGGGTTCCTCCTTGGTTACAATGATAGGCTTCAAGCTTGCAGGCAAGCCCGCTGATAGCGACCATCCATTTGGGCATGGCAGAATGGAATATATCTCGGCTTTTATTGTTGCAATGCTTATTTTACTTGTTGGGTTTGAGCTTTTTAAAAGCTCGATTTCTTCACTTATATCGCAAAGTGTTGCCCCCCAATATTCAATCTTTTCGGTTATTGTTTTATGTGTTTCGATTTTATTTAAGATTTGGCTTTTTTTATTCAACCGAAAAATCGGCAAAAAAATCAACTCAAATGCCCTTCTTGCAACCGCCCAAGACTCTCTTAACGACTGCATAACAACATTAGCTATCTTGATTTGTGTTATTGTTTCGTTGGTTGTTGAAATACCCTTTAACCTTGATGCTATTCTAGGTATTATAGTTGCTATTTTCATTGTTTATTCAGGAATTTCCTCAGCAAAGGAGACCCTAAATCAACTATTGGGCACCCCACCCTCACCCGAAGTAATAGCCGATATTGAAAACACAATTTTATCCTTCAAGGATTTTAACGGTATTCACGACCTTATAATCCACAATTATGGTCCAGGTAGACAGTTTGCCTCGGTGCATGTTGAGGTTCCTCAAAACATTGATATTGTTAAATGCCACGAGGAAATTGACCTTTGCGAGAAGCTTTTATATGAAAAGCTTGATATTATGGTTGTGATTCATATGGACCCAATAGATACAGATGACCAAACGGTTAATGAGATTAAATCAAAGCTTAGTGACCAACTTGTTTTAATTCATCCAAATCTTTCGCTACACGATTTTAGAATGACACCGATAACCGAGCTCCAAACCAACCTAATCTTTGATGTTGTTATTCCAAAGGAATTAAAATTAACACAAAAGGAGTTACAACAAAGAATCGAAGAGGCAGCAATAAAAATAAACCCAACATTTAGGTGCGTTATAACCTTTGACAATGATTATACATAACCAAAAAAGCGATTAGTTTATAAAAAACTAATCGCTTTTTAGATTGAATGTTATATTAAAGTTCAAGTGTAATTTTTTTTGTTGACTCGCCATAGGCCCTATATTTAACTCCTGCCGAATCAAACATTTTTTTAGAAGCTAAAACGCTATCAGTTTCAGCATATTTATCACACATATAAACAACCTCGCTTATTCCTGACTGAATAATTGCCTTTGCACATTCATTACAAGGAAATAAAGTTGTATAAACGGTGCATCCGCTAACAGTTCCCATAGCACAATTTAAAATAGCATTAAGCTCTGCATGGCAAACATAAAGATATTTAGAATCAAGAGCGCTTTCACACTTATCCCAAGGATATTCATCATCGCTACAATGCCTTGGCATACCGTTATAACCCATTGAAACAATCCGTTTATCGCTATTAACAATACAGGCACCAACCTGAGTTGAGGGGTCTTTACTGCGCATAGCAGAAAGTGTCGCTATTCCCATAAAATATTGGTCCCAGCTTAGATAATCTTCTCTTTTCATATATGCCACCTCTTTAAATCTCTTTAATATATAATAACTCTTAATTCTCAACTTTGCAATCTTTTTTTGTTGCTATAATTGTGGCAATTATCATTCCCATTGGGAAAACCGCCATAGCAGCAAAACCGAGATTCAAACCATAACTATCTGCAATTATTCCGAGACTCCACGGACCTAAACAACATCCGGTATCTCCGCATACAGCAAAAACACTATAAAGTACAGAAGTGCCTGCCGGATAATCCTTAGCGCCTGCCGAGAGTATTGCTGGCCAGAAAATACTAACAGTAAAGCCGCAAACCGCACAAAAAACAAGCGCTATTACTGCTATCTTACAAAGAGCAACAACAATATAGCATATAAGACAAAGAGCACTAAGTACAATAATTGTCTTTTTAAAAGAAATCTTATGAGAAACCCTTGAATACCACACTCTACCTATTCCCATAAATATTGCAAAGGCGCACGGGCCTGCAAGATCACCTACCACCTTTGATACACCTAATGCCTGCTGAATAAACATTGAAGCCCATTCAGCCATCGCAATCTCGCTTGCACCCGCACATAACATCATTATCATATATGCAATAAATCTTCGTGATTTTAAAAGCTCTTTAAGGGATTGATTTTTTTCGTTTTTATTAGGCTCAACTATGGGAACCTTTAAAAATGAAAACATATTTATAAACGGTAAAATCGCCCAAACCAAAGGAACATTCAACCAACCTTTATATCCGAACATAAATACCAAAAGGGTGGTTACAATTACAGTAAAAGCCTGTCCCCAACAGTAAAAGGAATGAAGAAATGCCATATTACCTGATTTATCAGACGTGGGCAGCATTTCAACTATAGGACTGATAATAACCTCCATAAGACCGCTTCCGATAGCATAAATTACAACCGAAAGTGAAATGGCAAGATATGTATTTCCCATCATCCTAGGCAAAAAGCCTAATACTAAAAGTCCCAATGCGGCTGTGGCCTGACTCATAAAGGCTGATGCTCTATAACCTATGCGTTCAATAATTTTAGGTGATATTAAATCAACTGCCATTTGTGCTACAAAATTCAAAAATATAAGGCGTGCTAATTTTTCATAACCGATACCATAAACATCTTGTAAAGCAATAAATAAAATCGGCAAAAAATTATTTATCACAGCCTGAACTATATATCCTACATAACAGGCAAGCTTCGTAGTTATATATTTAGATTTCATTATTAAATTCCTTTACTAAATCCATTATTTCACATGGTTTTTCGGCAATGAATTTTGCTGAGTTTTTGCAAAGCTCTGTTTTATCTCTAAAACCCCAGAGCACACCCACACCAACGCAGCCTGCATTCTTTGCAGTTGCCATATCCATACCCGAATCACCTACAAACAAACATTCCTGCGGCTCAACCTCTAATTCGGATATAAGTTTTAAAGTTAATTTTGCATCAGGCTTGGCAGGATAACCTTCCTGTTTACCGTAAACTATTTCAAACTCATTATTAAAAAGCTTATTAACCACCGTAGAAGCCATTTCCTGAGCCTTATTCGATATAATGGCTAATTTTATGCTTTTTCGCTTTAAATCGTTTAAAAGCTCTCGTATGCCCTCATAAACGGTAGTTTTGTCAGCATAATGCACACGGTAATGCTTCAAAAAACACTCTAAAACTTCAAGCCTTATGTTTTGGGCGTTTATATTCTTCGGTAAGGCTCTTTCAACGAGCTTAGGTATACCGTCTCCCACAAAATATTTATAAGCTTCGGTTTTATGAGTTTTGAAACCAAACTGCTTTAAAGCATAATTGGTGCTTGATGCCAAATCCTCCAAGGAATTGACAAGCGTTCCATCTAAATCAAAAATAACCGCTTTTATCACTTTTAAACATCTCACTTATTTTACAAAAATCCCCTGAGTAATAACTCAGGGGTTATTTGCAAGAAATATTATTTCAAGTTTTCACTTAGATAGCTCTGGTCACTTTACCTGAACGTAAGCAACGGGTGCAAACATTGATACGGCGGGGCGAACCGTTTACGATTGCCTTTACCTTCTTAACATTGGGCTTCCAGGTTCTGTTGGAACGTCTATGTGAGTGAGAAACCTTAATACCGAAAGCAATTTCTTTGTTGCAGATATCACATTTAGCCATGGTCTGCACCTCCTTCTTAGAACTGGTTGATTAATACAACCACAATAGCAAAAACAATAATACCATAACTTATGACAAAAATCAAGTCTTTTTTTAATAAATTATATATTTTAATGTTCTTTTGTGTACGGTCTGGTCATAAGGTCTTTAACAACCGTTTTTATATCCTTATTTTCATACAAAATACTATAACACTGGCTAATTATTGGCATTTCAATATTATATTTTTGAGATAGCTTATATGCCATCAAGGCGGCATAATAGCCTTCAACCGTTCCAACCTCTTCTAATGCTTGCTTTATTGGAATACCTTTACCGATTTTATAACCAAAGCGGTTATTTCGGCTATGCTGTGAAGTACAGGTAACTATTAGATCGCCAATTCCAGTAAGGCCTGCAAAGGTATATTCCTTTGCACCCATACAAACACCTAATCTTGCCATTTCCGCCAAGCCTCTTGTAATAAGTGCTGCCTTTGTGTTATCGCCAAATCCCATTCCGTCACAGAATCCGGCAACTATGGCAATAACATTTTTAAGAGCACCGCCAAGCTCTGCTCCAACAAGGTCACCCGATGTATATATTCTAAAATAATCATTTGAAAAAATACTTTGAACCGCTTGCGCCGCAGGCATAGATTTTGAAGCCGCAACAATAGAGGTTGGCATTTTTCTTGCAACCTCTTCTGCGTGTGAAGGACCGGTTAAAACAACAATAGGACTTTCAGGCAAAACCTCCGATATAACAACCGAAAGTCTTTTAAGGGTATCTTTTTCTAAGCCCTTTGAAACATTAACAATGATTCCTAAATCGTTATATTTACTTAATTTTTCTGCTACCTCTCTTATAGCAACAGAAGGAGTTGCAATAACGGTTAAGGTGTCCGCCTCTACAACCGATAAATCATCAGTAATATTGATACCGTCCGGTAAATAAATATCCTTTAACAGCTTAGTGTTTGTTCTCTTTGTTTGAAGCATCGCAACCTCTTCGGCGAAGGGTGACCATAGATTAACCTCACAGCCATTATTAAAGGCCGTTATTGCCAATGCCATTCCCCATCCGCCTGAACCTAAAACAGTTATTTTAGACATTATTTACCTCTCCTTCCGATTTTGGATTCGGTACCGTTTAAAATACGCCTTATATTTTCCTTATGCTTATAAAAAACCAACAATCCCATAAGCACACTTAATATAATCTGAACATAAATAGGTCCAGCAGAGTTATAAAAGTAAATCGAAAGTGCAACAACAACTATTGTTGCTAAAAGAGAGCTAAGTGAAACCATTTTTGAAATTAAAAGTGAAACTGCAAAAACAATTAAACCTGAAATAATTGCAATAGGTGAACAAACAGCGAATATTCCAACACTTGTTGCAACTCCCTTGCCACCCCTAAAATCAAAGAACAAGGGCAAAACGTGTCCAAGCATACAAGCAAAGCCGCAAGCATAAGCACCTACCACCCCGTTTGCCCAAAAGGCATCGGTGTTTACGGCAATAAACTCAAAAATTTGTTTTCCCATAAAGGTTGCAATAAAGCCTTTACCCGCATCGCATAAAAATGTTAAAGCACCGGGTAAAAATCCCCCGTTTCTCATAACATTGGTTGTTCCGGCATTTCCGCTACCTAATTTTCTAACATCCTTTTTGAAAAAAATCTTACTAAAAATAACTGCAAAGTTCACGCTACCTATTAAATAAGCGGCTATAACTGTGATAAAAGCTGTCATAAACATTATTTGTCGCCCCTTTCACGAATAACAAACCTAACCGGTGTTCCCTCTAACCCAAAGGTTGAGCGAATTTGATTTTCAAGATATCGTTGATAAGAAAAATGAAACAGCTCTGCTTTATTGCAAAAGCAAACAAATGTTGGCGGTTTAGTTGAAGCCTGAGTCATATAATATATCTTTAATCTCTTTCCCTTATCGGTTGGAGGTTGAACACGGGCAGTAGCATCTGCCAAAACATCATTAAGCAGTCCAGTTGAAATGCGCATTGTGTTTTGTCCATTAACATATTTTATAAGCTCAAAAAGACGGTCAACCCTTTGTCCCGTTTTTGCAGAAATAAAAATAATGGGCGCATAAGGCATAAAGGAAAAATCCTTCATAAGCTTTTTCCTGTAACTATCCATAGTGGTGCCATCCTTTTCAACCGCATCCCACTTATTAACAGCAATAATCACTGCCTTTCCTCTTTCATGGGCAATACCTGCAATTGTTGCATCCTGAGCAGTAACACCTTCTGATGCATCAATGACAAGAACAGCCACATCACAGCGTTCTACGGCACTTACCGTTCTGATAATACTGAATCGTTCGATTTCTTCCTTGATCTTATTCTTTCTTCTAAGACCTGCTGTGTCAATGAAGACATATTCACGACCATTTCTTGTCACAGGAGTGTCGATAGCATCTCTTGTTGTTCCGGCAATATCGGATACAATTACTCGTTCTTCGCCGAGAAGCTTGTTGATGATAGAAGATTTACCTACGTTTGGTTTTCCAATGATGGCGATACGTGGTCTGTCATCCTCTTCCTCTTCTAACTGTTCCGGTGTGAAATATTTCACTACTTCGTCAAGCATATCGCCAAGTCCAAGTCTGGATGCTCCTGATACAGGAATTGGATCACCGAGTCCTAAGTTATAGAATTCATATACATCCGGCATATATTTCTCGAAGCTGTCCACTTTGTTTACAACTAAGACAATTGGCTTCTTAGAACGTCTTAACATATCTGCCACATGATAGTCTGCATCCACAAGTCCCTGTCTTACGTCAACTAAGAAAATGATAACGTCTGCTGTCTCAATGGCTGTCTCTGCCTGGCTTCTCATGCTGGATAAGATAATGTCATCTGTATTCAGCTCGATACCCCCTGTATCGATCATAGTAAAGTTCTTGTCAAGCCATGTAATATCTGTATAAATTCGGTCCCTTGTTACACCCGGGGTATCTTTTACGATAGAGATACGCTGTCCCGCTAAGGCGTTGAACAGGGTTGATTTACCAACGTTCGGTCTCCCTACGATGGCTACAATCGGTTTGCTCATGTATTATTCCTCCTCTGGGCTTTCTCCCAGTAATTTGTACATCAAATCTTTTCCACTCGATTTTACAATATCAACTTTTACTTGTAAAGCAGTTTGCACTCCGCTTAAGGTTACATCGTCTAAGAATACGTTCTCACCGGAACGAAGCACATTCTCCGGTAAAAGAAGAGTCTCACCAAGATCCTTACCTTTTAACTGGGCAATGATATCCTGTCCGGTCAATAAACCGGATACAGTTACTTTCTCACCAAAGAAACGATTCTCGATTTCGTAAACTCGGATAAATAACCATGGATGTTCCGCCATAACCTGCTCTGCCATGTAGGAAATCATCTCATAGGCAAGTTTTCCTGTCGCCACTGAAATTACTTTCTTCTCCTGCACAGAGCTTGTCTTATCTTCTTTTGCTTTGTATTCTTCAAAAGCCTCTGTAAATTCTTCACATAAAAGGCGCATCATGCCTACGCCGTTTTCCAACTGTAAATAGCCGTCATAACGCTCCTCTTCCGGGAATGGAAGTCCTGCTAAAATGTACCATTCGTCACTGGCGTGAACAAAATGGCTGCCATGGCTGACAAAGAATTTCTTCTGCCATTTTTCTACTGTTTCAATGACTTCAAGAGCATCTTCTTTTGTAAAAGATTCTAATGGTTCTAAACCATCACGATACTTAGTAAGTCCTACCGGAACGATAGAAACACTCTCCATATGCGGAAGGTACGCTGACAGATCTTTGATGGTTCTTTCTAACTCTTCCCCGTCATTCCATCCTTTACAAAGTACAATCTGCCCATTCATCGGAATCTCTGCTTCATACAGTTTATCAATATAAGATAACACATTGCCTGCAAAACGATTATGAAGCATCTTACAGCGAAGTTCCGGATTGGTCGTATGCACAGAAATATTAATCGGCGCAAGTCGATAGCGGATGATACGGTCGATTTCCTCTTCTTTCATATTCGTCAGGGTAATATAGTTGCCCTGCAGGAAAGAAAGTCTGGAATCATCATC
>JAZSLI010000017.1:0-4776 GCA_045535295.1 Acutalibacteraceae bacterium | reverse complement strand
CACACCTTTAAGGTCGCAGAATTTTGTAAATAAAGGATTTTTTGATGTGCGAGGCACAAAACACATTAAATCCTAACCAATGATAACTATAAAATTATATCATTTTGTACACAATAAGTCAATAAATAATATATATTATATACAAAACATACATATATTCGCAAAAAACCAAATATTTGGATAGACTAATCTTGGCAAGAAATTAATTCAATAGCTCGTTTTGCATAATCCGAAAGATAAAGCCCCTTGCGATAAACTATCACCGGTTGCCTTATTGAAACCGAATTTTTAAACTGGAATAAAATCATTTTTTCTTTATCATAATCATTCTCGGCGAATTTAATTGGTAAAAGAGTTGCTCCAACCCCTGCCTTTGCCAAGCTCCAAGCAGTTGTTACGCTAACCACTTCGGTCGTTATAACAGGTGATACTTGAGCAACCATACAAAGCTTGTCAAACAATTGCTTTAACTCTTGATTTTTGCTAAGAGTTATGAAAGGAATATCCTTACACTCAGAAATATCAATAACAGGATATTTCTCATTTTTATTTGGTAAACGGTTAGAAAATTTAACAGCAAACTCCCTTGGAATTGCCAACAAAACCGGCTCGTGCTCTAATGGAATGATTTTGAGAAGTGCCTCATCAACCGGCAAATTTATTATTGCGAAATCAACCTTTCCGTCAGCCGCATCCTGATGAAGCTGTATACTATTTGTTTCATTTAAAACAATTTGCAATCCCTCAAATTCGGTTTGCAATTTTTTAATTATATCAGAAAGGAAATAAAAGGCTCTAAACGGGGAAATTCCAATTACCAAACGTCCCTTTTTGCCCGTTTTAAAGCCATTCATTGAGCTTTTTAGCTTTTGCTCCTTGAATAAAATTTCTCTCGCATCCAAAACAAAGCTTTCACCTGCTGCAGTTAGTTTTATAGGAAATGTAGAACGGTCAAAAAGAGTGACACCTATCTCCTTTTCCAGAGCCAGAATTTGTTTACTGAGAGCAGGCTGTGAAATATTAAGCTTTTCTGCCGCCTGAGAAATATTTAAAATCTCTGAAAGTGTTACAACATATTGAAGCTGTCTTGAATTCATAACCTTTGTTTCCTTTCAAAAAACATACTTACCTAATATATATTATAGCATAAAAAATCCTAGATTTCAACTAATTATTAAAGCTTAAAAACTAACCTTAAATTCATAAAAAAAGTGTTGACAAATCATAAATTTTATGCTATTTTATAACTAAAAGGTAATATTTTTTATAACTTTTAATAATAGAAAGAGGTGCTTTTATGCCCAGCACATTTATCTACCTTGGCATTTTACTTTTGGTGATTTGTCTTTGGTTTTTGCTTCTTAAACGTCCCGTTTATGAGGCAGTTTTTGTGAGCTTTATCGTGTTGCTCACTATCACGGGAAAGTGGGGTAATATTTTAAGTTACATAGATAGCGGACTTTCAACCTCCCTACTCTACTCAATGACCGCATTTGTTGCAATGTCGGTTATATTAACTAAAACCAAGGTTATTGACGATTGCGTTGCTATTATTCTCGCCTTACTCGGCAAAATTCCGGGTGGCGCAGGATATGCTTCGGTTATTGCAAGTTCCTTTATGGGAGCTTTATCAGGAAGCGGACCCGGAAACGTTATGGCAACAGGTGCCATAACCATTCCTGCGATGAAAAAATCAGGCTTTCCCGCTGAGCTTGCTGCGAATGTTGAAAGTAATGCAAGCTATCTCGGAAATATGATACCTCCATCCTCTAATATAGTTGCCGCCTTAGGTGCATTAACTGCTCTCTATCCAACAATGGAAATAACAACCGGTCAATTTTGGATAATTTTATGGGGTGTTTCGCTTTGGTTTATACTCGAAAAGTTGATTATTGTTTGGGGATTTTGCAAATTTTATAAGATTAAGCCTATTCCAAAGGAAGAGCTACCAAGCTTAAAACAAGTGTGCAAAACCTCTTGGGAAGGCTTATTGTTGCCAATTATTATTCTTCTTCCCTTTGTTCTTGATTATTTCTTTAAGAGCACATTTTTTACCGCTCGTTTAGGCGAAACAGGAGCAAAATATTTTTCAAGCAGTATGCTCATCTTTATTGCAGGCTTGGCAAGTATTTATTCTTGCCTAATTGCTAAAAACAAAAAAGATGTTACCCCAAATGCAATAGCAAAGCTTTTTGCAAATAGCGTTAAATCCATCGCCCCTGCTATCGGCGTTTGCATTATCGGATATATGATAGGTGCACTCTTTAGCGACCTTAATGTTGCTGCCGATATGGAAAGCTTTATCATTTCAATGGATTTCAGCAAATTAGGAATGGTGCTATTTATCTGTATATTAACCTGCTTCTTAGGAATGGTTATTCCGGGCTCATCACTTGTTGTAATTTTTGGACCTGTATTTATTTCAACTCTGGCATCGGTTGGCGTTAATCCAATTTTAGCCGCCGCAATGTTGCCTTGTATCTGCGGAGTTATGTGCGGTATTACCCCACCCTTAGCATTAGGACTTTATGCAGGAATGTCGCTTGCAGAATCCGATTTTGGCAAAACGGTTAAAAACGATATATGGTGGGTAGTCTTCCATTTTGTACTTGAAGTTATAGTTCTTATGGGCTTTCTACCTATAATTGGACTTTAAAGGAGGTTTAACTATGAAAAAAATAATAGAAAAAATTAATAGCTTTTTCAAAATAATTTTCGGTTATGGCATAATGTTAACCCTCTTTTTAGGTGGTTTAACATTTTTCGGTTATGTTGCAGCTCTTATTATAGGCGGTGATGTTGCAGCAACAATTTGCGCAGTTATTTATGAAAAAATCATACCCGTTTTAATCTACATTTCAACAAGTATGATATTATTAGGTCTTCTAACTATGTATCTTTCAGGTCAGACCGCTCTTACCCCCTCTAAAAAGAAAAGAACAAAAGAAACAACCGAAGCTTAATAAAACAAAAAACCTACAAAAAAAGGCAAACAGCGAAAATGAAGTGAACCCCAAAGTTTAGACAATAATTTAATATTAACTTGCTCGGGCATGAGTTCGGTATTGTACTGGACTCATGCCTTTTAATTTTAGTGATATTCGCTCGTTATTGTAGTAATGAATATAGTTGTCCAATGCCAGGATGAAATCATCAACGCTCTCAAATTGTTCGCCGTAAAACATCTCGACTTTTAGCCTGCCAAAGAAACTCTCCATTGCCCCATTGTCCATACAGTTACCTTTTCTGGACATACTCTGTGTAATGTTGTGTTCTGCCAAGAGCCGTTGATATTCTGCGTGTTGATACTGCCATCCTTGGTCTGAGTGAACTATAGGCCTTGCTCCTTTGGGAAGCTTTACAAATAAACCAGCCAACATATCTCTGATTTGCTGCAGGTTCGGGCTGAGTGAAATAGAGTAAGACACTACTTCTCTGTTGAATAAGTCCAATACTGGCGATAGATAAACCTTATCGTTACAAACCTTGAATTCAGTTACATCTGTTGTCAGCTTTTCAAAAGGCTTTTGGGCCGTGAAATCTCTTTTCAGAATGTTATCTGCAATCTTGCCTACTTCACCTTTGTAGGAATGATATTTTCCATTCTTTCTCTGTTTTCCTCTTAAATTAAGGCTTTTCATCAACTTTAATACAGTTTTATGGTTTATGGAATAGCCTTTCTTTTTGAGTTGTTCCGTAATTCTACGGTAACCGTAGATACCTTTGTTTTTATCAAAAATCTCTGTAATGTCCGCTTTCTCAGCTGCGTACTTATCTTTATCCTTCTGCTTAATATGATAATAGTATGTACTTCTTGCGATGCCGGATAGCTGTAATAAGTCTTTCAACGGATATCTTTGCCTTAGCTCTGAGACGATCATCGCCTTTTCCCGCTCTTTTGCTCTTCCGCAAGAACTAAGGCACTCAGTTTTTTTAAGTATTCTATCTCCATCCGAAGCCGCTGATTTTCGGCAATAAGATCTTCTTCAACCTTTGGGTCCAACTTCGGTTGTCTGCCTTTTCTGGTGCCACTGGCAGCGCTAGCCTTGCCTCGTCTTTCTTTCATAAGGCCCTCGGCTCCTTCTTCCAAGAATATGCGTTCCCACCGTTGAATGACTCTGTAATTGGGTATATTGTATTTTCTTGCCGTTTCCAGATACCCCAACCGGTGTTCTCGCATATCCATTATAACATTGAGCTTGTACTCTGCGCTATAGTTTCTGAATCCTTGTCCCTTTTTTGCCATAAAAATATGCACCCCAAAAGTGTCTAACTTATAGGGTGCATAACAGTTGGGACGCATTACATGTGAAATATGTATTTTGTGGGTAGGATTCATCCGGTGGAAAAAGAGGGGGTTGCCAACCATCCGGGTGCAAATTGAATCGAACTTGAATGGCAGGGGTATGTCAATCCGTGTGAAAAAGTTATGAAAAAAGCCCGTTTTCTTGTGAAAACGGGCTTTTCACATGTCCTTTGGTGGAGATAAGCGGGATCGAACCGCTGACCTCTTGAATGCCATTCAAGCGCTCTCCCAGCTGAGCTATACCCCCGAATACTCCGATTTAAGTGTCGGAAAAGGGGACATGTGATATTAAATTGAAGAATATGGTCGCCGCTCTGTGGGTGGGTTTCTAACTATCCACGCTCCCAGCTGAGCTATACCCCCGAATACTCCGATTTTAGGTCGGATACTCGGACTTACGATATTTCATTGTCGAACATGGTTGCATCTCTGCGGGTGTGTTTCTGACTATTCGCACTCCCAGCTGAGCT
>JAZSLI010000048.1:0-6687 GCA_045535295.1 Acutalibacteraceae bacterium | reverse complement strand
ATGAATTAAAGAAATACATTCATTACTACAACAACGAAAGAATTTCCTTAAAACTAAAAGGAATGAGTCCAGTACAATACCGAACTCATTCACAAACAATTTAATATTTAATTTTGTCTAAACTTTGGGGTTCACTTCATATGCTATGTGTTGGCGAAAATAGATATTTTATCGATATGGGAACCTCGGCGTTGGATGAGCTTATCACAAGGAATATCCCGATAGATAGTGTTAAGGGTGTTTTTATAAGCCATATGCACGGGGATCATATTCATGGACTTATTCCTTTTATTGACACTGCCGACTGGTTTTACAAGGTTTATTCGATAAAATATCTTTTGCCTTGGCAAGAGGGCGTTGAAGTGCTAAAAAATTGGATCAAAGTTAACCGTTATGGCTTTGACGGATGGTTTTTACCCTTTAAGGCGGATATAGATGCTTACAGCGAGGGCGTTATTTTTGATGATGGCATCGTTAAGGTTACCGCTAAGCTAAACAGGCATATCGCTAATTCTTATAGTTTTTTGGTTGAAGCCGAAGGTAAGCGACTTATTTATACGGGAGATTTGAAAAGTCCTGAAATTGATTTCCCAACTGAATTTATAGAGAAAAAAGTTGATTTAGCGATTTGCGAGGGGGTTCATTTCCCGACTGAGCGTTATTGCGAGGTTTTGAAAAACGCCTCAATAGAAAAGCTTTGCATAATCCACTATGACTTGGCAAAAAGCGAAGTAATAAAAGAAAGCTTAAAGGATTATAATTTATCTCTTGCAACCGATTCAATGGTAATTGAAGTGTAAAAGGAGAATTAGCGTGAAAATTCTAATTAAATTTTTAGCACTTTTGCTCGCATTTATGATGCTCGCAGCTTGCGGCAAAGGGAAGGAAGAAAAGTCAAGCGAGCAAGAAAAGCCACAGCAAACACAAAGTCAAACTGAGCAAGAAAAGCCCGAGGAGAAACCGGAGGAAAAGCCGGTTAGTATTCATAAAGAACGAGTTATTACTGTTGACGGTATGAAAAATGTCCGTGATTTAGGCGGACTGGTAACGGTTGATGGCAAAACAATTAAAAAGGGCATCATTTTAAGGTCGAGTGAGCTTAGCGGTACTAATGCCAATATAACCGATGCCGGAAGGCAGTTTTTGCTCTCGAACTATAAAATAAAAACTGAACTTGATGTTCGTTCCGACAAAGAGGCCGAAAAGAATGGCGCTATTCCGGTTGTTGGCGAATTAGGCCCTTCGGTTAAATATGTTCATTTAAGCGCTAAGGATTATTATGAGTTTACAAAAGGGAAAACCAACGAGGCTGAAATTTTGCGGGTTTTTGCCGATTATAATAATTATCCTATTTTATTCCATTGTGTTTATGGTGCGGATAGAACCGGAACTATTGCCTATATTTTAGAGGCGTTGGTTGGCGTTAGCGATGAAGATTTAATTGCTGATTATGAGCTTACTTCATTTAGAAAACGTGATTATTCTCCCTTTTTATTTTTGACAACCGCTTTTGAGAAAAGGTTAGAGGGTATTGATACTAAGGATAAGGCTTATAGACTTTGTTCAAATGTTTTCGGATTAACCGAGATGGAGATATCTAACATTAGAGGTATAATCTTAACCGATTCGGCAGTTTTTGAAACCGATTCGTTGAAGCAGCCTTTTAGTAGCTCGGCAAATTCGGCAGTTTTCCATATTAATATGAGAAGCTCGAAGGAAATAACAAGGGTTGAATATAACGGAAATGCGGTTAATTACACTTTTTCAGGTAACACTCTTACCTTATCGGGTGTTTCGTTGGTAAAGGATACAATAGGCACAATAACCTTTGATGATGGTACAGTTCTTTCGTTTGAGGGAGCATAAATGTTAAAGAAAAAAATAAAGCTTAATGAATTTAAGTATATAAATGCTTCTCCCTACGAGGCAGACGAGGCATTTATATATGCTAATTACGACAAGGATAACTATCATTATTCTTTGATTAATCATTATTTAACATATCGCTTGCTTCCTCAAAAGGTTATTTTGAGTTGGAATTTTCCAAAGGAAGTAAAGGTGAGCGAGGCTTTAATAGAGCTATCGCAAAATAGGGATATGTCTGATTCGTTAAAAGTTGTAGCAAACCGGTATTTTGGAAAGATATATAACCTTTTGACCGATACGAAGTATTATTGGCGAGTTACCCTCAAAACTGAGGAGAATGGAGAAATTGTTTCAAAAGTTTCCTCTTTTAGAACCCTTTATGGCAGGCGTGTGCTTAAAATTGAGGGTGTTGAAAATGCGAGGGATTTCGGCGGAATAAAAACTCTTTCGGGATTAGCTATAAAGCAAGGGCTTGCTTTTAGAAGTGGCGAGATGGATAATGACCATCAAATTACCGAAAACGGAATAAGAGAGCTTCGTAAGGTTTTGAAAATCAGGTCGGATTTGGATTTAAGAAAGCCTACTGAGATAAACAAAGAGGGTATTGTTCCCAAAAGCAGTCCAATTGGTGAGGATGTTAATTATTTTCATTATTCGGCTCACGAATACAGTGCCTTTTTAAAGGGTGAAACCAACGAAAAGGAAATTTTGAGTGTTTTTGCCGATTTTGATAATTACCCTATTTTATATCACTGTAAATATGGGGCAGACCGAACCGGAACGCTTACACTTATTTTGCACGCTCTTTGCGGGTTGGATGAGAATTTTATTGCTCTTGACTATGAGCTCACACAGTGGCGCCAACGTTCTTATGAAAAATATAGAGAATTGGTCGAGAGCTTTAAGAAAATAAAGGGTAAAACCTTTCAGCAAAAGGCATATTTTCTTATGAAAGAAAATTTTGGGCTTACGTTAATGCAAATTTCTAATATTTATAATATTTTTATGACCGATTCAGCAGTTTTTCAATCGAAGGCTTTAACCACGCTTCACAAAACCGAATTTTTTCTTGATCTGCGAGGCGCAAAAAAGGTAAAAGAGGTTTTGCTTGATGGTAAAAAAACCGAGTTCTTATTTAAAGAAAATAAACTGAAATTACTTACAAAAAACAAAGATTATAAAATTGGAAAAATCCTTTTTAACGATGGTCAAGTTCTTTGGTTTGAGTAAAAAGAGTGGATGATGCTTATTTTCTAACTCTAGATTTTGAAAAAAGATTGAAATGCCGAAAAATGTAAATAGCTCTTTTCAATACATTCTTTACAAATAAACAGAACAAAAGCAAGTCAAAACCGCAATATTTGTCTATAAATATCAGTGGTTTTGACTTGCTTATTTATATAGGTGGTCATATAATAAAATTGTAATGCGTATTGGGTATTATTAACAATGCTTTTATATATAAATATCGTTACTTTTAAAACCTAAGCAACGATATAATTTGAAATAGTTATTATTCTATAATTTTTGGGGGTTAAAATTATGGTAAGAGTTACGGTTTGGAATGAATTTATTCGTGAGCAAAATCACGAGCCCAGTAAAAAGGCTTATCCAAATGGAATTCATAACGTTATCGCTGATTTTCTAAAATGCGATGATATTACAGTTAGAACTGCTACATTGCAGGATGAGGAATGTGGACTTACAGAAGAGGTTTTAAATGAAACCGATGTTCTTATTTGGTGGGGACATATGAAGCACGATTTAGTTCCCGATGAGGTAGCTTTAAGGGTTACGAACCACGTTTTAAGAGGTATGGGTCTTATTGTTCTTCACTCGGCTCATCATTCAAAGCCGTTTAAGCTTTTATTGGGCACATCCTGTAATCTTTCTTGGAGAGAGGGTACTGATTTAGAACGTATATGGACTGTAAACCCTGCCCACCCGATAGCTCAGGGAATAGGACCTTATTTCGAGCTTGAACACGAAGAGGTTTATTGTGAGCCTTTTGGAATCCCAACTCCCGATGAGGTTATATTCTTAGGTTGGTATGAAGGGGGAGAGGCTTTCCGTTCGGGTTGCACCTTCCACAGAGAAAATGGAAAGATTTTCTTCTTCCAGCCTGGTCACGAAACCTTTAATTCTTTTTATAATGAGAATGTTAGAACGGTTATTCGCAATGCAGTTCGTTGGGCAGCTCCTACATACAGAGTGGAAAAGCTCACCTGCCCAAATATTAAACCTATAGAGCCAAAGCTTAACAAATAAGGTTTAATTTGATAAAAAGATTTGCTTTTTATTAGGATTTTTGCGGTATTCTAAGGGCGTCATTCGCATTATTTTAATAAATGATCTATTGAACGAACGAATGGAATTGAAGCCTGTGGCCTCGGAAATATCAGCAATCTTTTTATCGGTGTTTTCAAGGAGGTTGCAGGCATCCTTGATGCGAAGAGTATTTATATAGGTGCTAAAACTAACACCTAATTTTTGGTTGATTATATGGGAAATATGATGTTTGCTGTAACCGAGTTTAGCTGCAACGATATCTAATTTGATATCCTGGTCTCTAAAATTGCCAATACAATAGTTTAAAATGTTATTAAGTGTTTCGTTGGTGAAATTATGCCTTGGTTCGAGGTTGAGCTTGGAAAGCAGATCACTCATAATAAGGTTTAAAAGCCCAGTATTTGCGGTTTGAGTGAATTCTCCTTTATTTTCGAAAATCTTCAAAATCAATTTAGAAAGCTCGCATATCTGTTCAGCCGAAATAATGGCGTTAAAAGGCTTTGTGCTATAAAGCAAATGGCTTACTGCGAAAATGAGCTCGGCTTGAAATATCACAACATAATATTCGCCTCGTTGACAGTTTTCATAAAAATGAATTTGATTTGGAAAGGCGATAAAAACACCACCCTCACAAAGAGTATGTTTAACATTATCGCAAATGACGGTGGTGTTTCCTTTTTTAACATAAATGAGTTCAAGCTCTTTATGTAAATGAGGTAAAGTTGTAAGAAGGGCTTGCTTCATTAAATCTATAGGAGCAGCTTTAATTTCAACCATTATTTTATTCATATAATCACCTATATCAAGCTTATAGTTTTGCTAATTTGAATATATCATATTCTATGATAAAAGGCAAGTTCAACCGCAATGTTTGACCAAATATTAATCGGTCTAAGACAATTTAAGGAAGTGTATATCTATGAAGAAAGCAGCAATCATCGGTTATGGTGGAATGGGCAAATGGCATTGTGATTCTATTTTGAGAAATAAAACTCTTGAAATTTCGGGAATTTCGGATATAAATCCCGCCAGATGCGAATTAGCTCAGAAAAATGGTCTTAAAGTTTATCCGTCAAACGAGGCGGTTTTTGCAGATAGAGAGGTTGATATTGTTATTGTTGCAACACCTAACGATGTTCACGAGGAAATTGTTGTTGCAGCCCTTAATGCAAATAAAAATGTTATATGTGAAAAGCCTGCAACACTTTCAGTTGAGTCTTTTGATAATATGGTTTTGGCGGCGAAAAAGAACAATAAGATTTTTTCGGTTCACCAAAATAGAAGATGGGATACCGAATTTCTTTTAATTAAATCGGCAGTTACTAATATGGAATTGGGCGAAACTATTAGAATCGAAAACCGTGTTCACGGATCAAGAGGTATACCGGGTGATTGGCGAAAGCAGGAGAAGTATGGTGGCGGAATGATTTATGACTGGGGCGTTCATTTAATCGATCAGATAATGCAAATATTTTGCGAAAAGGTTATTGAGGTTAACTGTGTTAACACATATATAACAAACGCCGAGGTTGATGATGGATTCCGTCTTGAATTGCTTTTTGAGACCGGAAAAACTGCACTAATCGAGGTTGGAACATATAACTTCTTGTCTTTGCCAAGATTTTATATGCAGTGTGAAAAGGGGACTCTCGTTATTCCTGATTGGAATAAAAATGCAACGGTTAACAAAATGACAAAATGGGTTGAAAAGAATATTGTTCCGATTAAAACCTCAGCGGGTATCACCAAAACAATGGCGCCAAGGGATATTGATTCCTGTGAGCAATATGAAATTAAATTACCAAAAAGTGATGTTCACGATTTCTATCATAACTTTATAAATGCAATAGACAATAAGGAGCCTCAAATTGTAAAAAACTGCGAGGTTCGCAGGGTGTTGCAGGTAATAGAGGCTGCTTTTAAGTCAGATAGGGAACACCAAAGAATCAAGGTGGAAATATGATTAAACTTGGGATAATAGGTACAAGTGCGATAGCTAAGAGTTTTATAGGTGGAGTAAAGCTTACTAATAAATTCGAGCTTTCTGCTATTTATTCAAGAACCCAAGAGAAAGGATCGGAGTTTGCAATAGAAAATGGTGTGAGTCAGGTTTTTACTGACCTTTTAAAGATGGCAAAAAGTAATACAATAGAAGCTGTTTATATATCAAGCCCAAATGGTTGTCATTATGAACAAAGCAAGTTGTTTTTAGAAAACGGTAAACATGTTATCTGTGAAAAACCCATTACAAGCTCTGCTTCGCAATATAGAGAACTCAAGGATTTGGCGGATAAAAAAAGTCTTATATATATGGAAGCAATAATTCCTATATATACAGACGGTTATTCTAGCCAAAGCATTTAAACTCGAATCAGATTTTGAAACAAGCATTTTTTGCTTTGCTTTGTTAAAATACTCGTAAATCCGTTAGGATTTACTGCGTTTTGTGCCTCGCACATCAAAAAATCCTTTATTTACAAAATTCTGCGACCTTAAAGGTGTGGTTTTTTGTTTGGATTTTGGCGAAGACAA
>JAZSLI010000054.1:0-40171 GCA_045535295.1 Acutalibacteraceae bacterium | reverse complement strand
TACCCCTTAGGTTCACTTTTATTTAGAGAGAATTAATATGAACTGTGAAAAATATGTTAAAAATCATTTCTCATCCCTTGCGGGCAAAAGCATAGTGCTTTTTGGGGCGACAGGTGGAATAGGAAAACACCTTGCCCGTTATATTTTAATGCTCTGCGGCTCGCTTATAACGGTTGACCGCAACCCTCAAAAAGCCGCCGCCTTAAAGGCCGAGCTTCAATTGGAGTTTGCCAATTCGAGCATTATAAATCTATATGCCGACCTTTCGGATTTTAAGAGCGTTGTATCAGTTTGCGAGCAGCTTAAAAAATTAAAGCCCTATGCTATTATCCACAATGCAGGCGCTTACAGTATTCCTCGCAAAATGTGTGACACAGGTTTTTTAAATGTTTTTCAAATTAATTTTTTATCGCCCTATTACATAACAAGAGAGCTTTTGCCGATTATTTCTTCACAAGGCGGCAGAATTGTTGGGGTTGGTAGCATTGCGCATAACTACTCCAAAACAAGCAAAACCGATATTGATTTTTCGGCTCGCAAGGCATCAAGTCTTGTTTACGGAAACGCAAAGCGTTATCTTATGTTTTCCTTGTTTTCACTAATAAAGGCTTATCCAAACACTCATTTTGCGATAACCCATCCAGGTATAACCTTCACCAATATAACTGCCCATTATCCAAAATTGATATTTGCTATTATAAAGCATCCTATGAAAATACTCTTTATGTCCGCAAAAAAAGCCGCTATTAGCATTTTAGCAGGTCTTTTTTGCGAAACAAAGGAATTTGAATGGATAGGTCCTAAATTTTTTAACATTTGGGGTTTGCCCACAAAAAAACTGCTTAAAACCTGCCAAAAGAGTGAATATGCCTATATTTGCGAGACGGCTGAAAAGGTTTATAAAAAGATAAAAAACGTGTGAAAATTCACACGTTTTTTTATTTCATTATTTTAGACCAAAGAAAAATTCCAATTTGAAGCGGAATTCCGATAAAGAGAATTTGCCAAATGTTATAGCTGAAAAACTGTATTGAAAGGCAAATAAGCAGGCTCCAAACAAGCAAGGAGGCGAAAAGATATAAAAGCTTATGGTTATTCCAAATACAATCAAATATAATAGCGATTATAAATGATGCCGGAACTGCCCAACAAAACATTTCCCAAAGCCTAAGGCCTGAAACCAAATCAAATATGTTATATGTAATTGTAACCGCAAGCCAAACAACCAAGATAGAAAGGAGTGTTATGCTAACCCTTCTCTTTCTGGTTACGGGTGTTTCGGGCGGCTTAGCGGGGTTTTGCGCACCAACAATATAATCAAGGCTAACATTATAAAGCTCGCTTAACTTACAAAGCACCTCAACGCCGGGCAACGATTCTCCATTTTCCCATTTTGAAATCGCTTTGTCCGAATAGCTAAGCTTTTCGGCAAGCTGAAGCTGTGTTAAATTATTCTTTTTTCTAAGCTCCGTTAGCCTCTTCGCAATTATAAAATTAAGATTTTCCATCTGTTTCTCTCTTTTTTGTTTTTTATTATTTTACCATATTTTTTATTTTAATTCAAGGCATATAATTTAACAAAAATAAAAATTAGTGTCCCACGCCGGTAAAGACCTAAAATGCCTTATATAAAGCTTGTAATCATCCCTCGCAGTAAACACCTGCTTTGGAATAGTTATTAAATCATCGGTTTTATGATAGCAGGCAATTTGCATTTTGGGTTTGAGATTTTTTATGGTATTATGGGCACCCTTTAAGGCTTCTATCTCTTGCCCCTCAATATCTGCCTTTATAAACGAGATTCGCTCTGTTTCGGCTATTTTATCCACCGATAAAAACTCGATTCGTGTATTTGCGCCCTCAGTAGAGGAATTTCTGCCTGACCTCATTCCAAAGCCCTTTATTTCGCAAAATTCACCTATACCCACATTAAGCGTTTTAATATTAGAAAGCCCTTTTACGCTTTCCACCAGCTTTTTAAAATTCTTTTTATCCGGCTCAACCGCAATTATGCTTTGATACTGTCCTTGCCTCTTTATAAAATCGACAACTGTATCTCCCCTGTAAGCTCCCAAATCCAAAAAGCTTTCGTTTTTGCCTAAGCCTAAAAAGCTTTTGTATGGCTCGTCCTCGCTTACCTCACAGGAAAGCAAATATTCTATCTTCCCGCTTATTTTATATTTTATTAGGCTTTCAAAGGTTTTCTTCGATTGCTCATCAGCCAAGCGGTTATAAACAAAATCAAAATCGCTCTTATTTTTACTATAAAATTCACTCGTGAAAAGTCCGCCCGAAATAACCGGCACCTCGGGTGCATAAAGCTCTTGCTCGGCTGAAATTTTAAGCACATTTTCAATAACCTCTAACCTTGAACTGCCAAAGCAAAGTAAAACTATCATATCACCGAATTTTTGCTTTAATTCATTATAGGTTGAAATTTTGTGTCCGTGAAAAAGCTTGTTTCTAACAAAACCGTCACTCGCAAAAACGCCCTCAAAGGTTATACCAAAGGATTCGAGAGCATAAATTATTTTATCGGCTCCGTTTCCCATTCCGTATAACACAATAGGCTTGCTCGTTGTTTTCAAATATTGCCAAAGCTCTCTTTCCGTTTTAATCACCCTCTCGCTTGTAATTATACTTACAATATCCATCATTTACAAGCAAAAAAATTGCCGAAAAATGAAATTTTTTATTGACTCATATAGAAAATCGTAGTATTCTAAAAGGTAGATTCAAAATAGGAGGCAAAAAAATGTTTAAATCTGCATATTTAGAAAGAGTTTATAACGAGGTTGCAGCAAAAAATGCAACCGAGCCCGAATTCCTTCAAACCGTTAAAGAGGTTTTGGAATCGTTGGAGCCCGTTATTGAACAGGAGCCCAAATTTGAAAAATACGGTGTTATTGAAAGAATGGTTGAGCCTGAGCGCTTAATCAGCTTCCGTGTTTCTTGGGTTGATGATAACGGCAAGGTTCAGGTTAACCGTGGTTACAGAGTTCAGTTTAACTCTGCTATCGGTCCTTATAAGGGCGGAATCAGGCTTCACCCCTCAGTTAACGCATCAATTATGAAATTCTTAGGCTTTGAGCAAACCTTCAAAAATAGCCTTACCGGTCTTCCTATGGGCGGCGGTAAAGGCGGTTCTGACTTTGACCCCCGTGGCAAGAGCGAGGGCGAGGTTATGCGTTTCTGCCAAAGCTTTATGACCGAGCTTTCAAAGCACATCGGCCCTGATACTGACGTTCCCGCAGGTGACATTGGTGTTGGCGCCCGTGAGGTTGGCTTTATGTTTGGCCAGTATAAGAGACTTCGCAATGAATTCACCGGCGTTTTAACCGGCAAGGGTCGTTCCTTCGGCGGTTCACTCATTCGTCCTGAGGCTACCGGCTTTGGTGCAGTTTATTATACTGTTGAAATGCTTAAATCCTTTGGTGAAGATATTAAGGGCAAAACCTTTGCTGTTTCAGGCTTTGGTAATGTTGCTTGGGGAACAGTTAAAAAGGTTAACGAGCTTGGCGGTAAGGTTGTTACCATCTCCGGACCTGACGGTTATATTTACGATGAAAACGGTATATGCACCGACGAAAAGATTGACTTTATGCTTGAAATGAGAGCATCAGGTAACGATAAGGTTAAGGATTATGCCGATAAGTTTGGTGTTCCTTATTTTGAGGGCAAGCGTCCTTGGGGCGAGAAGGTAGACATTGTTATGCCTTGTGCTACTCAAAACGAGGTTGGTATTGAGGATGCTAAAAATATAGTTGCAAACGGTGTTAAATATTATGTTGAGGTTGCAAATATGCCTACAACCGAAGAAGCTATGACCTATCTCAAAGAAAATGGTCTTGTTATTGCTCCTTCAAAGGCAGTTAACGCCGGCGGTGTTGCTGTTTCTGGTCTTGAAATGAGCCAAAACTCAATGCGTTACAGCTGGACAGCCGAAGAGGTTGATGCAAAATTAAAGCAAATTATGGCTGATATCTATAAGAGCTCTTATGATGCTGCCGAGAAATACGGTATGAAGGGCGACCTTGTTGCAGGCGCAAATATTGCCGGCTTTATCAAGGTTGCTGACGCTATGATTGCCGAAGGCATTGCGTATTAATAGCCGAAAAAAGCATAAGAATTATATACTTAACAACAAATAAAAAAAGGATGTGTAGCAATTGCTACACATCCTTTTGTCTTATTCTTTTACAAGTTATTTTATAATGATTATAAACAAAATTGCGATGCACCATACAAAAAGGAAGACTAGGACAGCTTGTTTAAATCTATCAAATATTTAGCCGGTTTACATTTTTCTTCTAATAATAAACCCTTTCCCCTTAATTTGCCCAAGCGTTTATTCACTGTTGATTCACTTATATTTAATTGCAAACCAAGTTGTTTTTTGGTAATTCCTTCATTAGAAAATAAAGAAGCTTGAATTAAAACAAAAGCAAAGGATTTTTCTTCTTCGGACATATTTTCTTCACTTGCAAGAACACTTGAAAATTTTATAAGAAGATTATTCCTCTTTTCAAGCGCATCATACAGGTTTTTAAAAGATTCAAGAATGATATTAAGAAACATAATTATAAAAGGCGTTACGTCGCCTAAATTTTTTTCATTGTTACATTCTTTAAATGCATCATAATATTCTTTTATATGTGCCTTTATAGTATAAGAAAGTCTAAAACCGATTAAAAACTCAAATTCTTTCGAAAGCAAGTAACTACTTATAAAACGTGAAGTTCTTCCATTGCCATCGTAAAAAGGATGAATGTATCCAAAAAGATAATGAAAAATTGCGATTCTAATTAGTATAGGGATTTCTTTTTGATTTAAAATATTGAGTGCCTGTTCCATAAGTTGAATAATTTTCGTCTCGGGATATGCTCCTTGGTGTATTATCTTTTGAGTTGGTGTTGTAACCTCTGCCATATCTCTTCTAAATATTTCACCATCAGGAATATTATCCGAACAATCTTCGGCGACCTCTTTTAAAACCAAATCATCATAAATTTCTCTAATATCCGTTGATGTATTTAATGCAAATTCACTTTTGCTAATTAGCATTTTGTATTTATTTAACAAACCATAGAAACGTTTCTTTTTTGCCTTTCCCTCAACCTCGTTAAGTACCGCAGTAAGCTCTTTCCTTGTGCTATAAACTCCTTCTATATCATTGGTAAGTTTGATTTCGTCGATTAAGCACTTGTTAGCAAATTGAATTAGAGCAACGTCAGGAAGCTCTTTTCTAATATGATAAATCCTCTTGTCTATTTGCATTATCTGCATACTAATATTGTGTATTTCAGGACACAAACAATAAAAAGCATTATAGTCTCCTATTTTTATAGGCAAAATACAGGTCGATTCAGAAGTAATTCTTTTTTCATATAAGTCTTTGTATTCATTTTTATCCTTGTAAAACAGATGAGACAATAAAGCATAACCCATAATAGTTTTCCTCCGTTAAAATAATAGATATGCACATTTTTCGAGAGAGAATCTTGTTAAAATACCGATTTTTAACAAGATTAATGCTATTTTAACATCTAAATCGTGTTTTGTCAATGCGATTATACTAATATTTTAATTTGTTTTTAAAAAAATATTCTTTTTTATAATCAATATCCCAATTCCTCATCGCAAAGGATAACGGTTATTCTGCCCTTTTCTTGTTGGTGACCGCTAACCAAATAATTAGCGCAAATTCTCGTTTTGCTTTGGCAGCCCTCGGTGAAATCGGGGGCTTTGTTTTTTTCTAACGAAACACAGTGTCCCAATTTTGCGCAAGGATTATCCAGTCCGAGTCGCACCGAGTTTTTAGGCGCCGCAACCGATTTAACCCTCAAAAATGCCTCATTCATATCCCCAACAATTTTATTTTTACCAACTATCATAATAACCTTTTTGGGCCCAAATGCAATAGAAGAAATTCGGTTGCAAAAGCCATCAACATTAAGCAGCTCACCCTTTTCAGTTACTGCATTTGCCGAGCAAAAATAAAAATCCGCTCCGATACAAACCTTAAAAACCTCTTCTCGCTCGGCTTTTGTTATGCCCTCTTTGTTACGGTCAAGAAAATTATAGCAGGGGCTATTTATTAAATCCCAAACCCCGCTTTGATGAAGCGAAACCGAGCCGCCCGCAGTTATAAGGCAGCCTTCAAAAAGCATTTGTTCGGCGATTTTTACCGCCTCGCACTTACTTTTTGCATAAATACCGTTTATGTTGTTTTTTTCAAGCGCATTTATTACCTTATTTATTTTTTCCATAAGTTTCTCCTTTTAAAAAAACACCCGAAAACTATCGGGTGTTTTAAAGTTTTATTTTGCGTAATCAACCGCTCTGCTTTCTCTTATAACATTAACCTTAATTTGACCCGGATATTCAAGCTCATTTTCAATTCGCTCAGCTATCTGATGTGACATAAGCACCATTTGGTCATCGGTTACTGCCTCAGGCTTAACAACAATTCTAACCTCACGGCCTGCCTGAATAGCAAAAGAGGTTTCTACTCCGCTAAAGGAATTGGCGATTTCCTCAAGCTTTTCGAGTCGCTTAATATAGTTTTCAATGTTTTCTCTTCTTGCTCCCGGTCTTGCCGCAGAAATAGCATCTGCTGCCTGAACAATAAATGCAATAATTGATTTTGCCTCAACATCACCGTGATGAGCGTGAATTGCGTTAATAATAACATCGTTTTCTCGACACTTTTTAGCAGCCTCAACGCCCAACTGAATATGTGAACCTTCTTGCTCGTGGTCAAGCGCTTTTCCAATATCGTGGAGAAGTCCTGCTCTCTTTGCGAGGGTCACATCGGCACCCATCTCGGCAGCCAAAAGACCCGAAAGGTGACAAACCTCCATTGAGTGATTAAGCACATTTTGACCATAACTTGTGCGGTAACGGAGCTTTCCGAGCAGCTTAATAAGCTCGGGATTTAGGCTATGGATTCCTGCCTCTATCATAGCCCGCTCACCCTCTTGCTTAATTGTGGCCTCAACCTCAGCAGTTGCCTTAGCCACCGTTTCCTCAATTCTGCCGGGGTGAATTCGTCCATCCAAAATAAGCTTTTCAAGAGCAACTCTTGCAATTTCTCTTCTAACGGGGTCAAAGCTTGAAAGGGTTATGGTTTCGGGAGTGTCATCAATAATAAGGTCAACTCCCGTTATGGTTTCGAGCGCTCTTATATTTCTGCCCTCTCTACCAATAATTCTTCCCTTCATTTCGTCATTTGGCAGAGCAACAACCGAAACGGTCATCTCAGAGGAATGGTCAGCAGCGCAGCGCTGAATTGCCTGACCTAAAATATCCTTGGCGATTTTATCTGCCTCTTCCTTAGTTTGTTGTTCAAACTCTAAGATTTTAACCGCCTTTTCGTGAGTTAACTCACCGTCCAGCATCTTTAAAAGATGCTCCTTAGCCTGTTCCTTTGTGAAGCCTGAAATTTTTTCAAGCAGATCCATTTGGCTTTGCTTTAAACGGTCACACTCTTCGATTTTAGCCTCGATATCCTTAACCTTTAAAGCTAATTTTTCTTCCTTTGCCTCCAAATTGTCGGTCTTTCGGTCAAGCGCTTCTTCCTTTTGCTGAATTCGGTGTTCTTGACGCTGAACCTCACTGCGACGCTCTCTGAGGTCTTTTTCTGTTTCTTGTCTTAAATTGTGAATTTCATCCTTTGCTTCAAGCAAAGCTTCTTTTTTCTTTTGTTCGGCATTTTTGATGGCATCGTTCAAAATTCGTCTTGCCTCATCCTCAGCGGAACCAATTGTTGCCTCTGCGGATTTGCGGCGGTGCAACGAACCGGCAATAAAGCCGATAACTGCGAATACCAATGCAACTATGCCGCCGATTACATACGGCATAAATTCGGGCATTACAGCACCTCCTATATAATTAAACGCGGAATTCAAACCCCTTCGCCCCTAAAATCAGGCAAAAGCGTTTACGGGAGCCACGATTTTTCTCCCGCGATATAATCAACCTAAATTTTTTATGCGGTTCGCCAAATCCGCAAAAAAACTCAGTTATCAACAATAGCTGATATGCTGCTTTATCTATGTAATTTTACCACTATATATTGAATATGTCAAGCAGGTTATGGCAAATATAGTCATTTTATAGTGTTAAGCGTTCTTGTTGCTCATAAAATGGCAGAGGGTGAATATCGCAACAAATACACCGGTCAATAAAACCGTAAGATTTTCAACAACCGAGGTGTGAAGATAGCTGCTACCCGTTACAATATTAACAATTATGTGGGGTAACGACTGGGTAAAAGCAAAATGAACGGTTAAAATCCCCGATGCCAAAAGGCTACGAAAAGCTTTTTCATCATAATTAAAGTTATAAAGCTTGGCAAATTGAAGCCAAAACCAAAGTGCCGAGCAATAAAACGCCATTAAAAGTAAATTATCCGAAATAAGCGCCAAAGAAGAAATGTTTACAAATACTCCGATTATTCTAAAAATAAAATAAACGGTTGGAATAATATAAAGAATTCTTGGAAATTTTATTTTTACAAATTTAAGAAGGCCAAACACCACTAAAAAAGCTGCCGAAGCGAAACCGAAAAGCTTTATTAAAATAACCTGCCAAATGGGAACAACGTTCGAAAAGACCTCTAGAAACACCTGTGCCAAAATTGCCATTCCGAGTAAAATACCCGAAATTCCAAGCGGCAAGTTGGGTCTTGGCGGGTTTTCAGGCGAGTTACAGCACAAAAAGGCAAACGCCGCCGAGCAAAGCGCCGCAAAAAAAATAACGCCGAGCATTATTGCGCCATAATCGGCAAGAGAGTGCCTAAAAAAGCCAGTTGTTATTTCAATTGTGTATCTGAGCTGAAATGACCTCAATATCAAATTAAGCGCCAAGCAAACAGAAGCAAAGGTTATTATCTTGCCAAATTTCATTTTGTTACACTCCAAAACATTTTTGTTTATTTTTGCACATATAATTTAACATAATTTTATAATGTTAAGGCTCAAAAGTCAATAAATTAAAGGAAGAGACCTATGAGAAAATTTTTAAATTTGTTTTTTTGCGTTTCACTCGGCTTGTTGCTTTTGCCCTTGCTCGCCCTTAATTCTTCGGCAAAAAGCGAAACAGCACAGGTGCTTTCGCCTCAAAAGGTGCAAAGCGTGGCTTCTAAAAAAAGCTTTAAGGTGTTAGACACCGAAACGAACACCGTAACCGAATATAGCCTTTGTGACTATCTTTTTGGGGTTGTTGCTGCCGAAATGCCCGCCCTTTATCACGAGGAGGCCTTAAAGGCGCAGGCGGTTGCAGCATATAGCTTTGCTTGCTATAAAAGCGAACTGAACAAAAACGAGGATTACGACATTACAAACGACCACACCGCCGACCAAAGCTTTATTACCGAACAAGCTGCAAGAGAAAAATGGGGCGAAAAAGCAGATGAATATTGCCAAAAAATAAAAGCGGCTATCTCCTCGGTCGAGGGCTATGCCATTACATATAAGGGTGCTGTTATAAATGCCGTTTACCATGCCATTTCCTTTGGGAAAACCGAAAGCGCCAAAAATGTTTGGGGCAAGCAGGTTTCTTATTTAAGCTCGGTTACAAGTGAATGGGATATTTTAAGTGAAAATTACATTTCACAAAAAAGCTTTGCTGCCGATGAATTTAAAGCCTTAATCGAAAAAGAGGTTAAGCCCTCTCAAAATGCTTCCTCTTATCTCGGAAAAATAACCAAAACAGAATCGGGCTATGTTAAAACGGTTGAGCTTTGCGGAAAAGCGGTTTCGGGCGAGAAATTAAGGCAGCTGCTTTCTCTGCGTTCGCCTTGCTTTGAGGCTGAGTTTTCAAACAATACCTTTTCTTTTACCGTTTACGGTTATGGTCACGGAGTGGGAATGAGCCAAAACGGAGCAAATTATATGGCAAAGCAGGGCAGCTCCTTTAAAGAAATCCTAAACCATTACTACAAAGACTGCAAAATAGAAAAAATCACATAATTTTTTTATAAAATAATTGCGCTCAGGGGAAAATAGTGATATTATCTAAAAGGAAAAATTAAAAGGAGCCATAAAAATGAAAATCAGAATAGCAATAGCAGGTTACGGAAATTTAGGTCGTGGTGTTGAATGTGCCATAAAACAAAATACCGATACCGAGCTCTACGGAGTTTTTACAAGGCGCCCACCCGAAACTGTAAAAACCCTTACAAATGCTTCGGTTTTTCATATTGATGATATTTTAAACCACAAAGAAAACATTGATGTGGTTATTCTTTGCGGCGGATCTGCAACCGACCTACCAGAGCAAACACCTTTTTTAGCAGAACACTTTAATGTTGTTGATAGCTTTGATACCCACGCAAAAATCCCCGAGCATTTCGAAAAGGTTAACAGTGCGAGCGTTAAAGCTCAAAAAACCGCCCTTATTTCAGCCGGCTGGGACCCCGGTATGTTTTCTATTGCCCGTCTTTATTCCGAGTCTATTTTGCCGAGCGGTGCCACTAACACCTTTTGGGGAAAGGGCGTTAGCCAAGGCCATTCGGATGCAGTAAGAAGAATTGACGGCGTTATTGATGCAAGGCAGTATACCATTCCCCAAAGAGCAGTTCTCGATAGTGCTCGAAACGGAGCGGTAGAAGAATTTGAAACCTCTAAGCGCCACATAAGAGAATGCTTCGTTGTGGCAAAGGAGGATGCCGATAAAAACAAAATCGAAAACGAAATTAAAAATATGCCCAACTATTTCGCCGAATATGAAACTATTGTTCATTTTATTTCCGAAGAAGAAATGAAGCGAGACCATAGTGGACTTGCCCACGGCGGAACTGTTATCAGAACAGGCAAAACAGGACTTTGCGAGCAAAACACCTCGATTATTGAATATAGCCTTAAATTAGATTCTAATCCCGAGTTCACCTCCTGCGCATTAGTTGCCTTTGCCCGTGCGGTTTTCAGGTTAAATGAGTTTGGTCTTTTCGGCTGCAAAACCGTGTTAGATGTTCCCCCCGCCTTACTTTCGCCGGAATCGGCAGAAAATTTAAGAAAACGCCTTCTTTAATCTTGACTTTGCCCCGCCTTTATGATAATATATTTTGGATAGAGATATATTATTATTGAAAGGCGGGTATTTTATGAATTTCACTTTGGAAAAGGTTAAATTTTATAGAGATGGTGCCTTTCATTTAGGACAGTTTTCATTCGATGTTAACGGTCCTGTTGCTGCCGATTTTTCTCAAAGCGGCGGTATTGTTTCTAATTTTAATAATTGCTTTATTTTTCCGGCCTTCTGTGATGTTCATGTTCATCTCAGGGAGCCGGGTTTTTCTTATAAAGAAACTATTCTCAGCGGAACAAAAGCGGCTGCAAGGGGCGGTTATTCGGCAGTGTTTTCAATGCCCAACCTTAACCCTGTGCCAGATTGCGAAGAAAACCTTAATAGGCAGTTAGAAATCATAAATAAAACCGCTTTAATCGATGTTCGCCCTTATGCCTCAATAACAGTAGGTCAAAAAGGCGAAAAATTAAGTAATTTTGAAGCACTGGCTAAAAACGTCATCGCCTTTTCTGATGATGGCAGAGGTGTGCAAAACGAAGCTTTGATGCGGCAGGCTATGATAAAAGCAAAGCGCTTAAATAAAATAATCGTTGCACACTGCGAGGATAATTCCTTGCTTTTCGGCGGTTATATTCACGATGGCGAATATGCAAGGCTCCACTCTCACAAGGGAATTTGCTCAAAAAGCGAATGGGGGCCCATTGAAAGAGACTTAAAGCTTGCAAAGGAAACGGGCTGTAAGTACCACGTTTGCCATATCTCCTGTAAAGAAAGTGTTGAGCTTATAAGAAAAGCAAAAAGCGAGGGTGTTGATGTGACCTGTGAAACCGCCCCTCATTACTTAGTGCTTAATGATATGGATTTAAAAGAAGAAGGGCGCTTCAAAATGAATCCGCCCATTCGAAGCGAGCAAGATAGGCTTGCTCTCGTAGAAGGCTTAAAGGACGGAACTATTGATATGATAGCAACCGACCATGCACCCCATTCAAAAGAGGAAAAAGGCCAAGGCTTAGAAAAAAGCCTTATGGGAGTTGTGGGACTTGAAACCGCCTTTGCAGTGCTTTACACAAAGCTTGTTAAAACCGAAGCGATTTCGCTTGAACGCTTAATTGAGGCAATGTCAATATCGCCTCGAAAACGCTTCGGTCTGCCACAAACGAAGGATATTTGCATTTTTGATTTAGAAAATGAGTTCACAGTTAATCCTGATGACTTTTTATCTATGGGAAAAGCAACCCCCTTCCAAGACATGCGCCTTTTTGGGCAATGTAAGTTAACTGTTTTAAACAACAAGATTGTATATATCGGATAATATGGAGGAATAAAAAATGGCAAAAAGAACAGATTTAAAGAAAATTTTAATTATTGGCTCAGGCCCTATTGTTATAGGTCAGGCAGCCGAGTTTGACTATGCGGGAACCCAGGCCTGCTTGGCGCTTAAAGAGGAGGGCTATGAGGTTGTGCTTTGCAACTCAAACCCCGCCACTATTATGACCGATACCACCATTGCGGATAAGGTTTATATGGAGCCTTTAACCCTCGAATATGTTGCTAAAATCCTCCGCTATGAACGTCCCGATGCTATTCTTCCCGGAATTGGGGGACAAACAGGCCTTAACCTTGCTATGCAGCTCGAAGAAAAGGGTATTTTAAAGGAATGTGGAGTTGAACTTTTAGGCACAAGCAGCCAGAGTATTGAAAGAGCTGAGGACCGTGAGCTTTTTAAAGAGCTTTGCGAGCAAATCGGCGAGCCCACCATTCCTTCGGAAATAACCTATAATATTGAAGAGGCAAAGGCGGCTGCCAAGAGAATCGGTTATCCCGTTGTTTTGCGCCCTGCCTTCACCCTTGGCGGAACAGGCGGTGGCTTTGCCTATAACGAAAAGGAGCTTGTTGATGTTGGACTTAATGCCTTTAAGCTTTCCCCCGTTCATCAGGTGCTTATTGAAAAGAGCGTTAAGGGCTACAAAGAAATAGAATTTGAGGTTATGCGTGACTCTAACGACCACGCAATAACCATTTGCGGAATGGAAAATATTGACCCCGTTGGTGTTCACACAGGCGACTCCTTGGTTGTTGCCCCCATTTTAACCCTTAATGATAAGGACCTTAAAATGCTTAACGATAGCGCAATAAAGCTCATTAAAGCGCTCAAAATTTCAGGTGGCTGTAATGTTCAGTTTGCACTCAACCCCGAAACCAGTGAATATTATCTTATTGAGGTTAACCCCCGAGTTTCCCGCTCCTCTGCATTAGCCTCAAAGGCAAGTGGATATCCTATTGCCCGAGTTACCGCTAAAATTGCGGTAGGAATGGCACTTGAAGAAATTGCTATTGCCAACACAACTGCCGCTTTTGAACCAAAGCTCGATTATATCATAACAAAGCTTCCCCGTTTCCCCTTTGATAAATTCACCACCGCATCTAACTCCCTCGGTACACAAATGAAGGCAACCGGCGAGGTTATGGGAATCGGTTCAACCTTAGAAGAAAGCTTACTTAAAGGCACCCGCTCTCTTGAAATCGGCGTTAACCACCTTTACCACCATAAGTTTGACAATATGACCGACGATGAGCTTCGTGCATATATAGGAGAATTTAGGGACGATAACCTCTTTGCCATTGCCGAGTTGCTTTACCGTGGCGCTACTGTTGAGGAAATCCATAATATAACTAAAATTACCGCCTTTTTCCTTGAAGCAATTAAGCGCATTATTGATATGGAAAGAAGCCTTAAAGCTAATCCTCAAAACCTCGAAGTTTTAAGAAAAGCTAAGCAAATGGGCTTCTCGGATAAATATGTTGCAAGAATGTGGGAATGCAGTGAGCTTGATGTTTATGATTTCCGCAAGAAAAACAACCTCACTCCTGTTTTTCGTATGGTTGATACCTGCCACACAAATGCCTATATCCCATATTTCTATTCCTCGTATAGCGGCAAAAATGATTCAGTTTTAACCGGCAAGCGCAAAATTGTTGTTTTGGGTGCAGGACCTATCCGTATCGGTCAAGGCGTTGAATTTGACTATTCAACCGTTCACGCAGTTACAACCATTAAAAAATCGGGCTATGAGGCAATAATAATAAATAACAACCCCGAAACAGTTTCAACCGACTATACCTGCTCAGATAAGCTCTATTTTGAGCCCCTCACTCCTGAGGATGTTATGAGCATTATAGACTTTGAACAACCCGAGGGTGTTATCGCATCCCTCGGCGGTCAAACCGCAATTAACCTTGCTGAGCCTCTTATGAAGCGAGGCGTTAAGATTATCGGTACCGACTGTGCCGCTATTGAAAGAGCTGAAAACAGAGATAGCTTTGAAAAGGTGCTCAAAGCTCTTAATATTCCTCAGCCCCAGGGACAAGCGGTTACAAACATCGAAGCAGGAGTTAGCGCTGCAAAACAAATCGGTTATCCTGTTCTTGTTCGCCCCTCCTTTGTTTTGGGAGGCCGAGCAATGCAGATAGTGGCCGACGAAAATCAGCTTCGCCACTACCTTAAAACCGCAGTTGAAATTGATGAGGACAAGCCGGTTCTTGTTGATAAATATATTGCCGGCAAAGAGGTTGAGATTGACGCTATTTGCGATGGCGAGGATGTGTTTATCCCCGGTATTATGGAGCTTGTCGAAAGAACAGGTATCCATTCGGGAGACTCTATCAGCGTTTATCCCTCATTCAGTATATCCGAAAAGGTTAAAGAAACCATCTTGGAATATGGCAAAAAGTTAGGTCTTGGAATTGGAATTATAGGCCTTTATAACATTCAGTTTATCGTTGATAAGGACGAAAATGTATTCATTATTGAGGTTAACCCCCGTTCCTCTCGTACAGTACCCTTCCTTTCAAAAGCTACCGGATACAGCCTTGCCGATATTGCAACCGAGGTTATTTTAGGAAAAAGCCTTAAAGAACAAGGCATAACCGAGCTTTATGCAAAAGAGAAAAACCGCTTTTATGTTAAAGTGCCCGTTTTTTCCTTCAATAAAATAAGAGGACTTGATGCCTACCTCTCTCCCGAAATGAAATCAACGGGAGAGGCTATCGGCTATGATGACAAGCTCAACCGTGCTTTATATAAGGCGCTTCAAGCATCGGGTATGAAGGTTCAAAATTATGGAACAGTGCTCGTAACTATTGCCGATTGTGATAAACCCGAGGCTCTGCCTCTCATTAAACGCTTCTATAATTTAGGCTTTAATATTGAGGCAACAGAAGGAACCGCTAACTTCTTAAAGCAAAACGGAATAAAAACCCGAGTTCTTAAAAAAATCGGTGAGGGCAGCGAGGAAATCCCCGAGGCAATTCGCCAAGGTCATATTGCCTATGTTATAAACACCAAGGATATCAACTCTGCCGGAACCATGACCGACGGTTATCAAATAAGAAGTCTTGCAACCGAATACAATGTTACCATATTCACCGCTCTCGATACAGTTCGTGTGCTTCTTGATGTTTTAGAAGAAACCACAATAACAATTTCTACTATTGACGCTTAGGTGATTTTTTATGATGAAACAGGGAATTTATAAAATTCTTTATAATTTCGAACTGGCACCCTCGGTATACAGTATGGTGTTAGAGGGTGATACCTCTGCTCTTTTAGCACCGGGCCAGTTTGTAAATATCAAGCTACAAGGGAAATTTTTGCGAAGACCAATATCAGTTTGCGATTATAACCAAAACACTATAACCCTCATTTATAAGGTTGTGGGTGAAGGCACAAAGCAAATGAGCGAAATGGAAGTGGGCGAAAAGCTTGATTTACTTGTTGGGCTTGGCAACGGATTTAACCCCGAAAAACATTGCGAAAAACCGCTTCTAATAGGCGGCGGCGTTGGAATCCCCCCGCTTTATAATCTTTGCAAAGAATTAATAGCTCTGGGCAAAAAGCCAACCGTTATCTTAGGTTTTAACACTAAATCTGAGCTTTTTTATGAAGATGCTTTTAGTCGCTTGGGTGCTGAGGTTTATGTCACCACAGTGGATGGAAGCTACGGTATAAAGGGCTTTGTTACAAACGCAATGGAAACCGTGGACTATGATTATTTCTTCACCTGCGGTCCCGAGCCTATGTTTAGAGCGATAGAAAAGGTTGCTAAAACAAGCGGTCAATTTAGCTTTGAGGAGCGAATGGGCTGCGGCTTTGGGGCTTGTATGGGTTGCAGCTGCAAAACTAAATACGGAAACAAGCGAATTTGCAAGGATGGTCCCGTTCTTTATAGGGAGGAGATTATATGGTAAACACTAAGGTCCAATTATGCCGCATAGAGCTTTCTAACCCTGTTATCCCTGCAAGCGGAACCTTCGGATTTGGGTATGAATTTGCCTCGCTTTATGATATTAATATGCTTGGAACCTTTTCCTTTAAAGGCACCACAAAGGATGCCCGTTTCGGAAACGAAACCCCGAGAATCGCCGAAACACCAAGCGGTATGCTTAACTCGGTGGGACTGCAAAACCCCGGTGTTGAAAAGGTTATAAGTGAGGAGCTTCCTCGCTTAAAAGAGGTGTTTTCAAAACCTGTTATGGCAAATGTGAGCGGATTTTCGGTTGAGGATTACGCTTACACCTGCGAAAAGCTTAATAGTGAAGCTCAAATCGGTTGGTTTGAGGTTAATATTTCTTGTCCTAATGTTCACGGAGGCGGTCTTGCCTTTGGAACGAGCGCAAAAAATGCCGAATTGGTTACAAAAGCAGTTAAAAGAGTTACCGATAAGCCGGTATTCATTAAGCTTTCGCCTAATGTTACCGATATAACCGAAATTGCAAAGGCCTGCGAAGCCGCCGGAGCAGACGGCGTTAGCCTAATAAATACCCTTTTAGGTATGAGAATAGACCTCAAAACCAAAAAACCTATTTTAGCCAACAAAATGGGGGGCTTTTCAGGGCCCGCCATAAAACCGGTTGCGCTTAGAATGGTTTATCAGGTTTATGAGGCGGTTAAAATACCAATAATCGGTATGGGCGGAATCTCAACAGCCGAAGATGTTATAGAAATGATACTCGCAGGTGCCACCGCAGTTCAGGTTGGTGCCGCAAACTTAGTTGAACCCTTTGCTTGCAAAAATATCATTGAGGCTTTGCCAAGGGTTATGGAAAAATATAAAATAAATAGCTTAACAGATATTATAGGAGGAGCGCATAATGGGTAAGGATGTAATTATTGCTTGCGATTTTGCAAGTAAAAGTCAGGTTATGAATTTTCTCGATAAATTCACCGGCAAAAAGCCTTTTGTTAAAATCGGTATGGAGCTTTTTTATGCCGAGGGACCCGAAATCGTTAAAGAAATAAAGGCAAGAGGTCACAAAATCTTTTTAGACCTTAAACTTCACGATATTCCTAACACAGTAAAAAAATCTATGGCAGTTTTATCTCGCCTTGATGTTGATATGACCAACCTCCACGCCGCAGGTACTATTTCGATGATGGAGGCAGCACTTGAAGGTTTAACCCGCCCCGACGGAACAAGGCCTTTGCTTATTGCGGTAACCCAGCTTACCTCCACCGATCAGGAGCGTATGGAAAGAGATTTGCTCATAAAAGAGCCCATAGATGAGGTTGTTATGCACTATGCTCAAAATGCCGCAAAGGCAGGACTTGACGGTGTTGTTTGTTCACCGCTCGAAGCCGGCAAGGTTCACGATAAATGCGGCAAGAGCTTTTTAACCGTAACGCCAGGTGTTCGTTTTGCCGATGGCGATATCGGTGACCAAAAGCGAGTTATGACACCTGCCGAAGCCAAGAAAATCGGAAGCGATTATATTGTGGTTGGCAGACCTATTACCGCCGCAGAGGACCCTGTTCAAGCTTATGAACGCTGCTGTGCCGAATTTATAGATTAGGAGAATAATTATGGAAAGCTATAAAAGAGAATTTATCCAATTTTTAGAGAGCGCCGGAGTTTTAAAGTTTGGCGACTTTACCGCTAAATCGGGTAGAAAAATCCCCTATTTTATAAATGCGGGAGATATTAAAACAGGCGAGCAAATTTGCAAGCTCGGTGAGTTTTATGCCAAAGCATATTTTGAAAAATTAGGCAAAAAAGTAGCTGTGCTTTACGGCCCCGCTTATAAGGGTATTCCGATAGCAGTATCGGTTGCAGTAGCTCTTGCCAAAAATGGACTTGACGTTCCCTTTTTCTTTAATAGAAAAGAGGAAAAAGACCACGGTGAAGGCGGCGTTTTTGTCGGCTATAAGCCTCAGGAAAACCAAGAAATAGTAATTGTTGAGGATGTTATCACCGCAGGCACCGCCATTAGAGAGAGTATGGAAATTTTATCCTCTCTAAAAGGTAGCAAGGTATCCGCCGTTTTCGTTATGGTTGACCGAAAAGAAAAGGGCAAAACCGAAAAATCAGCAATGGCTGAGGTTGGCGAGGAATTTGGTTTTCCCGTTTACTCGGTTGTTGATGTTTACGATATTATCGAATACTTAGAGGAAGACGAGAATAATTTCGAAAATGTTGAGAGAATAAAGAAATATCTTGAAATCAACGGAGCAAAGTCATAAATTATCATTCCAATAGAAAGGAATTTTATTATGAGAAGTTTAATTGACATTTCAGAGCTTTCCACAAGCGAATTAGAAAAACTGATTGCCACAGCAAACGATATTATAGAGAATCCCGAAAAATACTCCGAAAAATGCAAGGGCAAAAAGCTTGCAACCTTATTTTTCGAGCCCTCCACCCGAACGAGGCTCAGCTTTGAGGCGGCTATGTATGAGCTCGGCGGTAATGTTTTGGGCTTTTCTGAATCGCAAAGCTCCTCCGCCGCAAAAGGCGAAAGCGTTGCAGATACCGCAAAAACCGTTAGCTGCTATGCCGATATAATTGCTATGCGTCACCCAAAGGAGGGCGCTCCGCTTGTTGCTTCTATGAACGCTTCTGTGCCGGTTATAAATGCGGGGGACGGTGGCCATAACCACCCAACCCAAACCTTAGCCGATTTGCTCACCATTTATCGTGAAAAGGGCCGATTTAACAACCTAACTATTGGACTTTGCGGCGACCTTAAATTCGGCAGAACGGTTCATTCGCTTATAACCGCTCTCAAAAGATATAAAAATGTTAAATTTGTGCTTATTTCTCCTTTAGAGTTAAGACTTCCCGAATATGTTAAGGAGTCGCTTAAAGCCGAGGGAATAGAATTCTGCGAAACTGATGATTTGCAGGCCGCAATGCCCGAGCTCGACCTTCTTTATATGACAAGGGTTCAAAGAGAACGCTTCTTCAATGAAGAGGATTATTTAAGGCTTAAAGATAGCTACATTCTCACCCCCGAAAAGCTTGTCTTAGCAAAGGATGATATGTGTATTCTTCATCCGCTACCCCGAGTTAACGAAATTAGCGTTGCCATTGATAACGATGAAAGAGCCTGCTACTTTAAGCAAGTGCTTAACGGAAAATATATGCGAATGGCGCTCATAATGATGCTTTTGGAGGTGGAGTAAATGAATATTGATTCTATTAAAAACGGAATTGTTATAGACCATATCACCGCAGGAAAGGGTATGCAAATATATAACCTTTTGGGTCTTGATTCACTCGAATGTTCTATTGCTTTCATTAAAAATGCTCCAAGCAGAAAAATGGGCAAAAAGGATATTATAAAAATCGACTCTGAGATTTTTGTTGATACTGATATTTTAGGCTTCGTTGACCCTGATGTTACGGTTAATTTCATAAAGGATAGCAAAATAATTGATAAAAAAGCTATTGCGCTACCCGAAACCTTAACCAATGTTTTAAAATGCAAAAATCCTCGCTGTATCTCGGCAACCGAGCAAGAATTACCTCACATTTTCAAGCTTGCCGATAAACAGAAACGAATTTATCGCTGCCTTTACTGCGAAACAAAAGCTAAATAAGGAAATTTTCCCGTTTCCAAAAGAAACGGGATTTTTTATAAAATTTTTTTGTGTTACATAATTCTCGCATTTTTTCACCTTTGATGTCATATAATTTTTTAGGTAAGAAAGTAAGGCTTTGCTTTGCGTCAAAAAGAAAGGTGATAAAATATGAACGAATTCTATCCTGAGGGTTGGGAAATAAATGCCCCAAAACCTCATTACTCCCAATTAGAGCTTGCCGAGGCTATGGCAAACCAAACCGTGCTTGAAGGCAGGGTTAAAATGTGCGATGCAACACACAATTTGGTTGTTGAACTTGGAGATATTAAGGGAATTATCCCCAGAAACGAGGGTGCTATTGGTATTGCCGAAGGTCAAACGAGGGATATTGCACTCATTTCCCGAGTTGGAAAATCGGTTTGCTTTACGGTTAGCGAGCTATGCTACACCGACAAGGGCGAAAGCTATGCCCTTTTATCAAGAAAAAGAGCACAGGAGCTCTGCCGCAAAAATCTTATTGACAACCACTCGTTAGGCGATGTTATTCCGGCAAAAATAACCCATCTTGAAAGCTTTGGAGCCTTCTGCGATATCGGTTGCGGAATTATTGCTCTTTTACCCATTGATTCCATCTCAGTTTCAAGAATTTCACATCCTAAGGACCGCTTTTTTGTTGGCGAAAACATTAAAGCGGTTATAAAAAACATTGCAGATGACGGTAAAATAACCCTTTCTCACAAAGAGCTTTTGGGAACTTGGGAAGAAAATGCCCGCAATTTTTCGGCAGGGCAAACAGTTACGGGTGTTATAAGAAGCATTGAGGATTACGGTATTTTTGTTGAAATTGCGCCTAATCTTGCGGGTCTTGCCGAGCCGAGAAGCGATGCCAAGGTTGGTTGCCAAGCAAGTGTTTACATTAAAAGCATTATCCCCGAAAAAATGAAAATAAAGCTTATCATTATAGATAGCTTCGATTCTCCGTTTTCGCCCAAAATAACCTACTTTTATAAAGGCGATAACATTTCATCTTGGGACTATTCGCCCTATGACTGCACAAAAAAAATAACCAGCCGCTTTTGTGGATAGTAATAAAATAAAACTTTTTTCTTTCCCCCTATTTGCCCTCAAAAGAGGGCATTTTTTATTTTATCGCCCTTGCTTTTTTTAAAAAAAGAGGTATAATAAATATGATTTTAATATTTTTTCGAAAGGTTGTTTTTAATGTCAGAACAAAACACACAGGGTTGCTCAGGCAACTGCTCGTCTTGCTCAAAGGGCTGCTCCTCAGATCCAAAAAGCCTCATTGAGCCAACCGGCGAATTTAACAATATAAAGCATATCGTTGGCGTTGTTAGCGGTAAGGGCGGCGTTGGAAAATCAATGGTTACCTCAATGCTCGCTGTGCTCATGAGCAGAATGGGCTACAAGGTTGGTATTTTAGATGCCGATATAACCGGCCCCTCTATCCCAAAAACCTTTGGTATTTCATCCCGTGCAATGCAAAACGAAATTGGTATTCTTCCCGCCGAAACAAAGGGCGGAATTAAGATTATGTCGGTTAATCTTTTGCTCGAACAAACCGATTCGCCAGTTATTTGGCGAGGCCCAGTTATTGCAGGTGCGGTTAAACAGTTTTGGCAAGAGGTTGTTTGGGGCGACCTTGATTACCTCTTTATAGATTGTCCCCCTGGAACAGGCGATGTTCCGCTAACCGTTTTCCAAACCATTCCGCTTGATGGCGCAGTAATTGTAACCTCTCCTCAGGATTTGGTTTCGCTTATTGTCAAAAAGGCATATAATATGGCATCTATGATGAATATTAATGTTCTCGGAATCGTTGAGAATATGAGCTATGTTATTTGTCCCGACTGTAAAAAAAGCTTTAACATTTTTGGCTCGGGCAGCGAAAGCATTGCAGAAGAGCTTGGAGTTGACCTTTTAGCTAAAATGCCAATAGACCTTTCTTTAACCCAAATGGTTGATAATGGCGAATTTGAGCGCTTTACCTGTGACTACCTTGAACCCGCCGCAAAGGAAATTGAAAGAAAATTAAATGGAAAATAAAATTAGCGAGGATTGTCAAGCAAATGCAACACCCCAAAAGACCTCAAAAAGAGTTTTCCATCAAGCCGATAGAAATATATACCCCTGCGGTGTGATGATATACGCCAAAGCGTGATGATATACCAAGCCCACCGGCTTGAATAAAAAATCCTTGTTTCAAATAACAAGGATTTTTTGGTCTGAGTGGCGGGACGCAAATTGTCTTTGCCAATTTGCCCTGCTTGACGACCCAATGCTTCGCATTCGGTACCCGTCTGCGCACCTGCTCATTAAAAAACAGTCCCCCGGACTGTTTTTCTTTACATTCGCACCCTCTTAGGCTTCAAGTCCCGCTTAATATAAGAAAATCCCAAACCAAACCTCTCGGTCTGATTTGGGATTTTTGGTCTGAGTGGCGGGACTTGAACCCACGGCCTCTACCACCCCAAGGTAGCGCGCTACCAATCTGCGCCACACCCAGATATATATTGTCTTTTGTTGTCTTTTTCTAATTTACTTATTCCTTGATTTTATGCGCGCTCCGCTTACTCTTGCGGTTTACGAAAAAATCTTCCGTCTTGGTGCGACCGATTTTTTCGACCGCTGCGCCTTTTTGCCTCTCGCTTTCTCTCGCACTGCGAGCGCTCGGGCAAAAACTACCAATCTGCGCCACACCCAAATATACATTCTATACACTTATAAAACGCAAATATTATTATACCATTAAATTATTATTTGTCAATATAAAAATTAAGCCGATAAAAATTTTTATCGGCTTAGAGCTTTTTTAGTCAACAAATCCTGATTCAACTAATGCAACAAGGCCATCAAGAGCTTCCTTTTCGTCCGACCCATCAACAATAATTTTAATTGTTGTTCCGCCAACGATTCCCAAAGAAAGAACACCTAAAAGGCTTTTTGCGTTTACTTTTCTCTCATCCTTCTCAACCCAAATTGAGCTTTTGAACTCATTTGCCTTTTGAATGAAAAAGGTTGCGGGGCGAGCATGGAGACCTGCTTGGTTTTGAATAACAACATCTTTAACGCACATTATAAAAACTCCTTTATTAGACTGGTTTCAGCCTGATTGCCTTTTTTGTTATTATACCACATTTAATGTTCAAGTCAATTATTTGTGAAAAAGTTCTAATATTTATCCAACAAACCGCACTTTTGCACCCCTATATTTGTGCAAAATTTCGGTTTTTTTGGAAAAGAAAACCAGTTATTGCACGTCTTTATATTTTTCTAAAAGCTTTTTATCCTTATCGGTTAGGTTCGCTTGTGTGAGCATATCAGGGCGGCGAGCCATTGTTTCTCTTATCGCCTTTACTCTTCGCCATTCATCAATTTTTGCGTGGTTGCCCGAAAGCAAAACCTCAGGCACCGTTTTTTCTCGCCACTCGGCAGGTCTTGTATACTGAGGATATTCAAGTAATCCATCAAAATGGCTTTCCTCTTGAAAGCAAATATCATCCGATAAAACACCCGGCAGCATTCTGCAAACTGCATCTGCAACAACAAGTGCGGGCAGCTCACCACCTGTTAAAACAAAATCTCCAATCGAAATTTCCTCATCAACGATTTCCTCTATAACCCGTTGGTCAACACCCTCATAATGACCGCAAAGCAAAACAATTCTATCACATTTTGAAAGTTCTATCGCCTTTTGTTGAGTAAAGGTTTCACCCTTTGGTGAAAGATAAATAAGCTTTGGTCTTGCTTCGCCCTCTTTATAAAGACTTTTATAGCAATTATAAATTGGGTCAGCCGCCATTATCATACCCATTCCGCCACCGTAAGGCATATCATCAACCTTATTGTGCTTATTTCCCGCAAAATCACGGATATTAGTACAAACAATCTCAACCTTGCCATCCTTTTGGGCTCTGCCGATAATGCTTTCGTTCATAACCCGCTCGCACATTTCGGGGAAAAGTGTCATTATATCAATTCTCATCATCAAAAATCCCCTTTAATGCATTTATAACAATTTGGCTATTCTCAACATCTACCGAAACAATAACCTCATCAATAGCTGGCATTAGATATTCCTTACCGTTTCTCGTTATATGCCAAACATCGTTAGCACCCGTTGAGGATACATCAGTTAATATTCCTAATTCCTCTCCCGTTTGAGACTCATTCACCCTGCAACCGATTAAATCATCGATAAAATATCTACCCTTAGGAAGCTTTGCATCCTTTCTGTCAATAAAAATAATCTTTCCTCTAAGAGCTTCCGCCGCCTCAACCGAGTCAATACCCTTTATTTTCATCAAAACAACATTTCCGTGTGGCTGAACTGACTTTATTTCGAGTTTATTTTTTCCCTCATCATCTATATAAACACACTTAAATTGCTTTAAAAAATCTGCCGAATCGCACCAAGCTTGAACCCTTAACATTCCCTTTACACCGTGCGTTCCAACGATTTTTCCCGTTTCGAGATATTTTTTCACCTTTTTCCTCCCGATTCTAAGTTTTCTTTATTTTAGCACACAAGACTTATAATTTCAAGCAAAGATAATGTTTGAGTTTTTTTAGCGAATATGGTAAAATAATGTCGAAAATAAATTGGAGGCATTTATGAAATATTATATTTTATATAATCCGTTAGCAGCAAACGGCAAATGCGAAAAAAACATAAACCGTCTTGTTATTCCAGAAGGCTACGGTGCGGTTTACTGTGATATAACCAAAATTGCCGATTTAAACCTTTTTATAAAGGAAATCCCAGCTTCTGACCGCATTGTTATTTGCGGGGGAGACGGTACACTTAACCGCTTTATTAACAAAATTGATATTCCCTGCCTTTCCCGTGAGATTCTTTATTTTGCTTTGGGAAGCGGAAACGATTTTAAAGGTGATGTTGCGCCCGAAAACCCAAATGAGCCCTTTGCTATTAATGCTTTTCTTCGTCATTTGCCTCAAATTTCAGTGGGTGACGAGAAGCTTTATTTTCTTAACGGAATCGGTTACGGTATTGATGGCTACTGCTGTGAGGAGAGAGATAAGCGAAAAGAAAAAACCTCCAAGCCCGTAAACTACACCCTCATCGCCTTAAAGGGACTTCTCTTTGCCTTTAAGCCCCGCCTCGCAACCGTTATTGTTGACGGTGTTGAGCGCCATTACAAAAAAGTTTGGATGGTGCCCACCATGAAGGGCAGATTTTTTGGCGGCGGAATGATGGTTGCTCCTGACCAAGACCGAAATGCGCAAAACGGGGAATTAACCGTTGTTGTTGCACACAACCTTAGCAAATTTATGATAGTTGCGCTTTTTGCAACCATTTTTAAAGGGAAACATACTAAATTTAAAAAATATGTTGAAATCATAAAAGCCCAAGAGGTCACCGTTCGCTTTGATACTCCCTGCGCCCTGCAAATAGACGGTGAAACCGTTTTAAACGTTAGTGAATATACCGTTAAAGCAAATGCCCTTGTGAATGTAAAATAAGTTATACATAAAAAGCCGAAAGACAAATCGTCTTTCGGCTTTTTTTAACTGTTAGAACCAATTGTTAATTTAGTTGAATAGTATCTTCCGCTTCTATAAAGCTTAACTGTTACCTTTTCGCCAGGTGAGGTTTGGCTTATTGCCTGCTGCAAAACGGTGTAATTAGTGATTTTAACCGAACCAAACTCGGTTATAATATCGCCTCTTGCAATACCGGCATCCTCTGCGGGACTCGATTCGGCAACACTCAACACAACCGCTCCCTTTGGATACCCGTAATATTCCAACGCCTCGGCGGTATATTTCTCACTTATTGAAATACCAACATAAGGCTCAGCCTTGCCCTGCTTTTCAATAAGGTTATTGCAAATTTCTCGCACAGTGTTTGAAGGAATTGCAAAGCCCATACCCTCAAATTCCTCTGAAACAATTTTTGAGCTGTTAATACCAACCAGCTCTCCACTTGAATTAACAAGAGCTCCGCCCGAATTACCTGGGTTTATTGCGGCATCGGTTTGAATTAGCTCTACCCCCGAATCAGAGGAAACAACCCTGTTAAGACCGCTTATAATTCCATAAGTTACGCTATCCATAAATTCAAGGCCGCCGGGATTACCCATTGTTATAACAAACTGACCAACCTTTAATTCATCCGAATCAGCAAACTGAACAGCAGTAAGCCCCTTAACATTAATCTTTATAACCGCCAAATCGGCCGCAATGTTATAGCCAATAACCGAAGCCTCAAAGCCATCCGCCTCTGCGGTATCCAAAAATACCTCGATTTTACTACCTGTTCGGTTTTCAACCGCCTCCTTTATAACGTGGTAGTTGGTAATGATATAACCATCTTCCGAGTAAACAACCCCACTACCCTCGCCCGAGGCTTGATTTGTTCCGCCAAAGAAATTATAAACCGAGGTTGTTGTTCTTATTCCAACAACGCTGGGTGCCAGCTTAATAGCAACCGCTTCAACCATATTTTCAGCAGTTTTATCAACAGTTATATTAACCTCGCTTGCGGTATAATCTGGTTCAATATAAACCGGCTCTTTGTTTCGGCTAACCAGAACTCCTGCTACCGCACCGCTTGTAGCCCCGATGACTAACGCCAACCCTGCGGCTATTAAAATCGCAACAAAGCCATATGTTCTTTTTTCTTTTTTTACGGGTGCTTTATAATGCGGGATTTCAACATTACTATAAGTATAACCCCCTTGTAAAAAAGGCTCATTTAAATTTTGCTCTTTAATCTCAAATTCCTCGGAATTATTTTTTTCAAAATCCTCCAAAAAAACCTCTCCCTTCGTTTTTCTTAATTTTATTTCTATTTTATTACGTTATTATCTCAAATATGTAAATATTCGGTTAACATTGCTGCGTTTTTCTTAAACTCTCAAAAAATTCCTTTAAAACAGAAGAACATTCTTGCTCGCAAATTCCGCCATAAACCTCAACCTTATGATTATACGGATAATCGCAAAGATTTATAACGCTGTCAATACTACCCATTTTTAAATCATAAGCACCGAAAACCAAGGTTTTAATCCTTGCGTTTATAATCGCTCCCGCACACATTGGGCAGGGTTCAAGGGTTACATATAGGTCGCAACCGTCAAGCCGCCAGCTCCCCAATTTTTCACAAGCAGAATTTATTGCCTCTATCTCTGCGTGGGAAAGGACGTTTTGCTTTTGCTCTCTTTGATTTCTACCTCTTGCAATTATTTCGCCATCTTTAACAACAACCGCTCCAACCGGAACCTCGCCCTCTAAGGCTCCCTGTTTTGCTAAGGCTATGGCTTCCATCATAAATCTTCTTTCCATTTTTTCTCCCTTAAAAAAGGGACGGGGGGTTCTCCCCGTCCTTCTTAAATATCTTTTTTTCTTGTTAAAAACAAGGCAACCGCACTAAAAAGGGGGATTATTGCCGAGAGTATCGCTTTTGCTTTTGCATTTTTTTGTTGTAAAGCTAAAAAGATTTTATAAGAGCATACTGCCTTTAAGCCTATTGTTAATGCAGTAACCGCTAAGGCGATAAAATAAAGAATGATAACATATATAAATAAATTAAATGCCGATGCCGAAAGCTCATCACCATTTTTAACCGCCTCGTAAGAGGCTGCAAGCAGCGTTGTTAAGGCAAAAAAGCTAACAACTGCCAAAATCAAAAGAGCAATCGCAGAAGCAATATAAGAAATAAAAAGAGGTTTTGCTGCCTTAAAGGTTTTTTCTTCCCTTTTGTCACTTATCTTTTCAGCAATTTTCCCAAGCATTAGCTTATTTAAAAAGGGAATAAAGCAAAAGCCTTTGTTTTTAAGCCCTAATTTACCCGAAAAATTATAAAGTGCGCTTCCGCCAAGTATACAGTCTACAACAACTGCGGCTAAAATTATTATAAATGCAATTAAAAGGAAATTGCTATCCTCAAAAAACATCCTTAAAAGCTCTATTTTATTCATTTTTTTCTCCTTTAAAAAAAGCTGCACGCTTCAATTAGATTAATAGCACAAAAAATTATAATCGGAACCGAAAGAAAATACCAACTGTATTTTTGCTTTTTAGTAGTCCTCGTTTTAATGCCTTCAAAAGAAAAAGCGTTTTCCTTCTTACTTAACATTAAAAGGCCCAAAATTCCGCAAAGTAACGAAACTATAAGGTATACACAATATAAAAGATTGTTAATGTTGGGTGGCATTTTAGCAAGTGCTACCGAGAAAAACACCGAAACAAAGTTGTTAAAGGAATGAATTGCAACCGCAGTCCATATACTCTGGCTCTTTACTGCTGCAAAGCCAACAGCAAGCCCCACTAAAAAGGCAAAGGGAATTTGCTCAAAATTACCGTGCATAATTCCAAACAAAATAGCCGATGCCAAAATTGCAAAACCATCGCCAAATCTTCTGAGGCTTCCCATAACAAGACCTCTGCACGCAAATTCCTCTGCCAAGGCGGGCATCACTGCCGATGAAATAAAAACAAGCAAAAAGCCGAGTATTCCGCTTGGGCGGTCACCGAAATTAACATTATAATCAATTCCAAAGCTCTCAAAAATATTTCCCGCATAGCCAACCGCCAAATTGGAAAAAGAGCAAAAGGAAATTCCTACAAGGAAAAGGGGCAAAAAGGTTTTTTCTTTTGGCTTTTTCGCCTCGATTAATTGCGATAATTTAAACCCAAATAGCTTAAAAACCAAAATAAAGGGCAGAAAAAACACAGTAAACGAAAATACAATCTGTCTAATTTGCATTATAACTGGGTCATATAAAATATTTCTTATGTGACTTGCGGAATATCCTAAAAGGGATAACACACTGCTTGGAATAACGTCAAAGAACACTGCAATAGCAAACAACCCTAAAAAAGAGATTCCTGCCGCTAATGCCGCTTTTTTTATTCCTTTTTTCTCGTTTTCAAAAAGCGCTTTTTCTATTATTTCTTTTATTTGGTTTTCATCCGGCTCATTATAAGATTCCACAGCAAAGGAATTTTCCTTCGCTGCAATATTTTCCTCATTTTCGGCCGAAAAAAACTCATTATTCATAATTTCAACTACTTTCAGGAAATTTTTTGCCGCTTTTTATTCCTCTATTTGTTCCGTTTCCTGCTCCATTGAGGCTAATGCTTCCTCAGGCGTTTCGGCACCCTCTGCCGCATCGGCTCCTGCCTCTTCGGGCTTTTCGGTTACCTCATCCTCGTTATGCTCAGTGAGCGCCACAGAAAGAATTCTTTCTCCCTCGGCAACCCTCATAACTCGAACGCCCTTTGCGGGTCGGCTAAATACCGAGATATCGCCCGCATAGATTCTAATAACAATACCGTTAGAGGCTATCATTATAATATCATCATTATCGGTAACGGGTATGGTTGCTGCAACCTTTCCGTATCTCTCGGTACGGTAGTTTATAAGACCCTTTCCGCCACGGGACTGCAATCTATAATCCGAAATGTTGCTTATTCTTCCGTAACCCGTTTCGGTGACGGTTAAAATCTTAGTGCCCTGCTCGGTTATAGCCATATCCATAACCTCATCGCCTGGGCGCATATTAATTGCTCTAACGCCTCGTGCGTTTCTGCCCATCGCTCTTACATCGCTTTCTTTGAACTGAATAGCAAGACCGTCCCTCGTGGCGATAAAGATGTTTTGGTTTCCATCGGTCATACGAACAAAGCCTAATTCATCGTCCTCATCGATAGAAATAGCGATAATTCCACTCTTTCTTGTGTTTCTAAACTCTTTAACCTTAGTACGCTTAATGGTACCTTTTTTCGTAACCATTGCGATATATTTTTCCTCATCAAGCTCGGAAGCAGGAAGAATAATGGTTATCTTTTCATTAGGCATAAGAGGTAGAATATTTATAAGATTCATACCCTTGCTCGTTCTGCTTCCCTCAGGAATTTCATAAGCCTTAATGCGATACATTCTACCAAGATTTGAGAAGAGCATAATGTAATCATGAGAAGAACAAACAAACATATTTTCAATCGCATCTTCTTCTCTTGTGGTCATACCGGTTATACCTCTACCGCCTCTATGCTGAACATTATAAGTATCGGCAGGCAGTCTCTTAATATATCCGTTAACCGTTTTGGTTAAAACGCAGTCCTCCTCAGGAATAAGGTCTTCAATATCAACCTCGCCCGCAACATCAGTGATTTCGGTGCGGCGGTCATCCGAATATTTATCCCTTAAATTAAGGGCCTCAGTTTTAACAATATCAAGAATTCTTGTCTTACTTGCAAGAATTTCCTCACATTCCTTAATAAAGGCAAGCTTTTCCTCTAATTCATCAAGAATCTTTTGCTTTTCGAGTCCGGCAAGCTTTCCTAACTGCATTTGAACAATAGCGGTGGTTTGAATATCATCAAGTCCAAAGCGCTCGGACAATGCCTCTTTACTTTCAGGAATGGTTTTGCTTCTTCTAATTATTGCAATAACCTCATCAATAAAATCTAATGCGACCTTTAAGCCCTCTAAAATATGGGCTCTTTCCTCTGCCTTACGTTTTTCATAAGAGGTTCTTCTATAAATGATATCGTATTGGAAATCAATACAGTTTTGAAGCATTTCCTTTAAGGTTAAAATTTGCGGTTTGCCATTTACAATAGCTAATAAAATTGCACCAAAGGTGGTTTGCAGGGAGGTGTTTTTATAGAGCTTGTTAAGCACAACCTGAGGATTCGCATCCTTCTTTAAATCAACAATAATCCTTATACCACCGTCACGCTTACTTGAATAGTCAACAACATCGTCTATTCCTTCAATGCGCTTATCCGCAGCTAAATCATAAATATTCTTAACTAATTCCTGCTTTTTAACCTTATATGGTATTTCGGTTATAACTATTCTGAATTTTCCGTTTTTGGTTTCCTCAATTTCGGCTTTGCCACGAAGAATTATTTTTCCTCTGCCCGTAGCATAAGCAGCACGAATACCGCTTCTTCCCATAATAATACCGCCAGTTGGGAAATCAGGACCTTTAATATATTCGCAAAGATCCGAAAGCTCAGCATCGGGGTTATCTATTAGACAACACATACCATCAATAACCTCGCCTAAATTATGAGGCGGGATTTCGGTTGCCATACCAACTGCAATACCCGAAGAACCGTTAACGAGCAGCTGCGGAAATCTAACAGGAAGCACCTCAGGCTCTTCTAAACGGTTATCATAGTTAGGAGTAAAATCAACTGTTTCCTTATCAATATCATCAAGCATACTGAGTGATAAACGATTCATTCTCGACTCGGTATAACGATAAGCAGCGGCAGGATAGCCATCAATATTACCAAAGTTTCCGTGTCCGTCAATAAGAGGATAACGAAGTGAAAAATCCTGCGCCATACGAACCATAGCATCATAAACGCTGGCATCACCGTGAGGGTGATATCTACCTAAAACCGAACCTACCGTATCGGCACATTTTCTGTATGCTTTATCAGGGGTAAGCCCATTTTCATACATTGTATAAAGAATTCTTCTATGAACGGGTTTTAAACCGTCTCTAACATCAGGTATTGCACGACCAACCAAAACCGACATAGAATATTGAAGCATACTTTGCTTTACTTCATCAACAATTTCAACCGGCACAATATTAGTTTGTTCATCACTTGGCCAATAAACATTTTCTTGCTTTGCCATTTTTAGCTCCCCCTTTCTTAAATATCCAAATCAGTAGCGAAAACTGCGTTTTCTTCAATGAATTTTCTTCTCGGCTCAACCTCTTCACCCATAAGCACGGTAAAGGTTTGGTCGGCAAGCTCAGCATCCGCCATTGTAACCTTTAACATTGTTCTGTGCTCAGGGTCAAGAGTTGTTTCCCAAAGCTGTTCGGGATTCATTTCACCAAGACCCTTATAACGCTGAACATCAACGTTTCCGCCTAATTCTTCAATAAAGCAGTCACGCTCCTCATCGGTAAAGGCATCAAAATATTTTTTGCCCTTAGCAACCCTGTAAAGAGGAGGCTGGGCTAAATAAATGTGTCCCGTTTCGATAAGCTCGGGCATATAACGGAAAAAGAAGGTAAGTAAAAGTGTTCTGATATGGCTGCCGTCAACATCGGCATCGGCCATAATAACAATTTTATCGTAACGAAGCTTATTTATATCAAAATTTTCGCCAATTCCCGTTCCCAAAGCTACAATAACGGGGGTTAGCTTATCGTTTCCGTAAACCTTATCTTCTCTTGCTTTTTCAACGTTAAGCATTTTACCCCAAAGAGGTAATATTGCCTGATAGGTTGAGTTTCTTCCTTCAACTGCCGAACCACCGGCACTGTCTCCCTCAACAATAAAGATTTCGGTTTTTGTAGGATCGTCTGAAATACAGTCTTTAAGCTTTTCGGGCATTCTTGTTTTTCCGCCAATACCCGATTTATTTCTTGAAGCATCTCTTGCTTTTTGAGCTGCCTCTCTTGCATTTGAAGCGGCAATAGCTTTATCAATTACTATTTTAGCATCATTTGGATGTTCCTCTAAAAACTGATATAGCTGATCATTAACTAAATCTCTAACAAGCTGACCAATAGCGGTGTTACCTAACTTTGCTTTTGTTTGGCTTTCAAATTGAGCATCTGCTAATTTAACCGAAACAACCGCAACTAAGCCTTCTAAAATATCCTCACCCTTTAAATTATCTGAGGATTCTTTAAGCTTTTTAAAATCATGAGCATATTTATTAACAACCCTTGCAACAGTTTGACGAAATGCTTGCTCGTGCGTACCACCGTCAATAGTATGAAGTGTGTTTGCAAAGGATAAAATTTTATTATCATAAGCGGTTGACCATAAAAGTGCAATTTCTGCGGTTGAATCTCCCTTTTGAGAAGATAGATAAATAACCTCACTATTTAAGCTTTCTTTTTTGCTTCCTGCAAGAATATATTCAACATAAGATTTAATACCTCCCTCAAAACAAAGGTCATCAGTTTTATCCTTTGTGAAGGAATCCTCTCTTTTATCGGTTAAAACAATTCTTATTCCCGCATTTAAAAATGCCTGCTCTCTTAAACGGGTTAAAAGAATATCATAATCATAGGTTGTAGTATCTGTGAAAATTGAAGGATCCGGCTTAAAGGTTACAGTTGTTCCCGTTTCAGTAGTTGTTCCTATAATTTCAAGTTCGGAAACAATATTTCCTTTTTCGTAACGCTGCTTATAGATGTTTTTACCGTCCTTAACTTCAACTTCAAGCCAAGAAGACAGTGCATTAACAACCGAAGCACCAACTCCATGAAGTCCACCTGAAACCTTATATCCGCTTCCGCCAAATTTACCACCTGCGTGAAGAATTGTAAAAACAACCGTAACGGTAGGAATTCCTTTTTGCGGATTTATTCCAACCGGTATACCTCTTCCGTTATCGGTAACTCTAATAATTCCGTCATCTAAAATATCAACCGTTATTTTATCACAATATCCTGCCAAGGCCTCATCAATAGAATTATCAACTATTTCATAAACTAAATGATGAAGACCTCTCTCTCCTGTTGAGCCTATATACATACCCGGTCTTTTTCTAACCGCTTCAAGACCTTCTAAAACCTGTATAGAATTTTCATCATAGTTCTCAGTAACAGGAATATTTAATTCGTTGCTCATTTTGTTTTTTCCTTTCAATATTATCCTTTGAATTTATTTGTTATTCGAGACCTCTTTAAGAGAGTGGAAGAAGAAATCGGAGTTATGTAAACCATTTTTTCTTTACTTTTTTTCTTTTTACAAAGCACGAAGGATTTTGGCATTTCATAAGAAACTGTTTTTGTTTCTCCATTTTTTTCAGCAACCGATAAAAAATTTCTTGTTGCATAAGAAATAGTTGTGCTTTCAATATCAAAAATTCCAACTATTTCATTCTCTTTAACAATAATATCGTTTCCTAAATGAATAAACATTAACTTATCCTACCCTCTTTCATTCTGAAAATTTTTCCATTTTTAAGCTGTTTAACATTTGAGGGGTCACAACAGCTTATAAATGATTGCATTCCCTCAATATGATTTAAAACAAAGTTTTGCCTTGCTAAATCGAGCTCACTCATTACATCATCCAATAAAATAACTGGCCATTCACCGACATTTTTTTTAAGAACCTCAGCTTCGGCTAATTTTAAGCAAAGCGCAATGCTTCTTTTTTGTCCCTGAGAGGCAAAGCTTCTCGCACTTATACCGTTTATTTTAAATTCTAAATCGTCTCTATGAGGACCAATAGAGGTAACACCTGAATACATATCCTCTTTGCGAGCTTCTTTTAAATTTTCTTCTAATTTTTCTAATTTTGAGTTGCAAATATATTCGGTTTCTAATATTTCCTTTCCGCTTGATAAACCATTATATAAATTCGGTAAGAATTCATTCAAAATTTCGATATATCTTTTTCTGAATTTTATTATTTTTCTTCCGTTTTCGGCTATTTCTTTTTCAAAAACCTCAAGTAAAGAGGATAGAGAATTATTAAATTTAAAATCCTTTAAGGTTTTGTTTCTATGCCCAATTGCCCTTAAATAATTTCTTAAAATTTCAATATAAGAAGGATATAATTGCCCAATAGCTAAATCTAAAAATCTTCTTCTAATAGAGGGTCCATCAGTAATAAGCCTTAAATCTAAAGGAGAAAAAATAATCGCATTAAAGCTTCCTGCTATTTCACTTGATTTTTTTAGCTTTTTCTCATTTAAAAAAATACTTTTTTTTTCATCAATTACTATTTCGGCATTTTTTTCTATTTGCTCGCCTATGAAATTCATTTTTAAAAGAGCCTTATTTTTTCCAAAAAAAACAAATTCCGAGTCCTTTGCTCCTCTAAAGCTTTTAGCACCAGTAAAAAGCCAAATTGCTTCAATTAAATTTGTTTTACCTTGTGCATTTTCTCCGCAGATAACATTCATTCTGCTATCAGGAACAATTTTTTGCTCTTCTATATTTCTAAAATTTTTAATTTCTAAATCTAAAATTCTCATATAATAATGAATCCGTTATTATTAAATTCAAATTTATCGCCTTTTCTTAATTTCTTTCCTCTTTGGGTACAAATTTCATTATTAACCTTAACCTCTCCGTTTTGAATAACGATTTTTGCGTGTCCTCCGGTTGAAACTAATGAAGAAAGCTTTAATGCACTATCAAGTCTTATAAATTCTTCTTTAATTAAAAGCTCATTAAATTCCATTATTTTAACCTCATAGGCATTATCATATATTTAAATTCATCACTTTCGGGCGGAACAATAAGAACTCCCGCATTTGGTCCGTTAAATAAAATTTTAATTGTTTCTGCATTTGTTGCCTTTAAAGCCTCTAATAAATAGCGACTGTTAAGACCTATTTCAAAGCTATCACCTTGAAGATTTATATTAAAGGTTTCGGTTGCTCTACCAACTGCGGTAGCACAGGAAAAAACAACATTAAGCTCATTAAAATAACAACGAACAGGAGTTGAAAAGGTTTCGCTTATTAAAAGAGAAACACGTTCAATAATATTTATTAATTCCCTTGTGTTAACAACAACAATTTGTCTTGTTTCCTGAGGAAGAGTTTTATTATAATTAACAAATTCTCCCTCTAACAAACGGGAAATAAAGCTATATCCGTTTATTTGGAAGCTAATAAGTCTTTCACCAACCGAAATAGTAACATCCTCGGTTTGTTCATCTATAAGCTTTACTGCTTCTCCAACTGCTTTGTTTGTAACAGTAAAGGAAAATTCTTTATTTATGTTGCATTTTTCTTTTTTAATTGCTAATCGGTATCCATCTATTGCAACAAGCTGAATAAATCCGTCAAAAAAAGAAAAATTAATTCCGGTTAAAATAGGCTTTGCACCTTCATTTTGTGCTGCTGCAAAAAGTGTTCCCTTAACCATTTCAGAAAGAAGCTCACCATTAATAGAAAATGTGTTATTTTCTGCAACCGAAGGCATTTCTGGAAAATCAGTTGCTGCCATTCCCATAATATCAAAGGTTGCTTCACCACATTTAATATTGCAGTTTAATTTGTTATCTGCGCTAATTTCAACCTGATTTCCGTTTAATCTTCTTAAAATATCAGAAAGAAGTCTTGCATTAATAACAATATCTCCTTCTTCCTCACATTTAGCATAGATTTCTTTTTTCATTCCCATTTCAAGATTATAAGCTATAAGGGTTATTTTACCTTGTTCGGCAGAAATTAAAATTCCCTCTAAAACAGGCATTGAGGTTTTTGATCCAACAACTCTTTGAAGATGAGAAACTGCATCTAAAAGTGATGCTCTTTCAACAGAAAAAATCATAATTATTTCTCCTTTAAGAAAATTTAAAATAACAGTAGTAATAAGTGGTGTTAAAAAGGTGGATAAGTGGTGTAATTAGTGATTATACCTCATTTTTTAATGTTTAAAATTATGTTAATAAAATTGAATTAAAAGTGAATAAAAAGTTATCCACATAAAGAAAAAATTTTTAAACGGTTAATTAAGGTTAAAAATGTTAATAACCTGAGGAGCTTTTTAGGTTTTTAATAATATCAACAACTAATTCTTTTTGATATGGCTTGTCCTTTAAAAATTCTTCTATTTTTCCAACATTGTAAAGAACTGTTGTATGGTCTCTGCCAAAATATTCACCTATTGCTTTATAAGAAAGGTCGGTTGTTTCTCTTGCAATATACATAGCAACCTGACGGGCAAGCACCAAAGAAGCAGTTTTACGGTTAGATAATATATCTTCTTCAGAAATATTATAGGTTTTAGCAACCTCTGAGATAATCTTATCAATTTTAATAGGCTCAGGCTGAGTATCATTAACAACCTCTTTAATTATTCCTTGAACAATTGAAAGGTTAGGTGTTTTACCTTGAATTGTAACAAAAGCTTTTAGCTTTTTAACAACCCCTTCTAATTGACGGGTATTAACCTTTATATGCTCTGCAATGTAATAAACTAAATTTTCATTTATTTCAAGCTTCATTTGAGAAGCCTTTGCTTTAATAATTCCAACCCTTGTTTCAAAATCAGGAGCGGTAATATCAGCAAATAATCCGCTTTCTAAACGGGAACGGATTCTATCATCAAGTGTTTTAACCTCTCTCGGTGTTCTATCAAGAGTTACAACTATTTGCTTATTATTTTGTAAAAGAGCATTAAAGGTGTTAAAAAATTCTTCCTGAGTTTGCTCTTTGCCTGCAATAAAATGGATATCATCAAGAAGTAAAACATCAACATTGCGATATTTTTTTCTAAAATCATCAATTGTGCCAAGCCCTAATTTACCTTCCTGTAAGGCTTTAATTAGTTGTGTTGTAAATTCCTCGCTTCGAACATATTCTATTTTCTTAAACGGGAATCTTTTTTTAATGTGATTTTTAATTGCTAACATAAGATGAGTTTTTCCAACACCCGAAGGACCATAAATAACTAACGGGTTATATGTTATGCTCGGATTATCGGCAACCGAGAGAGAGGCTGCGTGAGCAAAACGGTTTGTTGAACCAACAATAAAGTTATCAAAAGAAAAGAAATCTTCAAAAGAAAGACCCTCACTAAATTGCTCGGCATTTATTATTTTCTTTTCTTCATCTTCATAAGTAAAGCGAACAGCAATATCAATTCCCATAACCGACTTTAAAGCTTCTCTTATTATTTTTGAATAGTTTTGTTCCATTATGTCGCAAGCATATTCCTCGGCACAGCAAATAACAAATTCGCCATTTTCAAAAGAAACGGGTTTAAGGTCTAAAAAGAAACAGTCATAAGCAGTTTGGGTTACCGCTTTTCTACATTCGTTACAAACCAAACCCCAAATATCCTCCAAAGAAGTTATTGGCATTATGTAAACCACCTTTATATATAATATAATATTTAATATAATTTAAATTAGTATACCATAGAATTTAAAAGTTTTCAACCAAAATCGGTTAAAAAATTGCATAAATTTTCTTTTTTTGAAGCAATATAAAATAAAAGACTCAAAAAAGCAAAAAGGAGAGCAAAAATGGGTATTAGAACCGACCTTGCTGATGAAGCAATTTTAGAAAAAAATATTTCAAAAGAGGGTATTTTAAGTAGTAAAGAAATAAAAAAAGGGATAAAAATAATAAAAACTGAGATAAAAACTAAAAACGGAGAAAAACAAAGCGGCAAAAAACAAGGAAAATATATTTTGCTCGAATTTTGCGATTTAGATAAAATTACCGAATATGAGGCAATAAAAAAAGAAATAAAAAACGCCCTTTGCTCGCTTGTTCCGAACAAAAGGGAAAGTATTTTAATAGTAGGACTTGGAAATAGAGAAATAACCTGCGATAATATCGGTCCGCTCACCGTTTCAAAGCTGCTTGCAACAAGACATATCAAAAAGGAGCTTGCCGAAAAAATAGGGCTTGGAGAAATAAAAAAGGTTTCGGTTTTAGAAACGGGAGTTTTGGGTAACACAGGAATGGAATCGGCCGAAATAACCGAAGCGGTAGTTAAAAAAACAAAACCTGATGCAGTAATAGTTATAGACGCCCTTGCCGCAGGAAGCCTATCAAGGCTTTATAAAACAATTCAGTTTTGCAATACAGGAATCTCACCCGGCTCGGGGGTTAAAAATTCAAGAGAGGAAATAAGTGAAAAATCCCTTTTGGTGCCAGTTATTGCAATAGGAATTCCAACCGTTGTGGAAGCATCGGTTATAGCAAGGGAATTAACAAAAAAAGAAGATATAATCCCCACTGAGCTTATATTAACACCAAAGGAATGTGATAGCAAAAGCAAGCAAATAACCGATATTTTAGCTTCGGCGTTAAATGAGTTTTTACAACCAAGTATTGATAGTCAGGTAATTTCGCAGTTGGTATAAAAAAAGCCCAAAAAGCATAAAATTTCTTTGGTGATATAAATGGAACACAATGGGAAAATAAGGTTTTTTTCGGCCTGCATTATATGTGTTTTTGTTTTGATTTATAATATAATATTAAACCTTAATTTGAGTGAGAATAATGCAATAATATTAGAAAAGGTGCCTCAAACAAGTGGGCAAAAAGAGGAAAAAAATTCCGAAAATTCGAAAGAAGACAAGGAAAAAGAAAGTCAAACCGAGCCTTCAAATAAAAGCGAAGAAAATACTCAAAATAAACAGCAAAGCGTTTCGGTAAATACCGAGGCGGTTAAGGGAAAAATAATAAAAAATTACATCTCTCCTTATACCGCTCCTCTTTCTTATAATAAGGTTTATTTAAAAAATTCAACCGGTACCGAAATAGATATAAAAACGCTTTTAAATTCTTCGCTTTCCTTTAAAATTCAAAAAAACAGTGAGCCGCAGGTGCTTATACTTCATACCCACGCCACCGAAAGCTTTATGGCGGAAAGCAGCGATTTTTATACCGCAGAATATACCTCCCGTTCAACCGAAACAAATAAAAATATGGTTGGAATAGGCGAGATAATTGCGAAAAAACTAAATGATGAAGGCATTAAAACGCTTCATAGCAAAACCCTTCACGATTATCCGTCATATAGCGGAAGCTATACCCGTTCGGCAAAAACGGTAAACGAGTATTTAAAAAAATATCCGAGTATAAAAATTGTTCTCGATTTGCATAGAGATGCGGTTTCCTCAGGTGAGAGCGATAAGGTTAAGCTTGTAACCTCAATAAACGGAAGGGATGCCGCTCAGGTTATGCTGGTTATGGGAAGCGGTACGGGAAGCGTTACTAATTTTCCTAATTGGAAGGAAAATTTAAAATTGGCACTTAAATTGCAACAAACCTTAGAGGTTAAGTTTCCAACCTTAGCCCGACCTTTGAGTCTTGCCTCAAAAAATTATAATCAAAGTCTTTCAAAGGGAGCGCTGCTTATTGAGTTCGGAACTGATGCGAATTCGCTTGAAGAGGTCAAATATTCCGCTCAAATGGTGGCAGAAAGCCTTGTGAGCCTTTTAAATACCTTTTGAGAAATTTTATATTAAAAGAAAGGAAAAATAGTGAAAAGACAAACGAGACTATTTTTAAGGAGCTTTAAAATTTCGGCTCTTATAATATTTTGTGCACTTTTAGGAATTTTGGGCACCGCCAAGGCATATAAAAGCATAAGATTAATCGGCTTTGGCGAATATAGAGAGGCTATTGAAATTAAAAACGGAACAATTAAAATTTTTGATTTTGAAATTAAGCTTTTTTAATCATAACTACCGGCTAAGCCGGTAGTTTGCTCTGCGGCTATAAGCCGCTGTTACTGGCGGGACTGAAAGTCCACCGAATAGTCTGCCAACCGCAAGCGGACTCTTAGCTACCGCTAAAGCGGTTGGTTATTTTTTGCT
>JAZSLI010000023.1:0-1921 GCA_045535295.1 Acutalibacteraceae bacterium | reverse complement strand
TGTTCTTGCAAAAGTGCCGCATATTGCGGGTTCGGTTTCTCTACTGCTACAGGATGAAAGAGCATCTTTTCGTGTTTAAACATTTCTTTACCTCCGTTTACTTTCTACTAACTATTCTTACCAATTAGCAAACGGATATGTAGCAATTTTAATATTTATATGGTATAATCAATTTGTCAGATAAGAAATTAACGGAGGAAATTATGATAGAATTTATTGTTACTTTTCTTGTTGGAGTTATATTGATTGTTCTCGGTATTTCAAATATGCGAGGAAATATTTCGACTCTACATTCTTATCATAGACATCGAGTTTCCGAAGAAGATAGAATTCCTTTTGGTAAAAAGGTGGGACTTGGAACAATTATTTGTGGTTGTGCTGTTATGGCGTTTAGCATTTTCTCTGCTGTAACCCGATATACCGAAAACAACGTTTTTATGATAGTGGGAACTGTGCTTTTAATAGTAGGACTTGTTGCAGGGTTGGGTTTGAGTTTTTATGCTATGATTAAATATAATAAAGGGATTTTCTGATTAACAAATAGAATTTGACGGAGGTTATTATAATGGCTAAAGAAAAAAGATTTGAAAAAGTTTACAGTCAAGGGGCAGGTTCTTTTGAAATTTGGGTTGACAAAGAAACTGGTGTTAATTATTTGTATCGTTCAAGTGGTTATGCTGGTGGGTTGACAGTTTTGATGGACAAAGACGGGAAACCGGTAGTTACAATTATTGAAGAATAACAAATCCCAATTTGACAAAGGAGCATACCTGTATGAAAAAGAAGAAATTGTTATTTGCAATATTATGTGCTTTGGGTAGTGGAGCGGTAGGATTCTTTGCAAACCAGTTAACTGAGGTATATGGTTGTGTATTATTCGGTATCGGTGTTGGTCTAATGGTCTATTCAATTATAAATTTAAGTAAGTGAATAATATATTGAACTGATAACAAAATTCAAACGTTTTTAAGGAAAGATTTATGAAAGACGAATGTTTAATTTGCGGTGCACCGCTTACATATTTTGAAAATGAAAAGCAAATGGAATGTGCCCTTTGCCACAAAAAAGAAAATAGCAAAACCGTTTGCGAAAAAGGTCATTATATATGTAACGATTGCCACACAAGAGGAATGGATAGCATTATAGGGATTTGTAGTTCCGAAACTTTAAAGAACCCGATAGAAATTATCCAAAAACTAATGGCTCTCGACTTTTGCCATATGCACGGACCCGAGCATCATGTTATGGTTGGCTCTGCCTTGCTTACTGCCTATAAAAACGCAGGCGGTAATATTGATTTACATAAAGCACTTGTGGAAATGCAGTCACGCGGTAAACAAGTCCCCGGCGGTGTTTGCGGATTTTGGGGTGCTTGCGGTGCAGGAATCAGCACCGGTATGTTTGTTTCAATCATAACCGGCTCAACACCCCTTGCAAACGAGGCGTGGGGCTTATCTAACAAAATGACATCTTCTGCTCTTGGTGCTATCGGTGAGGTTGGTGGACCTCGCTGTTGTAAGCGTGATTCTTACCTTGCTATAACCAAGGCGGTGGAGTTTGTAAAAGAGCATTTTGGTATAGAAATGGAACTTGGCGAAATCAAATGCATGCACTCGGCACATAATAATCAATGCATTAAAGAGAGGTGTCCGTTTAGATGAAGAAAATAGCATTTCTTTGCGTGCATAATTCCTGTCGCAGTCAAATTGCCGAGGCTCTTGGCAAACACTTTCTTGGCGATAAATATGATTTTTATTCGGCAGGCAGTGAAACAAAATCGCAGATAAACGGGGATGCCGTAAGACTAATAAAACAATTCTACGGCATTGATATGGAGCAAACGCAGTATAGCAAAACAATCGATAAAATTCCCACACCCGATATTGTAATTTCAATGGGTTGCGATGTTGGTTGCCCCTAT
>JAZSLI010000025.1:0-18309 GCA_045535295.1 Acutalibacteraceae bacterium | reverse complement strand
TGATTGTTCTTTAACTTTAAAACAAAAAAATAAAGAAAGAGGAAAAATTATGAACAAAGTTATTTCAGACAAAATTAAAACAAGTATTATTGAGCAGGTGGTTTTTGGAGATGATGTAAGAGATGTGGCAGAAAAATACCAAGTTTCGAAAGTGAGCATCTATCGATGGATGAAAGATTATGAATACCGACAAAAATACAATACTGATAATCTTTTAACGCTCGCTCAAATGAAAAGGAACATGGATCGCGCAAACCAAAAACTGCATATTCTAAGTAGTGCCCCGTGTGGTGCTAATTCGCCACTACTCCCCCGCTACAAATACATAGAAAAGATTGAAGACATATATGGTCTTAATCTTTGCTGTGAAGCGATGAATGTTAATAAAAGTTCGTATCTCAACTATAAGCTTCGCGGTAAACGTGGTGATACGGTATATGCTAAACGACAAGAAGAAGCCAAACCGCTGATTGAAGAAATATTTTATGAAAGCCGTCGCACCTACGGTGTAAACCGCATTTACTCTGTTTTAAAAAGCAGAGGCTATGATTATGGTGTAAAATTAATAAGGAAAGTTATGCAGGAAAATGATATGTTTGTTATAGGAACTAATGCTAAAAAGAACTATTTAAAGAGGCTTGAAAGAAAGAAAAATATTTTAAGTCGTGAATTTGATGTTTCAAGACCTAATGAAGTTTGGGTTAGCGATGTTACAGAGCTTAAATTTAAGCACAAGAAAATCTTCCTGTGCATAGTTTTAGATTTGTATGCAAGAAAGGTAGTAGCATTCCGATTTTCAAGCAAAAACAGCACCCAGCTTACAAAAAGTACGCTAGGTGCTGCATATAAATTAAGGAAACCCACTGATTTATTGTTATTATTCCATTCCGACCAAGGAGCAAATTATACTTCAAGAACATTTAGAACATATTTGAAGGAATTAGGCATTAAATCCTCGTTCTCAAATCCTGGTGAGCCACACGATAATGCTGTAATGGAATCGTTTAATACAACGCTTAAAAAAGAAGAATTTTATGTTAGACATTATCGTTCAGAAAGGGATCTAAAAGACTCGATAAAGGAGTACATAAAATTCTATAATAGTTATAGAATTCATTCGTACAATCACAATAAAACACCCGACCAAAAAGAAGAACTTTTCTTCTCTCAAAATTAAGCTAAATAATGTTACTGTCAGGTTCGAATTGCGGAACTTTTTAATCGAAATTGACACGAAAATTTATGCGTTTTGTCAATTTTGTTTCATTATTCGCAAAACAAAAAAAACAGCAAGTTTTCCTTGCTGTTGCCTGCTGTAACGGCATATGTAATGTTCATTAATGTAACTCATCGTTCAATTTTTGGTGTACATTCCATGTGGCGCTACTTCCCAGATTCGAACCAGTGACTTAAAATTTTAAACGATAAAAATTCCTCAAATCCGCATAATTAAAGGGTTTTGAGGAATTTTTTAATATCTGAATTTTATTAAAAATTCCAGTTTTTATATAATTTTTACTCTGTTTTGACATTTGACAATGAAGCGTTCCTGAGCCTTATGACATAAATCACATAACTCTTCTATATTGTCAGTTGCGAACTCAAGCATAGCATAATAATCTTTACTTATTTCGTGCTCAATGACAAACGGTTTTATATTATTTTTAAGGCACTCTTTAAAGACCAATAATCTGCCAATTCGCCCGTCTTTCAAAATTAAAGGATTTTCCTTTTCAAATTTGCTATGGAAAAGCAAAATGTCTTTTAAATTATTCTTTTCGCGAGCGTTATATTCATCCAGCAATAACTTGGCACTGTCAGTAAAGGTTTTATACGATTCTGACATATACCAATCTTCTCTCGATACCTTAGTTCCGTTTTTAAGTGTTAAAAGTAACTGCCTTATAAAATTTTCAGTAAGCTGATACTTTGCATTTTTAATGCACATATCAACACACTTAAAATGATTTGCAGTTTCAACAATATCATCAACACTGTAACTGTTTGAATTTACAATATTCAACTCAAACATATGGACGACATCGTTATACAGGAGTTTATTGTCTTCTGTTCGGTTAGAATTATATGCAAAATCAATTTGTAAACGACCGTACATACCGTCATTAATACTAGATTTTCGTTCGTTAAGAAACAAATCTAAAACCGTTTCTTCAAACTTTTTCTTTTTTGCCGGATTAGTGGCATTTTTAGGTATTTTCCAAGTTTTACCGACCAAAACCGCATCAGGAATTTTGCCGGTAGCACAGTAATTTCGAATAGTACGCTCCGACATTTCCCAAAGTTTTACAAGTTCACTTACTGAATAATACTTTACTTCATTTCTCATTCTAAATCACCTTTACAACAGGTTCACCATTATCCCCTTTTGTGATTTTATAATCAACTAAGTATTGCTTATAATCCTTCACACGAGATTTCGCTTTATGATTATAATCTATAAGCCCAAACTTTTCTTTTTTGAGTGCTTTTTGCATATCTTCAAAATCTATCTCATTGATTTTTGGAATACAGCCGATATTTGAAACCAAGCGCCACCAAGGTGTATTGCGGTAGATATCGAAAATTTTGCCACTATCTACTGAAGTATGTAAATCTTTAAACAGATTCGCAAATGCAATACATTCAAAACGAATTATATCTACACCATAAAAAGTTTTAAAAGCATTCTCAATATCTTTAATTCTCGTAAGTCTTCCCTTCGGTATCTTATTTATAATTTCGACCAACATTACCACTGGAATTTCAATTGAGGGCTTTGCCTCAATGCGTGTTATCTCTTTCATCACACCCACCTTGAAATCAAATTTTGTTCCGTCTTTGATTCTATTATACACATTATCGGCAATTTGTCAAGCGTTTTTATAAAATTATTTCATTTGCCGATAAATTTATTTTTCTAAGCAGGTGGAATTTTCGTCAAAAAATGAATATAATATTTCAAATTTAATTATTTATAATTAATTTTAATAAAGAAAATGACCTTTTAAGCTTAAAAACTTTAAAGGTCATTAATCATTCAAAGAAGTTGTTAAATTTAATTTTAATATTATTCCTGTGGTTCTCCAAAAAGGATTTGCATAAAGTTTCTACGACCGTAAAGGATTCGCACTACACGAACTTCGTTTTCTTCTGAACGGTAAAAAGCAACATAATTTCCACATACTAAAAATCTGTAATTTGTATCAAAATCAACTATTCAAGAAAGTTGAAAAGCAGATTAAACAGAATATATCTCTATTGTTCGTCATATGGTCATTACATACCAAGCTTTATATTTGGTACTATAAAATGAATTTGGATTTCTTTTTTTAGCAAAGGTTTCATATGTAACATAAACTGCTATTCCATTTTCACTATCCGCATTAAGTATAATGCAATTCGCTTGATTGTTTGTTATATGGTCTAACCCACGACTAATCCATGAATCGTAATCCAAATATTGACTTTCAGCATTACCAAACAAAGTCAGTTTAGGATTTAAAACATCTAAATAATCACTATTACCACCGGTTTCTCTACCATGATGAGGTGCGATTAACACATCCACATCCGTAACATCGGCTTTGTGATTTTCTAAAATATAATCCCATGTTTTTTCTGCTGAGTCTCCAGAGAAAATTATTTTTTTATCATTAACTTTATAAAGAATCACATAGGAACAATCGTTGTATTCTTTTGTTTCATTGGCATCATCAATTAGTTCCTGAGTGGGTGCCAAAATATATAATCCATCTGCTCCCGATTCACCATTCTCCGTTTCATTATAATAGGCGCCTTTACTCCCCGCTAACAAATTTAAAACCTTAGGAGATGTTTTTGATTTTCTTATCTTTTGATAAAATTCCCAATCCTTTTTATCATATTTTCCAAAATCGCTATCACTATCCATTACTTTATTATTTGGGGTATCCCAAAAATTTAATACGGAAAAATTATCAAATAAAGACGAAATACCGTCCATATGATCCATATCTGGATGAGTAAGAATAAACCTAAAGATAGTATCAACACCAAAATCTTTCAAATACTCTACTGGATTTACTGGATGTTCTTTTTGTCTATGATTCCCTGAAGCACTTTCAAAGACCGAATCAACATTATTGCTATTAGAAACATCAATAACCGTATTGTGACCAGAAGTGTGTTGAATTAAAGTACAATCCCCCTCGTTCACATTTAGAAAGTGTATAATTCCCATCTTTAATTACCTCCTTTGATTTCCATTTTATATTTTTCGACTCTTCGGCTTATATATGCTGTTTGTTTTCTATAACTAAATAGAAACATTACCAACAATAATACAAATAAAAATATGATAATTATATTTTTACCAATTACCTTTAACAGAAAATCATGTAAAAACATTTCATAGATTTTAACGATTACTAGTGAAAAGAAAAGTGCAATTAAAGTTCTATAAGTATTATTTGTTTCACTAAGTACTTTTATTGTTTCGTCTTTTTTAGAAGCTTGTATATAATCACTGTGGTTTGCAAAAGCCAAAAAGGATTCGTTATTTTTCGTCTTTTTATTCTTGATTTTTATATTTTTTAATATTTTCTCAATAAAAAGTGAGCCTATTCTGCTTATAACCATACCAACAAAATAGTAAATAAAAACATTTTGAAGTATTGAGTCTGTACGTATGTTGAATATAGTTGTTTGATTTAATGCAAAGCAGAATATTATTCCAGGAAATAAATTATTAAAAATATTATATGAAGTGATTTTTTCAGCAAATATTTCTACTATTTTTTCCATCACAATTACCTTCTTTGAGTTATACTTTTTGGGAACCTTCGCTTATTTTTCATACTTTAAAACATCCAAAATATTTAATGTAATTTAACCTTGACTATATTTTATTTTTTAAATTGTGGGGACTGTCTCAAAGAGAGACAGTCCTGTTTTTTGATTTAGAAAGTATACGTTTTGCTTGTGCAATCAACTGTTTCGTAGTTGCTTCCGGCATAAACCTTTGCTTCCACTTTAACACGGTGTGTGCCGCTGTTAACGGTTGCGGTTTTAACGAGTGTAGCATAGTAAGTATTTGCCGTTGTTGTCCATTCCTCGACCTTACTCCACCAAAGCAGCGTTTTTTTCTGCAACGTAACCGTTAAAACAATTTTAGTTGTTGTACCATTATAACCCGTAACATTTCCAGCACACATTGCCTTGCCGCTTGAATCTGTGAGTGTTGCACTGATTATATTTGTATAATTGTAACGCGGCTGAACCTGACTATCAACGGTTTCTGCGCTTGCTATTAAACCAGTGCCGCACATAAGCACAAGGCACATAACCAAAGCCAAAATCCTTTTAAACATAAATGTCGCCCCCCTTTCTTAAATATAAATAGAGATATCATTCTCTTATTATATAAACGAAGGTTTGCGACATTTTGTGACAATTTTTTATTCTATTTTAATTGATTCTGCCATCTTAACCAATTCCTCAAAAGAAATTTGACCTTGAATAGTATACAAATAAGTTTCATCTGCAAAAGCCACTGTTTTTATACTATTTTTAACATATTTAATTCCTTCAAAAGAATTGATGGTTATTTTATCGTATTCAATATCTTCAGTATTTACATTAGTAATAGTTCCAAAGTTAATCTGTTGCATATAATCAATCGTATATTCATCTTGATTACTATATATAATTCTATAAACTATACCCGAATTTACTTCTGACTCTAAAGTATATCCTTCTGGGATATACTGCGGCACAGCTTTAACAATATCGTTCTGTACAACAGGTTCTTCATCCTCCACTGATACTGCAGTGAATTTCTCAAATGTTTCGGTGATAAATTTGATAACAAATTCTCTGATTGCTTTTACACCAAAGGTGGTGGCTGTTAGGCTTATGACTATTGCCAGCACAATAATTGCCGCTCTCTTACCAACAGTATTGATAAGATAATAGTATGATTTTTTCTGCGCCCTGATTAGTTTCTGCATTTTCTTTTCAAAGGCATCTGAAAATGTAATGTGTTCGAGTTCTTCATCAGTGGGCAAGGATTCACAAAGCCTTTTATTATATAGCTCAAATGCCATAATTAGTTTTTCATCAATTTCTTTAGACAGAAACATTATTTTCTCCCCGTTCAGCAAGTTTGTTTTTCAAAATTTCTCTTGCTCGTTGCATTCTTTTTCTAACTGCCGAATTGGTAATATTAAGCACATCAGCAATCTCTTTGTCTGATAAATTGTGGTATACCTTCAGTTCAATTATTTCCCTATATGTATCTGACAAAGATGATATTACTGAATAAACATCCTCAACCTCAAGCCTTTTAAACGAATCGTCATCGACATAGCCCATGCTATCTATTTCTTCTAAACTAAACGATTTATCTTGTTTATTTTTTCTAAGCATATCCAAACAAACGCTCTTAATGATTATAACGATAAACGCCTTGGTTTTGTGACGGTTGCTTTCATCAACACCACCTATATGACGGGTCAATTTGATAAATGCCTCGTGAACAGCATCTTCTGCCAAAAATTCATCATGAAGCATATCTGTGGCAATATGCTTCATTATTTTTCTATAATCATAATACAGTCTTTCAAATTTCGATTTATCTTCCGCAGTTTCAATTAAGCTTAAATAAAACAGTAACAAGTAAATCCCCTCCAAATTTCCTGCTCCATTATATCACTTCAATTAAAAATTTTCCACATTTTAGTGACATTTAACATATATTTTGTCACAAAAATCGGTGTTTTATCGTTTAAATATGCGGTAAAATATATGTTTTTCTTATAAAAACAGTAAGGAAATATATTTTGAGAACTATAGTTCCTACCAAATTATTCCAAAATATTTTAATGTAAAGCTTACCTTCGGCAAGAAGTGTGAGGTTTCTACAATGTTTTCAAAGGAATTGGCAACCAAGATTTTAAAACTGATTGATAAGAAAAATATGACATTAGAGTCTTTATCCGAAGTGTCAGGTCTTTCAAGAAGATTCATCAGCAATGTCACAAGCGGGAAACAGGTTCCAACACTAAATAGCTTTGAAAAGATTTGTTCTGCTTTAGAGCTTGAGCCCAACGATCTATTGATTAGTGATAAATCAAAAAGCGAAGAACGATCAATAGCAATGTGCGTTAATACTGTTTACTGCAACAATCAGAAAAATCTATCTGAATATATACCCATCTGCCCTTACTGTAACACGCTGTTGCAAAACGATTGGCAAAGTTATTGTGACAACTGCGGTCAAAAACTAAGCTGGAAACATTTCATAAATTCAAAAGTAGTTATGCAGAAACCATCAAAAAAACAACTTAAGGGATGATGAATATTGCAAGTGAAATACATACTTAGAACTGATGTTGTAACAGATGAGGAAAACCAAAAATACACTGTATATGGTATCACCGCTCTTGATAGCTTTGGAAATGTATTAAATACCTTTGAAGATATATTTTTTAGCGAACAAAAAGCAGAAGAATTTGTTGAACTATGCAATGATGAAAAATTAGAATTGATTCATTTGCAAGATGTGGTAGAAGATGTGCTATACCAGGAAAGTTTGTTATCCGTTTTTACTAAACTTATCCATTATTAGTCAAAGCGATTTTACTTTAAATTTTGTTGAATTTCTGTCTAACCAATATACATTCTACTACTCGGTCCGCTATAAGTCCCCTATCACGTTCTGGGTAATATTCAAGCAATGCTTCAAGTTCTGACCCAATATCTTTTCTCGTTAATTGAGGCATATTTAACTGTTTACCATACAATGACCTTGCAGTATTTATTTGCCTTGTAAAACTAGTATTAAACGGACGCGCAACAACATCTTTGATAAGTCCCTTAGGTTCAACATCCATTGGCGAGAACTGTGTATTAGAAAGCAGACCTGCGCCGTTATCAAAAATTGGGCAGTATTTGAATTTTCCGTTTTGCTCAATCACCGCTATATTGTTAAGATGACGATCATCATTTAGGAATAGAGCATCTACCTCAAAAAGCAATGTGAGATACTGCGGAAACTCTTTAAGTCCTGTATACTCAGCGGTTGCTTCAGCAAGATACCGAATACGCTTTTTGTCGCTACTAATCTTTTCTAACTTATCTTTGAGCGAAGTGCCAAGCTGACGGGAGAACAAATGACTGAGCGTAATAATTGATTGGCCATCCTTCAAAAAGTTTTTGCTTGAACAGCCTGTCCTATCTCTACCGTGAACATTCAACCGTTCCATTTCATAACGGGCGAAAGAAAACGGTGTATAACTCTCGATATTGCTTTTTTCAAGCAATTTGGATATAACTGTTTCGGTAAGTGCTTCATAACCGAATTGATCAAGCTTATACCATTTATTCGTTTCTTTATCAAACCATTTTTCCTGATTGCCTTTAGAAGAAGTCTCGGCAACCTTTTCATTAGTTACAAGTTTAACTGTCATTGTATATCCTCCAATTTAATCCATTGGCCGTCTTCTGCCATTCTGCCATTTGTTTTCTTTAAAATTTCGAGCGGATTATATTCGTCCACTCCGATTGTTTCCAAATACTCTCTAATACCGCTGCGGTTCCTTGGTACACAACGTTCCTCCAAAAAGTTTTGAAAATCCTCCCAAGTCGGTACTTCATTTTTTCCAAACGCAGTCTTCACTATACGCTCGGTTGTGTTCTGTACAGACAAGGTTTTGTCAGTAAAATCGGCAACAATTCGAGTGCACAAAATCTCTCCGTCATAAAACTCAAGCTTCATCAGCTTATGGCCGAGCGATTTTTTGTTATCTAAAAATTTGTCCATAGGCAAATACGGTGAAATAATAATCCTTTCACCGTCAAAAGCCATTTCCATTTTAGAATCCGTAAGACAGAGTTCGGCAACCCATTTTGAAGGCAAAGACGCCTTATAGGTTTTTGAGTCTTTACCTGCGGTGCCTCCCGCTTTGCCAACAATTAATTTTGCTATTCGTCTTTCCATACTATCACCACAAGAATTATAGCATATTCGTAACGAATAGTCAAGTTTTTGCACGAAGTTAAAAAATATTACCCAAAAGTGTTATTACAGTGGTTCGATTAGCCTATGTATTTATTTTTTAATAGCATTTTAATAACACTCAGGAACATCAAGGGAGGTTGGTGTTAACTTAAAGCAGGGTTACAACGGTGACCTTACTGCAAAGCAAGCTGGTTCTATCGGCGGTCAGATGGTTAATAACATCTGTCCTGTACGACATATGAATTTCACTAGAAACTACCGCTGGGTAAACGGCCACAAAAAGCAGTTTACATACGGTTTTAGAGTAATTGTATAGGCATTATTAAAGGCACGAACTTTCCACAGTTCGTGCCTTTTGTTTCATAAATGTATGTTCACCGATTTTTACCCGTGATTTCACATTGTAATTTATTTAAAAATTCCACTATTTTTACATTATTTTTATTAATTATTTTGATACAAATTAAGTGGATTTTTTAAATCCTCTATTCCTTATTTAATGTGACTAAATTTAGAAGTTATTAAAACACTTACTGTTTTTTTATAGAATAATATGAGAAGCTACCACCTTTTTTCCACTTAGAAGATTTGCTTACACCATTTTTATCGGTTCCATCAATTACTGCTTTTAACCTTGGGATACAAATCTCTTCTATTTGATTTCCAAGTTCAATTCCTATCCATTTTCTTTTCATTTTATGAGCAACCGCACATGTTGTTCCCGAACCTAAAAATGCGTCTAAAACCCAATCTCCTTCATTTGTAGCAATATGAATTATTCGTTCCAATAATCTCTCTGGTTTCGGGGTGGTAAAAACTTTGGTATTTTCAGACACAAATTTTTTAATTTCTTTTTTTCCTTCGCTATTATCACCGACTTCATTTCTTAACCAAATGGTTTTAGGAACAACACCGTTTTTAACTTCTGATAAAAATCTTTTTAAGCGTGGCATTGTATCTCCATCTTCACCAAACCAAATTCTATTATCGGCAACTAATTCTAAAAATCTTTTTTGTGAAAATCCCCAACTACGACTTTTTGACGGAACAACAACTCTTCCGCTAGGAAGAGTAATTTCATAAACCCATTCAGGATTAGGGGTTTTTACAGTTAAATCACTTGACATCCACGGACCTCTTGGGTCATTATCTTTATTAACATATCTTTTATTTTGTTCTAACGAACGTTCAATAAGATTTAATTTCAAATGTTTAACATTTTTTGCATATACCAATATATAATCATGTACATCAGAAAAAAACTTTGCATCGTTCTGCGGCGCAAATTTTTTCTGCCATATAATAGTGGAGATGTAATTCAAATCAGCTCCTTCATAACTGTTATTACAAAAAACTTCATCCATCAACAACTTTAAATAAGGCATTTCATCATCATCAATATGGACAAAAATAACGCCCTCATCGGAAAGTAAGTCTCTCATAAATTCTAATCTAATTTTCATCATTGATAACCAAACGCTATGTTGGATATCATCATTATAATGATCAAAATTTTTCCCAGTATTGAATGGTGGATCTATATATATACATTTTATTTTACCGCAAAAATCTTTTTGCAGATACTTTAATGCATAAATATTGTCGGATCTAATTAATAGATTTTCATTAGTGCTATCCTTAATACCATATGTTGAAATTTTTTCAACTGCACAATTAGGAATCTCATCAATAGAATCTATATATACAGGGACAGAATTTTTTACTTCGAGAAGAATCTTATCCTTATTTTTCCATTCAAACTTTAACTCATTCGTATTCATCTGCTTACCTCTACAAAGCATGTTTTGCTATCTTAACAGTATGCAAAAACTTTTTTAAATCTTTAAATCCAACATATATGTTTATACAATTTATAGGTTCTACAGACACACAAATATTTTCAGACATAGAAATTCCTAGATGTAATTTTTTGCCTCTTTTATCTTCAGGTTCTATGTACATTTTTGAGTTTGTATAAGTTTGTATATGATTTTCAGCATAATGAACTTCACATTTCACATTAATATATGTCCCTAAACCACTGTATATTTTACCTAACTGAAGTCCTTCAGAATGTTCTAACCCCGTTGGATTTGGTGAAGTTTGCGCTACTGTATCAAATTTAACATCTAAAGCACCAACAAATGGTTCTAATATAGATATTAAATTATCCAATTCAGATGTCAAGAAATATATATCAGTACGTGATTTGTTTCCTTTTTTCGAATCACTATCCATTATTTCGATAGTTAAGTCGTTAGATATATTAAGGAGCAACTCTTCAGTTAGTTCTGAAACATATATATTCATCTTGGGAGCATCATTTCGATCCCTATCTGCTCTAAGTACCCTTTGATTCGTTTTTAATAAATTGTTCGCATATTGTACGTTGCATGTACCTAAATTTTTCATATTTCTTCTCCTTTTATATATTTATTAGTTTCTAAAATCCACTCTTTTGCATATAGGAAATTATCAATACTATAATTCAATGATTTTCTATTAATCATGCCAAGCCCACGCAATGGATGTGGAGTATAATCTAAAATCAACACACCCATTTCTTCAGAGAAACCCCATTGTATTTTTCCTTCACATATTAAAAAAAGTTTTTTTAACCATTCAATAATTTTTTTAATATCATCAACTGATATTTTTAAAAACTTAGAAATATTCTCTATATCATTGTCTATAACTGACATTACACCCCCAAAGATATAAATATATGTTTGTAAGAAACATGGTATTTTACTAGCTAAATCTATATTTTTACATAACTCTTGTACCAATTGATAAAATAATATATCATCACTATCAGTCAGTTGAATTGACTTACCATTAGTTTTTTGAATAGCGCATTCAACAGCACAAACAATATATGCAACCCTATATTTTAACATAAGATATCCGGCTGCCTGACATATGGAATGTTCTTGCATATAGTATTCTGCTTTTTTATTGCCCGGTTTAATATTAATTATTCGTGCTGCTTTTCTAACAAAATCTTTAATATCTATAAAGTCCTTTATTAATTTTGCTTTTTTCAACAAATCATTAGTTTTCCATATTTCTCCTATCAAAACTGCCAGATGTTTGCGCAACAAATTGTATGCTTGGTTCTCATTAGAATTAAACTCATATCCTAATGCCATAACATCTTTAAGAGTTTTTTTGTCAAATAGTGAATTACAAATTAAATTTGATCTGTAAAACATCATAAATATATCATATGCGCTATTAGCAATAATATTGTTTGATATTTCTTGAGGTGAAATAGCATCTATCCCAAGTTCTTCACCCTTATTTTTTATATCATTCAATAGATGTGTTTCACAAATTAAAATATTTTTATTAGCTTTAACTATCTGTGCCGTTCCGCTGAATAACAACAAATCATTGAAATTACATCCTCTTTTGCATTCAGACAAAATCGTAAACATATCACCATTTCTAAAAATTTTCCCATAAATATCTAATTCAAACACATCTATCTTTGTCTTACCATCAGTACTATCCTCAATCCACTTAAGATTAGTCTCTACATAATAGTTTAAAGTTTGATAGTATGAAGATGAAAAAATTTCTAAAAATTTTCCGCTATTATATAACTTTTCTAAATTTGCTGCTTTTAGCATTTAACTACCACCTTTTAAGTATTTAAGCTATTTTCATCTAACAAAAAATTACAAATTCCCATAGTAACAATTCCATAGTCATTACGTCGAACCTTTATATTATCTCGCACTACAATAATCTTTTTAAATGAATCATTTATATTTATTAACGAATTTTGTTCTTGCTGCAATTTATCAGTATTACTTATTGAGAATGCCGATTGAATATAATATTTTTCGCTACCTTTAGTGGCAATAAAATCAACTTCAAACTGCTTTTTGGTAGTTTTGTTTTCTTGGTTCTTTCCAAAGACTTCCACAACACCAACATCTACATGATAGCCTCTGATACGCAATTCATTATAAATAATATTTTCCATTATATGATTTTCTTCGGTTTGACGGAAATTAAGCCGTGCGTTTCTAAGCCCCACGTCTTCAAAATAATACTTGGCGGGAGAGTTGATATACTTTTTGCCTTTAATATCAAATCTTACCGCTTTGCTTATTAAAAATGCATCTTGCAAATAATCGATATACTTTTTCAAGGTTTTATCGCTAATAACCTTATTCTTTACGCTTTTAAATGTTTTAGCAAGCTTTGTAGGGTTAGTAAGTGAACCTATTGCCGAAGATAAAATATCAACAAGTTCATCAAGTTCCTCTTGGTTTCTTATTTTGTGTCGGTCAACTATATCAGACAGATAAACCTTATTAAATAGAGACATAAGATAATCAGATTTATCTTCAGGTGTGTCATATATTAAAGTTAGTGGCAAGCCACCATAATTAAAATAATCATCCCAAGCTTCATCTGTTGTACCGTCATAAACAGAAATATATTCCCTAAAACTCAATGGATAAACTCTGATTTCATCGCCTCTGCCTCTAAACTCTGTAATAACATCAGAAGATAAAAATTTTGAATTACTTCCTGTAACATACACATCGGCATTTCTTATATGCAAAAAGCTATTTAATACATCTTCGAATTCAGAAAGCAACTGAATCTCGTCAAGAATGATGTAATAGGTCTGTTTATCCTTAATTTTATCTTTAACATATTTAAGCATATTGTCAGGATCGCGCAAATCTTTGTAACTTCGGTCATCTAGAGCAACTTCTATTATGTGGTCCTCATCTACACCTTTTTCTATTAAATAATTATGAAACAAGTTAAAGAGCAAATAAGATTTTCCACATCGTCTTACTCCTGTAATTACTTTTATAAGTCCATTTTTTTCTTTTCGTATCAACTTATTTAAATAAACATCTCTTTTAATTTCCATTAATTCACCTTATTTCTAATATAAGTGTGCTTACACCTTTTTTCGTAATATATTATAACCAATGAAACTTCTTTTGTCAATCCAGTTTATTCTATACTGTACGACATATGAATTTCACACTCAACTATCGCTGGGTAAACGGCCACGAAAAGCAGTTTACATATAGCTATAGGTTGGTAGTATAGGCATTATTAAAGGCACGAACTGTAGAAAGTTCGTGCCTTTAGTTATGTTTACCATCTGTTTCGATAATATAAATTATTCGGCCGGATTAATCAATGATAAAGCGATTGTGCTTTCCTTCTCACCGACACGATCTATATTGCTCCACCATTCTATAATGTTATTTCTTTCTTCATCAGAAATATTTGCAAGTTTTTCTCTATACGTCATATATTCCTCACTATCTTTCATCTCTTTGGAAATGTAATATAGCAAAATATTCATCAGATCAAATCCACTTAACTGTGACTGTTTGCCAATAATATCTTCAAAGGAATAACTCTTTTTGGTTTCATTTCTGCGAACCATATAGGCCAAATTTGTTCTTGCAGATTCTGCAATTAAAGGTACCTCACAATCCATTATCTCAGAAAATAAAAGCTCAGCTTGATTATGGTTACCTTCACAATATAATGCAAACCCTTTTTGCAGTTTATCTCGTTGTTCTGTGATATATGTAACATCCACACTAAACTTAGAAAGATCTTCAATTAAATTACAACCTGTAATATACTGTAATAAAGGAATATAAAGGCTATTTGTATATTCATTTTCCTTGATTTTTAATAGTATCTCAATTATTTCCGCTTCATCAACAATATCTCTTGGTATAGAAACAAATTTAAAAGAGAGCCTATTTAAAAGAGTCATATATCCAGTACATATGTGTGGAAAAAATGGTATAACATCAAAAACTTTTTTACAAAACGAAGCTAAAGTTTCATTATCATTGGTTGCCCTACAAATTAATTCACAACATTGAGAATAATGCAGAATAGAATGACATCTAGAATGATCTACAACGAACTTGAGCAAAAGTTTTTTAATTACTTCTTCAATTTGTGATGATCTATCGTTATCAAAAATTTCATCATCAGAAAGTCTTCCAAGATTAGCAGCGAGCTCAACATATGTATCTATATTGATATCATCATCAGGTAAAGATAAGCATTCTAAAATATCAACTATCCATTTTTCTTTTATTTCTTTTTTTGTTATATATGGTAGCACTTCTGATTTAGAAAGACACAGATAAAGATTAAATATCCCTCTGTCAAGCACCTTAGCCAAATGCTCCGCCTCTTCTATCATGAGTATCGCTTCATCAGAATGATAACTTTCCGCTATTTCGCGCAATGCTTTAAATTTAAGAAATACAAAATCTTTATTTGTTGTTTCTTTCGGACACCGCGTGAGAATCTCTTGTAAGATTGATAATTTTAATTTATCTTCTACAAAATCCGATTTCACTCCAAGTGCAGTAAGTTCTATAACTAAAAGTCTGCTATCTTTCTTAGATAATTCGATTACTTTTTCAAAAAGTTCAAGCACCTTATCTTTTTGAGAGTGCGGAAACGCAATAAAAATTATTGCACGTAGTGTAGAAATCAAGTTTTCGATTCTGCTAAATTGTGAGAAATTCTTTTCGATAAAGGCAAGCGCAGTTAAATGAAATTTAAAACGAATCTCAAACGAAGAAATAACATCCTCATCTCTAAGGAACTCTTTTATTAAAGAAGTACAAACAAACTCCGCATTATTTCCATTCAAAGACGAATCAATCATTTTACAAAGAATTTCATTTGCTTCCTCGTAATCTTTTGCTATATACAGTGTTTCTAATTGCTGCACCAGTTTTTCGAAAGAGTTGTCACTTTCAATTATTTTCATCCGTTGTGTCCAATGCTTTAAATGCAAAACATCTTCATCCTTCGGTAAAACGGTTTGTATTTTCTGAAAGTAATATGAATATGGATCGGTAAAAATCAACGGGGCTTTTAGTTTAAAATTAGAGATAATTCGCTTAAAAAACATAGTAGCATCAATCGTATCAACATTACCAGAAGCATTCCATGCCAAAGGAACTCCATTTTCACCACAATCGCTATTATCTGATTCTGGAATGACAAAAATAACACTATCATTCCCTTTAATCCAATCGGGTAAATCAAGATAACTTTGTTTATTATAACAAACCCAAATATATTGCAAAGGTGTTGGATATTTGAGTCGTTCTTTAAGACATTGCATGATTACATCATTTTCCCAGCCGCTATAGCCAACTATAATAGGTGCTTGATTTGAAAGAAATGAAGAGAGCAATTGTGAGGAAGCAACCACTCCTTTTTGGGAAGCAACATCATCAATTTCTTTTTCTAAGTTAGCACAATCATAAAAATCGAATGTGCCATGCACATGAATTATTTGGATATCTTTATTCTGATTACTAACCACCAAATTATCCATAGAATTTTCAGCACAAAAAAAGTTTTTTGTCCCCATTAATTCAAGGGCTTTTTTAATACTATCGTCAAAATTAGTGGTAAAAACGGTATTTGCAAATTGACCAGAATGTAGAATCTGTGCAAGCATTAAGTTGGCAGATGAAATTTTAGCTTTACTACATAATCCTTTGAACAAGCGGCTTCTATCAATCCTATTTGGATAGGCATATTCAATCCACGAAGAGTAATATTTCATTCCATTTCCTAAAAAAGATTTGGAACTTTCTTCATACCGAGAAAACAATTCAGGATCAATTTCTTTTACGGTTTCTTTACAAAGATCGACTATCTTTGAAGCAGAAGGTATTTCCGGTACAGAAACACCCGCTCCAACAATAAAAAAATACGGAAAGTATGCATCGCTACTATGATGATGCATCGTTGATTTTATAACATGTAATGCTTTATCTAAATTCTGAATCATTTCATTGTCCCCTAACAGTATATCACTTGTTAAAGTATAACATATTAGGTCGAAATGTGCAATATTTTGTAAAAATGTAGGAACGCGTATCAATACTATTCATATTAATACTTTTCATATATTATGTCTAAATAACAAACTTGGTTATTACACTTTAACATATTTGAAATTTAAATGGTTTTTCATTAATGAATATAAATAATAAGCTTTCAAAAATTTATGTAAGGGCACATATTAAATGTGCCGGGCGGAAGAAAGACGATCTTCTAATGAAATTTCGCCGAGTTCATTGCCACGTCTTTTCCCGTATTTTGAGATTATAGCAAGATTCATCTTATCGTGCTCACGCTTTGTTATAACACCATTCTTAAAAAGATAATCATTATAATAAAGCAATCTAAGCTCTCTTGTCATAATCTCAACTTCGAGCTTATTATCTTTTTTCATATATTTTCCTTTCTACTCACTAGTAGTATGGACGTTTTTTATTTGCTTTACTCAAAACATATAACATATAAATTCTCCTTACAAGCGGTGGCAGAGTTGCCACCGCCATAAACTATAGGCAGATAAAACCGCCTAATCTTTACTTCCTTTGATTGTCCCTATATATTAATCCTGAGAATTTTCGTCTGCAGGATATTGTCGTCAATTAAAAAAAATTCCTTCATAATTTTAATTAATAGCTCACTTTTTCTTCGGCTTATCCGCCAAGTAAATTCTTGTTACTTCGGTTCTGTGGTGACCTAAGTTTTCGCTTACAATCTTTCGCGCTCGGCGCGGTCTTTCTTTTAACGCTTCGGCATAGGTTCTTTGTGCATAGGTGTGTCTGAGTCCGTGCCATGAAATCGTCTCGGTTCTTTTCTTTTTACCGTCTTCACTCAAATCCTCACGGTTTTCTACCATAAAGTATTTTCTGTTATAACTCATCCAGTTCTGCAACGAACGCTTTTCTCGCTGTACGCCGCCCTTTTCGCTACCTGAGATTAAATAATCTCTCGGGTATCGACCTGAACACCTGGCATAGTTCAAATAATCAGTAATAATACCTCGTTGCTTTGCACTTAAATCGATAGCCCTTGTCTGACCGCCTTTGCCTTTTATGACAAGTTGTCCGGTCTTTAAGGCAGACATAAGGTATTCAACTCTAAGGTTGCAAATTTCTTCAAGCCTTAAACCAAATTTACTGGCAAAGTCTATCGCAATTACCGCATCCTGCCGGCCTTTTTCAATAGCCACCTGTCGAATACGGACAAGTTCTTTATCTAATAGCGAATGGTCTTTTACACCTGTCGCTCGTATGGGCAGATTCAACTTGCTATTAGGGGATAGCCTGTTTTTACTACCGGATTTTCTATGGAAATACCGTATGCCAGACAAATCGGATTGAATAGTTGCTGCGGAGTTGTTTTCTTTGAGATGCTCCACATAGGCTTTGAAGTGCCGATCTTCCACGTTCTTAAAATTTTGCAGACGA
>JAZSLI010000006.1:0-8232 GCA_045535295.1 Acutalibacteraceae bacterium | reverse complement strand
AGGTTAAAAATAATGAAAGTAACATTGCTCCTCCAAAACATTTAAGTATTTTTGCAAAAATTCTGCATTGTTTGTATTATACACTTTTTTATCCTATATATCAAGAAGCGAGAATTAAAAAACGCCCCGAAGGGCATTTTTTAAAAATATTAAAATTACTCTTTATTTTAAGACAACTTTGCCATAAAAATAATGTCGCAAAACTTGCCATCAAGCTTAACCATATCTTTAAAAACGCCTTCCTTAATAAAGCCTGCTTTTTCATAAGAACGGTAAGCCGCATCGTTACCTGCAATAACCCGCAAGGATATTCGATGCAAACCGATGTAATTAAGTCCGAATTCCGTAAATAATTTTGCGGTTTCGCTGCCAATTCCTTTTCCCCTGGCTTGGTTTTCACCTATAAAAATACCATATTCTGCACTTTCGTTTTTGATGTCAACATCTCTAAAATAAACCGAGCCTACGGGCTTATTATCCTCTAAATTTTCGATTATATATTGAATAACCTCGCCTTTTTCTACCTTGTTTTTCATCCAATTAAGATGCATTTGTGTTGTCATTTCATCTCTAAAGATAAAATTGCATTTAACCTCGGGCGAATTTCTCCACTTGACAACAAGCTCGGTATCGTCATACCCAACAGGGCGAAGCCTAACCTTGTCACCCGTAATTACAGGCAGTTCTTGGTATGATATATTATTCATAAAATTTTTTCACCTGTTCTATAACTTTTTCTTGGTCTTTTTTGCTTAAATTATAATAAAGCGGCAAACGAACAAGTCGATCGCTTTCTATTGTTGTGAACTCATCCTCACCACAAAAATGTCCAAACTTAATACCTGCGGGAGCTGAATGAAGCGGAACATAGTGAAAAACCGCCATAACTCCATTCTCTTTTAAAAAACCTATGAGTTTGCTTCTTTCCTCTAAGGATTTACATTTTAAATAAAACATATGTGCATTATGAGTGCAGCCGTCAGGTATAACGGGCAATTCAATCTTATTTGCCTGTTGCAAAGGATAAAAAGCCTTGTAATATGCGTTCCAACTTTCGAGGCGGTTGTCATTGATTTCATCCGCCTTTTCAAGCTGAGCCCAAAGATATGCAGCATTAAGCTCGCTTGGTAAATAACTGTCTCCAAAATCCACCCACGTATATTTATCTACTTGACCTCTAAAAAACTTTGCACGGTTGGTTCCCTTCTCGCGCAAAATTTCTGCACGCTCATTGTATTGGGGGTTGTTTATTATAAGAGCGCCACCCTCGCCCATGGAATAGTTTTTGGTTTCGTGGAATGAATAACAACCAAAATCACCAATAGTTCCAAGAGCTTTGCCTTTGTACTGGCTCATAACACCCTGTGCAGCATCCTCTATAACCTTTAATGAATATCTGCGGGCTATATCCATAATGGTATCCATTTCGCAAGCAACCCCGGCATAATGCATAACAATAATAGCTTTTGTGTGTTCTGTTATAGCCGCCTCAATCTTATTTTCATCAATATTCATCGTATCGGGACGAATATCAACAAAAACAAGCTTTGCTCCGCCAAGCACCGCAGCTGTGGCAGTACTCGAAAAGGTATAGCTTGGGAGTATAACCTCATCGCCTTCTTTAAAATCACATAATAGCGCCGCCATATCCAAAGCCGTGGTTCCGCTCGTTGTAAGCAACACCTTTTGTGCAAAAAAGCGGTTTTCCATCCAGGCATTACACTTCTTTGTAAACTCGCCGTCACCACAGATTTTTTTGCTTTCTATTGCCTGCTTTATATATTCAAGTTCTTTACCGGAATATGGTGGGACATTAAAGCAAATCATTCTATTTCCTCCTGATTTTATCAACTATCTTTTCGAACACTCTTCTAAAATAATGGGCAGCATATATTATCGGGAAATTAACCGTAAGCGGACGGCGGCAAGACGCAACAACCGCTCTTTTAAGCTCCTTTTTAAGAGAAAATCTTGCATCAAACTCTTTTCTGAATTGGGTAGTATCAATTTCTTCTGTATATATTGGGAACTCGGTTGTATTTGTCTCTATAAGCATTTTAAGATTTTTTTCAAAACGCTCCTGGGTTATAACACTCCCCGATAGTTTGCTCTCTCTTTCTCTTAGATATGCAGAATCATTAAGAAGTTTGTCCACATCATTAAGAAGCTCTTCCTTTGTGTCATACTCTATTTGCAAGTTGCTTTGATTGAAAAGCAATCCATCTGCATCGTTATTATGTTTCAATGTAAGTGGAAGCTTTCCGGCAGAAGCAGCAAAATTCATCATAAGTCCGCCAAACATAGGATATGTGTTAAGGTATAAAACACATCTCTTCATAACCTGGAAAAGATCCTTGCGCTCGGCGATATGATATGCCCTATCAGGATACTTATCAATAATGAGTTTAAGCTGAGAATCATCACCAAAGCCTGCATAAAGAAAAATTATATCGGCATGTTTTTCTAAAATAGAATCCACTATCTTATAATATGTATTATCCTCGTCACCTAACGTCTTATAAAGTGAGCCTCCGCTAAAAATAATTCTCTTTTCCTGTGTTGGAAAAGTAAATCCCTCAAACTCAATATCATAATCAATATTTGCATAATACGGGAGCATTACTATTTTTTCTTTTGGGATTTTTCTGTGATTTACTGCTATTTTAGAACCAACATCACGCAAGGCTATACAATAATCAAATGCGTATTTTCCTAACCAAAAAGCGTGGTCGGTAAGGTCGATTTGAAATCTTTTAGTATATCCTTCATAAAGATTGAAAACAATAGTTGCCGCCACATCGGAAGGAATCGTATAAAAGAATGCAGAATCAGGATGATACTTTTCAAAAACCTCAATTATCGCTTTTGCCCAAGCAACAAAGCCTTTTTTGGCTGGAAAATGTATCCACTCGGCATCATATCCGTTTAAGACCTTTTTTATTTCAGGCTGTTTTCCCTCGGCATAATCGGGTGTGACATAAACAACCTTATATCCGCATCGAACAAGTCCTTTTAAAAATATTAAAGCAAGACCTCTCGTATCAAGTCCAAAACCATCATAAAACAAAACTGTTTTTGAAGTTTCCTTTTTAGCGGTATTATCCCAATTTGGAGTATCAAACAATTCACTGCCGATACTTTTGAGCATACTTTCAAGCTTTTCGTCAGTATATACTTGATTATGGGCATATAAAATGTCGGCCGCCGCCGCAATGGCTGCAAGTGCCTTATTATATTTTTTTGCATTAATGCTGTTTTCAGCAATTTTGTTAAGCTTTTCTAAAACAGCCGAAGATTTGTTTTGCATTTTTATCCTGCCTTTAATATTTGTTTCAATTTATTAAGAATCGCCCGTACTATACCATTGGCAAGCTCATATTTTCCTAAAATAAGTATTAAGCCGTAAACCATAACGCTTAATATAACGGTTAACACTGTTCTAAGCAGCATTTTAGCAACTAACAAGCGCATTGCCAAAGCTATCAACACAATAAATATACATCCCGTAACCGGGAGAAAAATAAGTGACCCTATTTTGTCAACTCTTATCTCCTTTTCAACCTTTGGTAATAACAAAAGGAATATAAGTAACGCTGAAAACGCCGTGGTTGCAGCGGCGGCGTAAATACCAAAAAACGGTATTAAAATCGCATTAAGAACAACATTAACTACTGCTGTAATGCAACAAACATAAAGAAACGGTTTTTCTCTTTTTGAGGGGAGCAATATTATATTTCCAATAAAGGTTCCTCCTAAGAGAGAGAAAAACAAAGCAATCATTAAAATTTGCAACGCCGGGGCAGCAGAAATATATTGCTCACCGCCTACTATATACATTATTTCCTTAGAAAGAACCGCAACTCCCACCAAGCAAGGTAGGCCCAGTGCCATAAGAAAACCGAAAACCTTGCGAAGCAGGTCATTTATAGCAGAATAATTTTTTTCGGCAAAAGCCGCTGATAAACGAGGCATAACAACCCAGAGAACCGATGCCATAACCTGATTTACAATATTATATATTTTTACCGCCGCCGTATAAATCCCAACCTCATAATCGGAACGAATAAGTCCTAACATTGTAATATCTGCGCTGCTGAAAATAATTTGTGCTAACTGCATAACAAACAGGGATAATATGGGCGGAAAATGTCGCTTCCATTCTACGCTTAAAGTGAAAGCTACTTTACAAAATCTTCTTCTGTAAATTATATTGAGTATGTTTGCACCGCTTGTTGAAACCGTTGTGATTATAGCATATATAATATAATCATCTTCTTGCCTTACAAAAAGGAACATTGCAATAAGAGATAAAACCTGAAAAGCAAAGGTTCTAAGTGTTATATATCCAAAATCCTCCATTGCAGAATTAAGCCAATCTGCACCGAGGGTTGCAAACATAATAATAGTGCTTTGTATTATTATCAATGTCCTATAATTTTCAAGAGGACGCAAAAATATCAAAAATAATGCTAACAATAAATATGAAAAAACAGTTGTGTATAAATTAATGGTAAAAATTTGACTTGCAACTCGGCTTAGCTCCAACTTATTTTCACGCACGGTAGCGCACTCTCTGATAGCATAAACCGTAACACCCAAAGAGGCAATAAGTGCAAAATAACTAACAACGGTGTTTGCAAACGAAACCTTTCCAATGTTATCCGGAAGTAAAACACGGGATACATAAGGAAATGTTATAAGCGGAAAAATAATTGAAGATGCCGTTTTTATTATATTGTAAACCGTATTCCTCTTTATGCTTTTTGCTTCCATAATTACTCCTAAATTTTACTTTTTAGGCATCCAATCAAGTTGCTCTTTGTTTTCTAAAGGTAAATAAAGTTCATTTATATTTTTTTCAACTGTTTCTCTATCTAATGCAGAGAAATCAACCTTTAATAGTTCATTTATAAGCTCTTTGTCAAAACGGTATTTAATAGGTTTTGCCGGCACTCCCGCAACTATTTGATATGGCTCTACATCCTTCGTGACTACCGCTCCTGCTGCAATAACTGCACCTTGACCGATATGAACACCAGATAAAATGGTTACGCCGTATCCTATCCACACATCGTCATCCACAACGATATCACCTTTTGATAGTGCTTCACTATCGGCAGTGTTGGTATACAAAACTTTAAATGGATAGGTTGAAATAAGATTGATATTATGCTCGGCGCTTAAAACAAAAGTGACGCCATTTGCTATTGAACAAAAATTCCCAATTTTCAAAAAAGTGTCATGACGTGACATTTCTACATTTATCGGTCCGTATGTTTCTTTGCCTACGCTTACACAATTTACATCAAAAAGGGGCGCTGTTAAAAAAGTTTTATTATGGACGTTCTTTTTTCGCCATTTGCGCAATTCAATTTTACGATATAAAAAATCTTTTATAAAACCCAACATTTGATTTTTTCCTTTATTTTTTAGTAATAATGCTCTTTAAAATCACACCGCATTTTAACAGTTTAAAGCTCACCTTTGCTAAAAACAAGGTTGCCGCAGATGCATCGGTATAATTTTTATAGAAATAATAATTTGCGTGGAAATCTATTTCGGTTGATTTTAATTGTGATATGGTTTTCTTTGTTGTTTGGGCATGGTTGTGTATAATTTCTATTTCCCTTAGAAAATATATATTATACCCTACACGTTCCAAACGTTTACTTAATATCATTTCTTCTGCATATAAAAATGTGTTTTGGTCAAACATACCCGCTTTTTCGAAAGCCTTAGCTCTTATGAACATAAAACAACCCGAAACCCAGGCATATAAACCGCTTTTCGCCTCTTTGATAGTATCGTTTGCATATTTATCGAAAAGATACCTTCGTGTTTTTGAACCAAAAATCCCTCCAAAAGCACTTATCCAATGGTTGAAAATTAATCTTTGTGCCGCACTTTGCCAGTATCTCGGAGACTGGTGTTCAAATTGAGGCGTTATTATTGAAGGGCCTATTACACCTACCGAAGCATTTTCTTCAAATACTTTATTAACTAAGGATAGATCCATTGTTTCCTTAAAAGCAATATCGTTATTACTTACTATATAATAAGAATCTGACCAAATTCTTGATGCTATACGGATTGCAAGATTATTTCCCTTTGCATATCCTAAATTTGCCCCTGAATGACAATAATATATTTCTTGAAAGTCGTTACGAAATTTATATAAGGTTTGTTCTACATCTTCAACTTCGCAAATTTCATAACCGCCAAAAAAAGATTTTAGTTCCGCCAAAGTGCCCTCAAATGCTCCGTTTTGGAGAATGACAACGTGAGAAGCCCCCATTAAACCAAGGTTTTCTTTACAGGAGGCTACATACTTTATTGTATTTTTTATAGAATTATAGTCAACTATAATTAAAGAATACATAATTATTTCGCACTACTTTCCTTCATGATATTTTGCCATTAACACAGTAAATAAGTTAACATTTATACGGAATAGTAAATATTTTATTTTATTTTTCTTGTTTAGTAGCTTAAAGCCTTTTGTAAACCTTTTTTCTCTTATTTCTTTTATAAGTTCTTCCCTATTTTTTTTAAACTCTTCCAAATTAGACGATTCATAAATAATGTTAAGACAAATTTCTATATGTCTTGCTAATACATGATTATACAAGCTTGGATAATTTAATTTGTAGTACTCAATAATGTTGCGGCTGATTTCAGCCTCAAAAAACCTTCTGCTGCTAATAGTGCCTCTGGTTGTGCTGTCCTGTGTCATTATATAATGATATAACGGCATTGGATCATAAACTATAATCTCTGCCTTTTCCACACAACTTGGCATTATTTCAAAATCTTCATAAACAGTTCCTTCACGCATACGTATATTTTCAAAAATATATCTGCTAAAAAGCTTATCACAAGGACTATTTGTGATTTTTCTTGCAATAGTTAATTCGCACAAAGCATCGATTTTCGAAAAATTCTCTATATTTTTGTGTGCAGGGTATTGGTCGTTGAAATAAACTATTTTTCCGTTACTATAATCACATTGCAATCCGCATGCAGCAATTTGAGCATTATTTTTCAAAATAAGCTCATACAAATGCTCATACATATTAGGCTCTATCCAATCATCCGAATCAACAAACCCTACATAATCGCCTGTCATAATATCAAGTGCTGCATTACGCGCAGAGGATTGTCCGCCATTTTCCTTATGAATAACACGAATTCTTGAATCCCGTTCTGCAAATTCATCACAAATTTCACCGCACTTATCAGGCGAACCATCATCAACTAAAATAATTTCTAAATTTCTATATGTTTGATTTATAATACTTTTTATACATTTTTCAAGATACGCTTCGGCTTTATATACAGGAACTATAACCGAAATCAAAGGATTGTCCATTAGTTTTTCTCCCTAAAATTTAAAAGTATCCTTTAAGCCTGCCCATTTTTGATCTTTATCACTTAAATTAAGCGGTGTGCCGTCAGAAAGGGTATAACCTTGTGCGCTTGCAGTTCCGTTATATTCTCCCACTACCTCAGGCCAATTAATATTAATTTCAGGGTCATTCCAAGCAAGGCCGCCCTCATCACCGGGATGATAAAAATCGGTTACCTTATAGCAAAACTCGGCGGTATCGGAAAGCACTAAAAATCCGTGTGCAAAGCCTTCCGAAATATAAAATTGCTTTTTGTTTTCCTCTGTTAGCTCAATTCCGAACCATTTTCCATAGGTTTTTGAGCCTTTACGCAAATCCACCGCAACATCGAAAACTCTACCCTTTATAACCCGAACCAGCTTACCTTGCGGAAATTCCTTTTGGAAATGAAGTCCTCTAAGCACACCCTTAACCGACATACTCTGGTTGTCCTGAACGAAAACCATATTAAGACCGGCTTCTTGCATATCCCTTTGGTTATAGGTCTCGGTAAAATAACCACGGGCATCTCCGTGAACTGCGGGCTCTATTATATAAAGTCCCTCTATATCGCATTTTGTAACCTTAATTTGCCCCATTATTAATCTCCTTTAAGACAAACTCCATTTTTATATAACATAACACATATATTATATCACGCAGCCTTGCAATAATCAAGTCTCTTTAAATCCTAAAACTGCTATTATTTGTAGGTTTACAATAGATGTGTTACAGTAACGAATAAAAAAAGAGTGACGAATGGAAAATCCTGTGTTACAGTTAAGTTGCTCAAATCAAAACGTACAGGAGGATTAACCATTCGTCATGAAAACTGTAACACAAACAA
>JAZSLI010000043.1:0-3043 GCA_045535295.1 Acutalibacteraceae bacterium | reverse complement strand
ACCATTACTATTATACAAGAGGTTCTTCTTTTATCTATAGTTTTTTGGGCTTAGCTACGCCTCGCCCGTTTTATTGTAGCTTCGCTCTTTTTTCTTCCCCCGGTAGAACCGGGGGTTTATTTCCACACCTAAAGGCACCAACTAAAAAAGGCTAAGTCGAAATGACTTAGCCTTTTAATTTAATTAGAGCTGAACCTCTTTGCCTGTTTTAGCTGATTTATAAATTGCCTCTAAAATTTTAACCATATTAAGTCCCTGCTCAGGAACGAATTGGGGTTCTGCACCGTTAATCAAAACATCAACGAAGTGTGCAATATTTGAGGCGTGGTCAGGAAGTGGATTTGCAGTAAGATTAGGTAAGTAATCAACAGTTTTGCCGTAATCCTCAGAAAAGATTTTAAGCTTATTCTCAACATCTCTCCAAGTAGCACCGCTCTTGCTACCTCTAAGCTCAAAGAAACGGTTTTCTCTCTCAATGTTAGAGGCCCAAGAGAATTCTATCTGCAAACAAGCGCCATTATCAAATCGAATAAAGCCCATTGCCAAATCCTCAACATCAAAAGTGCCGTTAGCTGCCTTCTCGCCAAATGCAGAGTGTACCGAATCCGAAACATCAGTATCAGCAAACTTTGTATATGTGCAGCCTGAAACTGCAACTGGCTTAGGATTACCCATAAGCCACATTGTGAGGTCTATCATATGAACGCCCAGGTCAATAAGCGGACCGCCACCCGACTGCTCCTTAGTTGTGAACCAGCCGCCCTTTCCAGGAATTCCACGTCTACGCTGCCAACCGCAACGAGCCGCATAAATGTCACCCATTTTGCCATCCTCAATGTATTGTTTAAGGAATCTCGAACAAGCCATATAACGATTATTGCGCATAACCATTAGCACCTTACCGCTTGCTTCGGCAGCAGCCTTCATCTTTTTAGCCTCAGCAACACTTACTGCATCAGGTTTTTCACAAAATACGTTAATACCTTTTTTAAGGGCCTTAACAGCTATTTGTGAATGTAAATAGTTTGGTGTGCAAATATCAATAGCATCAAGTCCCTCTATTTCAAGTACCTCGTTATAGTCCTCATAAAAAGCAGGAACTCCAAACTTTTCAGCAGCCGCCTTTGCCTTTTCAACCTTTATATCGCAAACTGCCACAAGCTCAACCGTATCAAGCTTTTGATATGCGGGAAAATGCACTCCATTCGCAATTCCGCCGCAACCGATAACCGCCATTTTAATCTTTTTCTGTGCCATTGTTGACTCCTCCGATAAATTTATTTTAGATAACAAACTGCTTTAAATAACGATAGCAAAGTGTAACCGAATCAAGAATCTTTTGCTTTGAGCCTTCAAAAGCTTTATCCTCAATTTCAACGCAAACAAAGCTATCATAACCGATATCTGTAAGGGCAGAAATATATTTACCCCAATCAACATCACCAAGACCCGGAAGCTTAGGGCTCATATACTCCAAAGGATATGCCATAACACCAACATCGTTAAGCTTATCCTTATAAAGCTTAATATCCTTGCAATGAGTATGGAAAATCTTATCGCCAAACTCATAAATCGGCTTAATATAATCTATTTGCTGCCAAATAAAATGGCTGGGGTCATAGTTAATGCCAAAATTATCAGAAGGAATAATCTCGAACATTTTTCTCCAAAGCTTTGGTGTTGTGAAAAGATTTTGTCCGCCGGGCCACTGATCTTTCCCGAAAAGCATTGGGCAGTTTTCTATTGCAATCTTAACACCCTTTTGCTCAGCAATCTTTATAATTGGGGGCCAAACCACTTTAAAAATTTCAAGGTTTTCTTCGGTGGTTTTGGTTTGGTCACGACCAATAAATGTAGTTACCATATTAACACCCAAAAGTGCACTCATATTGATAACCTTTTTCAAGTGTTCAATGCTTGCTTGTCTTTTCTCTAAATTGCCATCCATTGTGTTAGGATAAAAAGCAAGAGAGGATATTTCGATATTTTTTGCCTTGCAATAATCCTTAACATAAGCGATATATTCTGCCGATGTGTTATCAACATCAATGTGACTAACACCTGCATATCTACGCTCTGCCTTGCCCTGTGGCCAACAAGCAACCTCTACACACTCATAGCCATTAGCCGAAGAAATATCTATCATTTCCTCAAAGGTAAAGCCATCGTAAATTGCAGAAACAATTCCAAGTTTCATAAGCTTCTCTTCTCCCTTTTTATTTATAAATATTTAATATTTGCTTTTACTTTGATTTTGTCCATACAGCAATGAACAGCATAACAACGCTCGGAATTATATGCGTAATCTTCTGCATAATCCTTAAAATTTAAAATATAATCAGCAAATCGTTTAGCTTCCCCGCGCATAAGTTCTTCCTTTGTAGGTGTTGCAACAATTTCGGTCTTAACTCCGTTTTCTACTAAATTAACCCCTGTATACTGAGAAATTAATTTGATTTCCAGAGTTGCTTTATCTCCAACAATTTCACTACCTATTACCGATTGTCCTGTTTTACTGTAACTTAGGATAGCGTTAAAATCATTATACTCAAATATAGCACAACCTGTAATGTCAACTGAATCTCGCATAAGATTTTTAAAGGCAGTTATATTGTTTGGCATTCCGAAAAAATCTATCGCACACCAAACACAATAAACCCCTAAATCCATTAGTGTTCCACCACATAGCGACATATCAAAAACACTAAATTTCTCACCATTTAAATATCTTTGCATTTTACTTGAATACTGACTAAAATCGATTCTCGCAGATTTAACATTACCTATTTTTAAAAGCGCTTCCTTAACCTTAGCCAAAGCATTTAAACTCGAACCAGCCTTAAAGGGCGGTTTTTAGATGTCTTTTAGCTCATTCGCACACATAGGCGTTAGCCTTATGTGTTTGTCTTCGCCAAAATCCAAACAAAAAACCACACCTTTAAGGTCGCAGAATTTTGTAAATAAAGGATTTTTTGATGTGCGAGGCACAAAACGCAGTAAATCCTAACGGATTTACGAGTATTTTAACAAAGCAAAGCAAAAA
>JAZSLI010000046.1:0-29916 GCA_045535295.1 Acutalibacteraceae bacterium | reverse complement strand
AGTAGGTTATAAACCGATTTCAAAGTTTCTTTTTTGCCTTTTGCAAGGCCAAGTTTTCTTTTAATGGCACGCTTTATAATTCTATAAGTATAAACACGTTTAGGTATATCAAGCACATAGATTTTATCAGCATCTTCAAAGCTTTTGCCTACCCAGGCGTAATACACACCTTCGATTATCCAATCCTCATTTTCAAGGATATTATTTAGCAGCTCGGTGCGTTTTTCCACAGGCATTTTTACACCATAACCACCTGCATTGTTATCCCATTGAATGTCATCCAAATCAAAGTGCGGAGTATTATACTTTTTACTTAGTGCTTTGGCTAAGTATGTTTTACCCGAGCCACTGCAACCAATTATATGTATTTTCATAACTTACATCTTCCAAAATTCAATATCATTATAAACAAATTCTGCTTTTTTGTTTTCAGAGAACTTATCTATGGGATAGCCCATTGGAATCAACTCTATGTACCTTGAGGTTTCCGTACGACCATCAACACCGTCTTTGTTAAGAGTACAGCGTGCAAAGCGAAATGTGTTTTTAGTCATATAGTTTCTATGATACTCTTTAGCAAATCCATTTCCGTTATAGTCAGCCGTGGGATTTTCAAAAATCGGATCATCTGCGAGTAATAATTCTCTTAAACGAGGAAGAGAAACATATTCTCCGTCTTTGTCTTTCAAATACAATCTCCATGTCGGATCTAACATAATTCGTTTACTAGACGGCAAAAGGCAATCTACAACCACATGGCAATCATCGAACGGGTCTTCATAAGGCAAACAAGTAATATGCTGTGCGTTTATTCCGTTTAAACGAAGTAAAGAAGCTAAAAGTATAGCAAGTCCTCGACAGTTTGTTTTGTTATCGTTTCTTTCGCAAAACTCAATAATGTCGGTGATTCTTCTGCCGGAACTCATTCCTCCTGTACCGTTATGACCAAAGTGGTCACACACAAAATCCAGAAGTTTGAAAACAATCTCGTCTGTCCGATTATCTAAACCATCTATGTAGTCGTTATAATTGTACTTTTGCAGTATTTTAGGTACCTCTCCGCCTAATACAAATTCATTACTGCAGCCGTATTCTTTATTTCGGTCATATTCCGGATATTTTCTAAGAATTTCAATTCTTGTTTTATCAGAATTCGGGACAAACACTTCCGGTGCAATGAATTTATACGGTGCATCTTCAGGGACATCGTCAATTTTCTCATACTTTACAGGAGTTTCTTTACCGTGCTGTGTATAAAATCCTTCAAGAAAACCATCAACATACTTGACGTGATAGATCATACGGTAATATTCATCATTTATTTCATAGCAAAAGAAACCGTCTTTTTCATAAACACAGTTAGGTTCAAAATTATAATAACCGCTTGATGTAAAGGACATTTTCATGCGAAGTGGGTTTTCATCAAAGATATTGATGGTTTCACCCATATCTTTTTTATACCATTTTCCAATTAATCTTTTATCCATTATGTTAATGCCTTTCAAATAATCTCAATGTGTGTTTCGTAATATTGCTCTTGAAAATTAATGGCTTGTTCGATTTCTTCCTTAGTAAAATTCAAACCAACTGGTGCAGCAATGAGTTTGTCCTCAATATCATTTTCTCTGTGAGCAATACCAATGATTTTAACTCTATATTCAGTTACGGGCTTATCTACACCGAGTAAATAAACATCAAGTTCCTCACCGTCACCGCCAATAACTCCAGGTAAGTATCCATAATTGATGGGATAGGTTAAACTATAATTTTCTTTCTTATGCACATAACCTATGGGGCGGTCTATTTTAATCTCTATCGTCTTACCAAGATAAGATTTTACAAGAGCTTTTCTTTCTTCGTATGTCATTATAATTTTCCTTTATGAGCTTAGTAGCCTTTAATTAGTGTTTCAATACCGTTATCTATAATTATTCCATCACCATCGTTAAGCCTAACAACGGAGCAATTGTGATCTTGTTCGTACGCTTTGCAAATATCCTCTAATTTATCAAATCGTTTGAGAAATTTATTATAGTGAGGAATTAAGTGTGTATTTGTCAAACACAGCCCTTCGAGATCATCAAGAGGAACTATATTTATTTCCGGAGTTAATTTGTCAACAATCTCAATAGACGGGGTAAACACCATTGCACTCGCACTCCATCCAAGCAATACCCTTTCCTCGGCAAGTTGTTTAATTACGGCCGATGCATTATGTACATAAATTGAATTGAGCAAATAGTAGGGGTTGCCACCTATAAATTCAACCACATCGTACTTTAACAATTCGGAAGCATCTTGTGTATCCAAATCAAAGGTATCAACACTTAAACCATACTCTTCAAGCGCGTCTACGACACGAGGAACATGATAATTACGCTCTTTATATTCATTATCTGCTGTCACAACAACAGCCGCACTTGATAACGGAGCAATATATTCTCTTAAAGCGTTTCTTAATGCTTCGCTTGTGATACCGTTAGATAATAGAGCAATCATTATTTATTCTCCAGTAGGGTTTTGATTTCACACATGGCAACCTTGTTTGAATCCCATTTTAACAGTTTTCGTGCCTCATCATATGTAAGCCATTTATATTCAATATGTTCGAGGGATAGAGTAGGATCTGAATCACACTCAAAGGCAAAAGAATACTCAGGAATTACATAAGTGTTTTTGTCCCAATGTTGCCGTCTGCTTTCCGCAACAACTTCTGCCGGAACATAGGCGATACAGGTGAGCTGCTTGATGTTTTTTGGCTCGACACCCATTTCTTCTATTGTTTCTCTTATAGCTGCTTGGGGAGGTGTTTCTCCATTTTCTCCGCCTCCGGCAATAAATTGCCAATACTTGCTATCTGCTCTACGAAAGATACAGAACAAAGGCGTACCGTCAACGATACGATATGGGATCGATAATATTTGATATGGTTCGCGCATTTGATTTCAACCTCTCCTAATGAAAAAATCATTTAATGATATACCTAATAAAATTACCGAGATCATCTTCGGTTATAAATGCATCAACGCCGTTTGTACATTTGATTTGTATTTCTGCTGAAATTTCAACAGACTTGTTCTTATCGCAATCAGCAGCACATAACACCAAATCATCATTAAAGAAAAGTACGGTATTTCCAACTAGATAAAACGGATAATTTCCATCCAAATCTGTTTTTTCTCTTGAATGCACAATGTATGTTTTGTTATCTAATAATGAATGAATATATATTCCAAAGCCATCGGATAAAATCACGTTGTCTTTTATTACCTTTGCCTTATCAAAGGAATTATTAGGCGAGGTGCTTGTCGATGCAGTAGCAACCACCTTATCACTATCAATATCAAAAAACACGATTGAACCGGTGGCAATATCTCTATATACAAAATAATTATTATCGACAAGATGTGTAGGACAAATATCAATATTGTCGAAACTTTTGCTTGGGATTGTTCCATTATTAATATTTATAAAAGTAAGGTTTGTGATAGAATCTTCAGTAGTGGCAAAGGCAACGTAATCGCCACAGTCATAAATTTGATAATATTTTCCCCAAGACACTTCAATAATTATTTTAATACTTTTTTCTGCCGGAGAATAGCATTTCAAAACTTCATAATTTTCGTATTCCTCTACAAAAAAGATTTTACCATCCTTACTTAACACATCGACTATATCTATTGTGTCAGGTGCTTCATATAGTTTGGTGCTATGCTCGTTTTCTAATAAATATAACCCGACCTGCCCTTTTATATAATCGAAAGCGGTAAAATAGACATCTTTATCAAGCATTGCCACCATTTCAACACTAAGATCTTGGCTGATTTTTAGTTCTTCGGAACTAAACAATTCTTTTTCTTCACAAGAAGAATATAAAATTTTCTCACTCCATCTATGATTCTCTAACGATTGATTATCTGGTAACATAAGTTTTATCTTTTCAGGCTTGAATTCATTATTTTCAATTATTTTAATGTTAGAGGAACAACCCGAAAGCAACAAGAATGATATTGTCATAATTAAAGTTAATATTCTTTTCATATCATCACCCCACAAGCCCTTTATAATTATTTATATCAGCATTCGAAGATAAGGGTTTATAAACGTTATATTTCCAATACTCTTGTGGTATTGAATTATCTTCTTTGGGGTCTATCCTTGATATGCCATAATGTGCAGTTTTAGAGTCATAATCTTCTGCCACATGAAAATATGCTTTAAGTTCGGGCACGTAAAAATCCGTTTTGAACCAATTGGGATTGGTATCATTATCGAACCAACTGATTTCTACAGTTCCGTTTTTTATAAACTCATAAAGATTGTTAGTTTCGATAATCTTATCTATCGTTTCAATTTTTAACATGGTTTTTTGAAAACCATTCTGCATCATTTTGGCATCCCAAGTATTAACAAGGCTAGTGTCAGCGGTAAAAGGTTTTCTATCTAAAATCTCATAACTGCTATCATTTTGCTGTCCATCTTTGATTATGTATTTAACAAATAGTAATTCTTTGAGCAAATAGTCTTCAATAATGCCATACGTATTATTTTCGTCAACTTCTACTGTGTACACAAAAGACCGATTACCCATAGTTGTTGATGTGAAAACATAAGGCTTATTAGCAATTTCTGCAAGAGAGTCTATTGTTAAAAACACACTATAAGCTTGTTCGTAGGTTTTCTTAGAATAAACATAGTTTTCATCATCTAAGAAAGATATATCTAACGGTTTAAAATCCGTTTCTTGTTCGGTCTGTTGCACTTCAGAATGTGTGTGATTGTCAATCTCTATCTTGGTAGACATAATATTTTTTGCAATATTTTTAACTGTCTTTTGTTCTGCTACGATGTTTAAAAATATATCGATTGCCGTGGTGTCGTTTATACGATAGCAAATAATATTTCCTTTTCCTTTATCAGTTGCAATAAAGCAATTTTCGTTTATTTTATTGTAAGTTGCATTCTCTAATGGCACAAGTTCATTTCTGTTTTCATAAAAGCCAGATTTTGCGTTATAAAATTGATTTATAGTTACATTTCCTATTTCTGTATAATCTTCATAACTATAAAATTTTATTAAATTGTCACCATCACGAACCTCTTCATATATCCAGTCATTAGGAATGGTTAGTTCCAGTTGATCTTGCATGATTCCCGAATGTTTGAATGTTATGGTTTTATATTGAATGTTTTTTGTTGTGCAAGAGGCAAATAAAAAGCAGAGCGTTAAAATCAAAAAAATTGATATAAATCTTTTCATTTTATCTCATCCTTTCGTTTTTGCACAGATAATTTACCGAATCGGGCAACATAAGCGTTTGCATCGTCTAAAATTTTTATAAAATCCGGATTGTCTTTTAAACTTGTGAATTCTCTTTCCATAGAAATCAGAAACAATTCAACATACCCTGTCAGTTCACAAAAACGCGGTGTGTTATCTTCCAACAAATCAAACAATGGTGCCGTAAAATGCTTTTGGTTTCTGCTTATATCTGCAGTCGATTTTGTGATTTCAAATAACTTTTTTAAAGTGTCTATTGCAGTTTTTTCGTCACCCTTTTGAAGATATATACCTGCACGTTTTAAATAAACGCCCTCTAAAATGTGATAAAAATATTGGTAATTTCCGTCGGGAATAACTAAATTGACAATTTTCTCTGAAATATCAAGCATATTAAAATCTTCTTGTGACATTTCATAAAGTAAAGATAGAAGTTTTTTGCTAATGATTTGCTGTTTATGACGGCGGAGTGAATCACCTTTTAGACAAAATCTTAATGCTAAATCTAAATTTTGACATTTATAGGCCTGTTCAATAGCCATGTCTTCAAATCCTTGTTTTGAATAAATTCTAACTATTAATTCTTTCGCTGTTTCTGCATTCGGATTTTCTCTGAGTAGTCGCTGAGCATAGTCCATTGCTTTGCGTAGATGTTTATATTTAGAAATATCATCTGTCTCTGCATCTGCCAACCATTCTTCAGCTATTGCAGCACGAAAGAGAAAGGATTCATCGTAAGGATATTCTTCTAATGCTTTTATACTTATCTCCAAGCTTTTGTGAGGGTCATCGCCATTTTTATGAAGGTTTTCCTGCCAAATAGATTCCAGTTCCTTACGGCGTCCGTCAAGGTGTATAGGCATTTATAATTCCTCCTTCCGTTTCTGCACCGCCGCTTTACGAAACTCGGCGGGTGTTGTGCCTGCTATTTCTTTAAAAATTCGGTTAAAGTGTTGTACGGTTTTGAAACCGACCATATTTGCAATATCCTTAATAGGAACATCGGTAAAAGCGAGTTGCTTTTTCGCAATGGTAATTCGGTACTGCATCAAATATTCGATTGCCGTACAACCGAGTTCTTCTTTCATAAGTGCGGTAAGGGTTGTATGATTTATTCCGGCATTAGCTGATATATCGGACAAGGTTATGCTATCACCATAATGGCTTTCTATATACAACACCGTATCCCGAAGCTTTGGATTTTTAATAATTGGTGCGTTATCCGATTTTTGATGGGTTATACCATAACCTATAAGACCGTACATACGCTCTAATGCGATAATAATCTCCATAAAATATGAACGTCCTCGACAAGACCAATACCAATCTCTTTGTTCGGTTAGTTCCTCTAACATATAATCGGCAGATTGTTCGATTTTTTCTGCCTGTGTCTCGGCAATAGGGATTACATACGCTTTATCAATAAACGGCTTTAACATAAACATATCGTGGGTGGTCGCAATATCACCATATTTGCTGGAACGTAAAAGTTCAAAGGTCATATTAATATTTAAGAATTTGGGATGAAAATATACACAGGTGTAGTGCGCTTTTGATTTCGATATGAGAACCGGGTTTTCAGACTCATCAAAGCACAAAAAAGACGGAGCATTAGCAGTAATTTTCTCAACGTCAACTTTAAATTCTAACTTTCCTTTAGTGAGTATAATTAGCAAAAAACAATTGTCCTTAATATTGATGTTGTCAAGTGAACCGTTTTTGACGCATTCAACAAAAGCGACCTTGCCTTCGTTATACTTTCTGCCAACCGTAATGTGTTCCATGTTTCCACCGCCTTTAATTATTCTTATTTTACCATATTTCGACTTTTCCTTCAATGTTCAGTTATTATCTGATTTGTAATTTCTTTTATCTAATATTAAATAATAACATTTTTTGCTAACCATATAATATTGAGGCTTAAAAATCGACTTTCAAAAAACGATATTTAATATTTACCTTCTCAATAATTTAAATCGCTATATCTTTTTGTGACAATAGTTAATAATTTAAACTTGCTATTTGCTATAGCACATGCTATAATAAATTCATAAGAGGTGTTAGTATGTCTTTCTCTGAAATAGTAAAGTTTATTCGTAAACAATATAACTATACCCAAGAGCAATTTGCCAGGGAATTAAATGTAAGTTTTTCCACTATAAACAGATGGGAGAATGGGCGCACTGTACCTAGTGGTTTAGCAAAAATGCAATTACTTGAGTATTGCAAGAAAAATTCTATAGATCAGCTTATTGTTGATGAACTTAACAACCTTTGATTACATATAATGTTTGGGATAATAAATCACATTTGATAGTAATATTTACAGTTGAGGGACGCTAAAATGTCAAAAAGTTATTCGCCTTTAAGATACCCTGGCGGCAAGGTAAAATTATACGATTCGGTTAAAGAAATACTAATATACAACAATTTAATAGGAGCAACCTATGTTGAACCATTTGCGGGCGGTTCAGGTTTAGCGCTCAAACTATTGCTTAAAAATGATGTTAAAAAAATTGTTCTAAACGATATTGATCCTGCTATTTATTATTTTTGGAAAACAATACTTAATTCGACTGAAGGATTCTTTAAATACATAGATGATGCCCAGCTAAATATAACTGAATGGAAAAGACAACGAGAAATTTTTAAGAGAGGTTATGTGGGAAATGACATTGAATTTGCATTTTCAGTTTTTTACCTAAATCGAACGAATATATCAGGAATATTAAACGGTGGCATTATTGGCGGCATTAATCAAAACGGTTCTTATAAAATGAATGCACGTTTTAACAAAAGCGAACTTAAAAAAAGGATCAGTGATATTGCGGCTCGCAAAAACGATATAATTCTATATAATCTTGATGCTGAAGAATTAATAACCGGAAATTATTTAAAAAATTTGCGAAAGGTGTTCATTAATTTTGATCCCCCTTATGTAAAAAAAGGGGCGCAGCTCTATAAGAACGCATTTAAAAAAGATGATCATATTTCCTTGTTCAAATGTATTAACAAGTGTAATAAAAGTTGGATAGTTACTTATGATAAGTGCGATTTTATCGCTGATTTGTATAATAAATATCGGCAGTGTCTTATTCCGGTAAGTTACAGTGCGAAAAACAAAACAAAAAATAATGAGTTTATGTTTTTTAGTAAAAACTTAAATATTCCCGAAAAAATTTTAAATGGTGGTATGCATATGAGTTGTTCTGATAAATGTAGATTTTGCTCTATATTAAACGGCGAAAAAGTTTTTGATACGATAGACACACCTATCATCGAAAATGATAGTTATTATTTACTGTCTAGCGTAGGTGCAATGGTTGAAGGTTGGTCTTTAGTCATACCTAAAAAGCATGAATACTCTATGAAAGAACATTATTCCAACAGAGATTTTTTTGACTTTTTAAATGATTGTATCTCTCTTGTAAAAAAAGCTTATAACGTAGATAAGGTTATTGTCTTTGAGCACGGTGCTAATAAATTTGGATCTATGACAGCGTGCGGAACTAATCATTGCCATATACATATTGTTCCAATATTAGATTCTTTGTTAAATGATATCTCTGATTGTTTGAAGTTTGAAAAGATGTCTTTTGATAAAGTGAGTGATTTTGTAAAGGAATCTGAATATTTGCTTTATTCAGATGTTACAGAAAAAGCAGAAACATCTGAATGTTATGTTCACATTTTAAAAGAACCAATATCTCAATTTTTTAGGAAAATCATTGCTAAAAAGCTAGGATGTCCAGAGAAATATAATTATCGAGATAATAATAATCTTGATATTTCCAATGCAACTTTTGAAACTTTAAAAAAGGAGATTGCAAATGGAAAATAAAGATTCGGTAGCAATGTCGGGAAAGACAGACGAAAGAATACAGGGCCATTGGGAATCTAGATATTCAAATAAAAAAGTGCTTTGGACTCAGATTGCTGAGGCAGCATACTTGCTACTTTTAGTTTTTGTATCATTTGCGATAATTTATTTAAATTATGTTGGTGTTATTGAAAAATGGTTTAACGTTCCAGAAGAAAATCAATTACATCTTTCAAGAATGATAACTTGCGTAGCATGCGGTTTACTAGGCGGAACAATATTTGATATGAAGTGGTTTTATAAAACCATCGCACACGGATATTGGAATATTGATAGAATATATTGGCGCGTTTTCACACCAGTAATATCATTATCTTTCGCTTTTTGTTTAGCATGTATCTTTAGTGATAATATTATAATTCACGGTGATGGTTTTTCCGCAGCTACTCTTGGATTTTTGGCCGGTTACTTTTCTGATGAAGCTGTAGGAAAGATGGCAGAAGTTGCCAAGGTATTATTTAATACTGGCAAGAAAACATCTGACGATGTCTAGGAAAACAAAAAACATGACAAACAATGATATTTATTTGGTTGAAAAAGAAAATATCATAAAACTAGGTTCTGACCAACAAAACGCCCAGGTAATTGGTGGAAAGGCTCTGGGCTTATGCCAGGTGCCTTGTGCATGGTCAGTTCCTTTTTTTATAATATCTAAAGATTTGTATGCGGAATATATTTTGACAAATGATGAAACAATTATTGACAATTATATAGATAATATAAAAAAGGTTATTGATGTTCTTAATATCGATGATGCAATTATTTTGCGTTCTTCAGCCGTCAATGAAGGGATGGAAGAACGCGGCAAATTTGATTCTATCGAAACAACAGTAAATAATCTAAAAAAATCTTTAAAGGAATTGTTAGATAATCTAAAAGGAATCCCAAACTTAGGTATGCCTATAATTGTTCAAAAACATGTAACCCCTCTTTTTACAGGCCATTTATCAAACGAGCGACGTTTTTCACAAGAAAACCGCGATTGGAAAGTAGAAATATACTACCCAGACGGTAATTTTGAACAAGAGTCTATTGGAATTAGGACTTGGAGAAAAAGGTATAATATTGAAAATATCGCTGCACAGACTTTATATGCCAATAAACATACTGTTTTAAATGAATTGCAGAAAGTAGCATACTTTTGGTATAACGAATCTAAAAATATGAAATGTAGATTTCATTTGGAATTTGTTTTCGATGGCAAAACAATTTATATTGTTCAAGCTGACCGCGATTTCAAGAAGGAGAACTCGGTAAATCCAAAATCTTATAATATTAATGTGTCTAAAACTTCAGAAACATGGATACCTAAAGTATTAAAGCAATTCAATGTTGACACCTCATCCCAATTCAAAAAACTTCAAAATGTCAAGAATTATAACGATTTAGGTTTTTGTACTGTTCCATTATATTTTCTTGATGATATTAACACCATTAATGATTTGAGCCGAAATATTGTATCTCCTGAACTTAGAGAAGATATAGAAACTTTATTAAAAATTCAATCCGTTGTAATAAGAATGGATATCAGTAATGGTAGCAAATCTCAAAAGCAACTTTTGCCGAGAAGCAACGAAATACATAATTATAACGATGTAATTCTCTGGCTTAAGGAACATGCAAATTTTATCACAACAGAACAAAATGGAATATTTATATTTCATAATTTTGTACCGTCAACTTCTTCAGCTTTCGCACATGCACTTCCTAATAATCGCCTAGTTAAAATACAATCACTATGGGGATTGCCTGAAGGGCTTTATTATAATTATCATGATACTATTATTGTTGACCTAGGAACCAAGCATCTAGATGCGATTACACCATCTGATGTAAAAGTGACTATAAAAAACAGATATAAGGATCTTTTTATATCACCAGATGAGAACGGCGATTGGATTGCTTACAATATTAAAGAACCTCATGATTGGAAATGTTCAATTGAAAGCAATGACTCCATCTTTGATATAGCCGTTAAATCACAAAAACTTGCAAATGCATTACAAGAAGAAATTTCAGTAATGTGGTTTGTCGGCATTGATGTCTCATTTTATGGGGCCAAAAACTTGCCATGGTTTCATGAAAAGGTAAATTTTGCTTCATACACCAATGATGAATACAAACGCAAATATTTCAGGGAAGAAGAAATTGTAATTAATAATAGTGAGGAATTACAAGAATTAATTTCCTCAGGAAACTTCCAAGACAAAAAGTGTTTTAGATTAAAGCCAAACTGCGAAAGAGATTTGCGAAACAAAGATCTGATAGCTAATATAGGCAAGATTGCCGCCGAAAACGATATCATGATTTTGTTGGATGGTACACAACTAACGCATTCATATTATCAATTAAAATCAACTGGTGCAAAAGTTGTATGCTCTGATAAGGATGAATTATTATATTCTGATACACTCGAGTTTAATAAATTAGTGCGTGACAAAATTCCAGAGAAAATAATTTCAAATGGAGAGCATGTAAAATGCTCGGTTGTTACCCGTCCACTTTTGGATCGTTTGCTTTTGGAGAAACTTTTAGAAGAGGCCTACGAAGTAAATGATGCGAAAACTGTAGATGAAATCATTTCGGAATTAGCTGATTTGACTGAATTATGTAACTGCATATGTAATGCACATTCTGAATATCCAATATCTTGTAAAGATGTATTAAACAACAAAAGAAGCTATTTTAAGAATGAATCTAATGTGCTTAAAACTTTAAAAATAAGTCCTGAAACTCAAGATTTTATCCAGAACTTTAAATTTGAAAAGTTTTATGGAAGTATTTCAATTCAGCGTAAAAAGACTTTATATAGAATTGAGTTTAATCTACAAAATTTCCCGCATCAAAAGCTACCGAAAAATATAAACTCTATCGATGAGTTGCAAGCAATTAAAACAAATATTATCGTTAATGCTTCCCTGGCCTTAAAGAGTAAAAGTTCAAAGCAACTTATGAATTACATAAATAAAATAAATGAATATGTTGCGGAGTTGTGCGGTTGCATTAATATTTCTTTACAGCAAGTCGAGAATAAAAGAGGTGCTAAAGAGTCAAAAGTTGGCGGATTTAATAATGGTTATGTTCTCGAACAAACCGTGTTAAAAGATAACATTATAGATGAAACATTAGAATTTAATCCGGTTAACTGTAAAAAAATACACGAAATTGAAAGAGAAAATACAAAATACTTTGAGTTCCTAGAAAATTTAGAAAAAAATCAAGAACGCTTGTTATTTAGATTTTCTTTGCCAATTGCTGTTAATGAATGGGAAGTCATTTTTGATAACCCTAAGATACAAAAAATGCTCCCCAATATTCAAGAAATTAGTTTCGATGTTCACAAAAATAATGCTGGGCGATTAATTCTAAAAGTAGATGGGATGTTGCGACAAACAAGCGAACAATTATCTTTTTTTGATTAAATTCCAAAGCGACTTTAAAGAAGGTGTCCTTCATTAACGGAAGACACCTTCTCTTTTATGACATAAAACAACTGATTTATTTAGAGATGATTCAGTCGAATTATAATAACCCCGCCTTTGCAAACCTGCAAAGGCGGGGTTATCTATGGTATCAATCAATATTCACTTTCCAATATCCGAAACGTTTGCCGTTTACACGTTCGATATATTTCTTTTCTTCAAGTGAAGCTGTAATACGTTTAACGGTTCTATCTGACTTACCAATTAGTTCTCCAATTTTCTTTTGTGTTAGTTTACCATCCTTTTTAATCAGATTTAAAACTTGCATTTCGTCCAAAGTGACATCCAAAGTGACATTTTTGTTTTTGGCTTGGCACTTTGGGGAAGATAACGCGCCGCTAATGTGCATATCGCGGTTCTTGAGTGGGTTGTTCTCACCAAGCAACAGATTTCTTAAAAACAGTTCCAAATACTCGGTTGTTTCGTGAACACCTTTTTTGAGATTGGTATAGTTTGCACGAACGAGTGCATTTCTAAAATACCAAGCGTTCTCGGCAAAGATGTCATTCGTAACATCAAATCCTAATGTACGGATATACTTAATAAAGAAAACTGCTGTTGCTCTTGTGTTGCCTTCAGAGAAAATGTGGATCTGCCAAAGACGAGAAACAAAGACTGCCAAGTGTTTTATGATCTCATCCATAGAAAGATTTTTATAAGAAAACTCTTTTTCAACCGAAAAATCATAATCTAATGTTGCTCTCAGATCTAAAGCACCACCATACATAACGGTATCGCCATCAAGAACCCATTCATTTTTGGTGATGTTATAATCTCTAATCTTACCGGCGTGTTTATAAATACCCTTAAATAACTGCGAATGAATAGATATATACTGTGCGGGAGAAAAGACAAAAGACTTTTCGGATAACAACTGTGCGATGCGAACAGAAACTTTGTCAGCTTCTTCGGTTCTGTCAGTATTCGTGTGTGCAATATTCTCTTTATAATAACTGTGAATTAAATCATTAGCTTCCTCAAAGGTAATATCGCCGTCAATATTCTTTTTAGCGGTTTCAATCAAATATTCACTTGTGTTAAGTCCGTCAACCGCTTGAAGTCCGATTGCGGTATGCCAAGCATAACCTTTTTCTTTCTTCTGCGGTTCCTTTTCACGCAAGTATTCTTCAAAAATATCGTTCACAGTTTCACCTCGTTTCGTATGTTATAATTATACCATATATCAAACAAAATAGCAATTATTCAATTCGATTTTCTTTTAAGACCACCATCACTTGCAACAAATAATGTCAAACCTAAGCATATGAGAAAAGTGCCAGTTGATATCTCAACTTTATACAGTAAAGCGAAATATCCGGTCTGTAAAGTAATTGCTATCATTAATGCTAATACAATCGTTTTAAAAATCTTCATTTCAAATCTCCTTTATGTACGAAAACTCTTTGAAACGAAGAAGTGGCAGTACAGAGCAAAACACTCTGTACTGCCACAAACAAAGGCTTATTTAACATCTTTTAAGAAAACAACAAACCCGAATGTTTCACCGATTGGTAAAAGGTTCGGGTTTGAATGCTTTGGTGCCGATGACCGGACTTGAACCGGTACGATATTGCTACCGAGGGATTTTAAGTCCCTTGTGTCTGCCTATTCCACCACATCGGCATAGCATAAATGATATAATAAAAAGCGGAATTTGTCAAGTGTTTTTTGAAAAATATTAATAATATTTTAATGTGTTGCACTTGTAAATTAATATGTTATATGCTATAATATCTAATATTATATTGGGGTAGTGCTGATATAAACTTTTATATTGCTATTTTGTTTGCCCCACTAATGCGGATAAAGGGAGAATAAAGTTTGCATAATACTACTGATTTTTTAGGTTTTTCCGAGCAAATAATTTATTCTAATCGGGTTAGAGAAAAGCTTAACGACTATTACGGATATGTTCCAAAGGCACTGGTTATAACCTTTGGTTGCCAACAAAATGTTAGTGATTCCGAAAAGCTTAAAGGTATGCTCATAGAAATGGGCTATACTTTGACCGATAATGAAAAACAGGCTGATTTTATTATTTTTAATACCTGCGCTGTTAGGGGTCACGCTGAGGATAGAGTTTATGGCAACATTGGCAAGGTAAAGCAGCTAAAACAACAAAACCCAAAGCTTATTGCGGCGGTTTGCGGTTGTATGGCACAGCAGCAAACGGTTGCCGATAAAATTAAGAAAAGCTATCCATATATTGATATTGTTTTTGGAACGCAGGTTTTTCACCGCTTGCCCGAGTTTATTTACAACAGAATAAGCGGCTCTAAAAGAATATTCGAGCTTTCTCTTCCAAATGGGCCTATTGTTGAGGATATCCCGATTAGTAGGGACCGTAGCTTTAAAGGTTGGCTACCAATAATGTATGGCTGCAATAATTTTTGCACATATTGCATTGTGCCTTATGTGAGAGGTAGAGAGCGTTCACGAGAGCCTGAAAAAATAATTGCTGAGGCCAAGCAAATGATAGCACAGGGATATAAGGATATAACTCTTCTCGGACAAAATGTTAATTCCTACGGTAAGAGTTGTTCGCATGGTGTCACCTTTGCAAAGCTACTTAGAATGTTAAATGACCTTGAAGGTGATTTTTGTATTAGGTTTATGACCTCGCACCCCAAGGACTGCACAAGTGAGCTTTTGGACACTATTAGAGACTGTAAAAAAATTAGCCGGCATTTGCATTTACCTTTTCAAAGCGGTAGCAGCAGAATTTTAAAGTTGATGAATAGGTATTACGACAGGGAATCCTATTTAAGACTTATCGCTGAGGCAAAGCAAAAAATTCCTGATGTTTCTTTAACGAGTGACATTATAGTCGGTTTTCCGGGTGAAACCTATGAGGATTTTAAGCAAACGCTCAGTCTTGTTAAAGAGGTTGAATTTTCATCACTTTTCACCTTTATTTTTTCTCCCCGTAACGGAACGCCTGCTGCAAGGATGGACGACCCTGTTTCTCGAGAAGAAAAAGGCAAATGGTTTGATGAGCTATTAAAGCTTCAAGAGGAAATTGCCGAGAAAAACATAAATAAGCATATTGGTAAAACCTATCGGGTTCTATGTGAAGAGCAATGTGAACGAGATGGCTATTTAATAGGACATACCGATGGCACCAGTGTTGTTGAGTTTAAGGCAGAAGCTTCCTTAATCGGTAGCTTTGTTAATGTTAAAATTGATTCATATTCAAATGTGCTTTGCGGCACAATAATATAAAAATTATAAAAGAGGTATTTAAAATGGATGTTATTTCAAAAGCAAGAGAATTAGGAAAGGCAATTCAGCAGGATGAAAGATTTATCCGCTATGCAAAGGCAAGACTTCAAAATGATAATGATACCGAGCTTCAAGCAGCTATTGGTGAGTTTAATATTATCCGCATGGAGTTAGATCGTGAGATGAGCAGCGAGCAGAAGAATGATGATAAGGTTAAGGAGCTTAACGAAAAGCTTCGTGACATATACGGTAAGATTATGTCGTCAGAGGTTATGGTTGAATATAACACAGCCAAAACCGAGCTTGATAGCCTTGTTAACGAGATGAATGTTATTATCTCAAAATGTCTCGATGGGGAGGACCCCGAAACCTGCACAACCGAGACCGCTTGCTCGGGCAGTTGTTCAACCTGCGGCGGTTGTCACTAATTTTTAATTTTTGGAAAGGGGTGGTTTAATGGCAGGATTATCACCTATGATGGAGCAATATTTACAAATTAAAGCTGATAATGAGGATTGTATTCTCTTTTTTAGAGTTGGTGATTTCTATGAAATGTTTTTCGAGGATGCTAAAACCGCCTCTTCTGAGCTTGATATTGTTTTAACAGGAAAGGATTGCGGCTTAGAAGAAAGAGCCCCAATGTGCGGAGTGCCTTACCATAGTTGTGAGGCATATATTGCGAGACTTATTGAAAAGGGACATAAGGTTGCTATTTGCGAGCAAACTGAAAACCCTGCAACCGCAAAGGGCTTGGTTAAAAGGGAAATAGTTAGAATTATAACCCCCGGAACAATTATTGAGGATTCAATGCTTGATGAGGGAAAAAATAACTATCTTGCAGTTATTGCTCAAAACAGTAACGGAACCGCCATTTGCTTTACCGACGCTTCAACCGGTGAATGCTATGCTACAGCCCTTAGCGAAGAACAAACCGAATCAAGAATTATTGATGAGCTTTCAAGGTTTAGACCTCGTGAAATCCTAATAACCGAAAAGCTTCTTAAAAAGTTTAGTACACTTGGACTCTTTTTGCAAAACAACTTTTTTGGTGTTGTAACTTCAAGAACCGAGCAAAGCTTTTTACCCCAAAATGCTGAACAAAGAATACTTACTCATTTTGGTGTTATAAGCACTGAAAATTTAGGTATTACTTCTAACGGTCCAATAGCCTTAGCAGTTGGAGCAGCTATTGATTATATTTATGAAACGGGTATAACAGGCAAAACCTCGGTTAACAAGGTTGAGATTTATTCCAATGAGGATTATATGCGACTCGATATAACTGCGGTGCGCAATCTTGAAATCCTTGAAACAATGCGTAATAAATCTAAAAAAGGCTCGCTCGCTTGGGTTATAGATAAAACCCGAACAGCAATGGGTAAAAGATTAATAAGAAGCTGGCTCACAAAGCCGCTTATGAGCATAACGGAGATTAATCTTCGCCAAAATGCAGTTGAGGAGCTTTGCTCTGATACAGTTTTAAGGGGCGAGATTGCTGAAAGTTTATGCTATGTTAGAGATATAGAACGCACAATGGCGAGAATAGTTTACGGTTCGGCTAATGGAAAAGACCTTAACCTAATAGCCGATACTGCCGAAGCCTTGCCAAACGTTAAGTCCTTGCTTTCAAATGTTAAATGCAAGGCGTTAAAGGAAATATATGCTTCTATTGATACCTTGGAGGATATAACAACCTTAATAAGACAAGCTATTGAAGATAAGCCCCCTAATACAGTGCGTGAGGGCGGAATAATTAAAAAAGGCTATAACGCCGAGCTTGACCTTTTAAAAGGTGACCTCACAGACGGTACAAATTTTCTTAGTGAAATTGAGACAAGGGAAAAAGAACGCACGGGAATTAAAAACCTTAAAGTTAAGTATAATAAGGTTTTCGGATATTATATTGAGGTTACAAATTCATTTCTTGATAAGGTGCCTGAGGATTACATAAGAAAGCAAACCCTAACAGGTGCCGAACGCTTTATAACAGAAGAATTAAAGGAATTAGAGCTTCGTGTTCTTTCTGCAAAGGACCGTTCCTTCCAACTTGAATACGAGTTATTTGATGAAATAAGAAAAATTGTTGCGGCCGAGCTTGTGAGACTTCAAACTACCGCCGCCGCAATAGCAAGGCTTGATGCCTTATGTTCGTTAGCAGTTGTTGCAGCTAATAATCAATATTGTCGCCCACTTGTTAACAACTCGGGTACGATTATGATTAAGGCGGGAAGACATCCTGTTGTTGAGCAGGTTATAAAAACCCCCTTCGTTGCTAATGACACTCTTCTTAATATGCAAGAGGATAGATGTGCAATAATAACGGGACCGAATATGGCGGGTAAATCAACCTATATGCGTCAGGTAGCTCTCATAGTTTTATTGGCGCAAATAGGAAGCTTTATACCTGCTGAGATGGCAGAGATAGGTCTTTGCGATGCAATATTTACCCGTGTTGGTGCTTCGGACGATTTAGCTTCGGGTCAGTCTACCTTTATGGTAGAAATGAGCGAGGTTGCGGATATTCTTAAAAATGCAACCAAGAATAGTTTGCTTATTCTTGATGAAATAGGCAGGGGTACCTCAACTTATGACGGTATGTCTATAGCGAGAGCGGTTCTTGAATTCGTTTGTGATAAGCGAAAGCTGGGTGCAAAAGCGCTTTTTGCAACCCATTATCACGAGCTTACCGAAATGGAAAATGAGCTTAAAGGACTTAGAAATTATAATATTGCCGTTAAGAAAAGGGGAGATAACATCACCTTTTTGAGACGAATAGTAAGAGGCAGTGCGGACGATAGCTATGGCATTGAGGTTGCGGCATTAAGCGGTATACCTAATTCGGTTATTGAAAGGGCAAAGGAAATCCTAAAACAAACCGAAACGCAAGGTATTGTCACCTATAAAACTACCATTGAACCCAATATGCAGTTACCATTGGAAATGCAGGGCGCACAGGATATTTTAAAGGAGCTTCAGGTTGTTGATGTTAATACGTTAACCCCGATAGAAGCAATGCACATTTTATTTGATATATGTAATAAAGCAAAATCTATTTAGAAGGGCGGGTGTGAAAATGCCTAAAATTAATCTATTGCCAAAGAGTGTTGCCGAGCTTATTGCCGCAGGTGAGGTGGTTGAAAGACCGGCTTCTGTAATTAAAGAGATTATTGAAAACTCAATAGATGCTTCGGCCACAAGTATAACTGTTGAAATAGCAAGAGGCGGAATCTCTTATATTCGAGTAACAGATAATGGCTGCGGAATAGATTATAATGATGTTCCAACAGCATTTTTGCGCCACGCAACAAGCAAAATTAAAGAGCAAAACGACCTTGATGCAATTTCAACCCTTGGATTTAGGGGAGAGGCATTAGCAGCTATTTCCTCGGTTGCTAAGGTTGAAATGCTAACCGCCACCAAAAGCAGTGAGTTTGGTGCTTATTATGTTATTGAGGGTGGTGAGCAAAAGGTTTACGAGGAAAGCGGTTGCCCAAAGGGTACAACTATTATAATAAGAGATATTTTTTATAACACTCCTGCAAGAATGAAATTTCTTAAAAAAGATATTTCGGAGGCAAACGCCTGTGCAGCGGTGGTTGAAAGAATAGCGCTTTCACATCCTGAAATTTCGTTTAAGCTTATAAGGGATGGAAAAGTTACCCTCTCCACAACGGGAGACGGTAACGTTAAAGGCACAGTTTATTCCGTTTTAGGCAGAGAGTTTGCGTCAACCTTAATTGAGGCAAAGGGTGAAATTAATAACATTAAGGTTGAGGGACTTATTTGCAAGCCTGTTGCTTGCCGACCAACCAGAAATAATCAGTTCACCTTCCTTAACGGAAGGCTTGTTCGTTCAGCAACGGTGGTTGCGGCGGTTGAGCAGGCATATAAAAATAGCGCAATGATTGGAAAATTTCCCGGCTTTGTGCTTTATATAACCTTACCCTTGGGTACTGTTGATGTTAATGTTCATCCCGCAAAAACCGAAGTTCGTTTTTCAGATGAAAAGAGTGTTTTTGACAGCGTTTATGTTGCAGTTAAAAATGCTTTGGAGCTTGGAGACACAAGACCTAAGGTTGCACTTAATACGCCGGCATTTAATAGATTTGAACATATAACTGCGCAAGAATATCGCCAGCAGGTAATTCCTACCGAGAAGAGCCGAGAAACAATTGCTGAGCAAATTTATAAAACACCGCCAAAGGAATATAACCACGATTTTCAAAAACAAAAATTTGCATTTAATTCAAGCCAAAACTATTCATTTGTTGATAATTATTCAACAGTTGGAAAAAACGACGAAAAGGTTGAGCCTAAGCTTAATGTTGATATAGAAAAAACCGAGCAAATACCCGAGAATGAAATAAAGCTTCCAAGTAGTGAAAATGCTGAGGAGCAAAGAAATCCTGCAATTAAGGTAATTGGCGAGGCATTTTCAACCTACATTATTGCCGAAATGGGTGATAGCGTTTTTATGATAGATAAGCACGCAGCCCACGAAAGAATTCTTTTTAACAAGTTAAAATCCGAGCAAGCAGTTTCGGTTCAAGCACTTCTTGCACCCGTTTCGGCGGTTTTGGAAAGCAAGGAATATGATGCAGTTATTAACAATTTAGATCTTCTGAATAAAAACGGATTTGAGGTTGAGGATTTTGGCAATTCAACCGTTCTTATAAGGGCGGTTCCTACCTATTTTAAGGCGGAAAACTTAGCACTTATTATTTCTGAAATAGCCCAAAGTCTTATAAATACAGGGTCTGTTTCAACTGAAAAACAGGAGCATATTTTTCATACCGCTGCTTGCAGAGCCGCAATTAAGGCGGGAAATAAAATAAGCGGTCTTGAAATGCAAGTGTTAGCTGAAAAGGTTCTTTCGAGTAATGAAATAATGTATTGCCCGCACGGCAGACCGGTTGCCTTTGAAATCAGAAAAAAAGATTTAGAAAAGCAGTTTGGTAGAATACAATGAGTAAAATAAAAACTATTTTTATTGTTGGCCCTACCGCTTCGGGAAAAACTGCTCTTAGCATTAAAATTGCCGAGAAGGTAAACGGAGAAATTGTTTCAGCTGATTCAATGCAGCTTTATAAGGGGATTCATATTGCCTCAGCAGCACCCGATGCAGAGGAAATGAGAGGAATACCGCATCACCTTATTGAGCTTTTGGATTTAACTGAGGAGTTTTCGGTTGCAGATTATGTTAAGAAGGCAAAGGATGTCATAACTGATATTGCAAGTAGAGGAAAAACGCCAATAGTTGTTGGTGGAACAGGGCTTTATATTTCTTCGTTGCTTGATAATACCGAGTTTTTAGAAGAGGCGGTGGATCAGGAGCTTCGGGAAAAATTGGAGCAAAGGTTTTCCGCAACAGGTGCGGAGGCTATGCTCGGCGAGTTAGCCTTGTTTGACCCTGAAACCGCTAAGCGACTTCATCCTAACAATAAACGCAGAATTATAAGGGCATTTGAGGTTTATTTGCAAACCGGAAAGAGTATAACCGAGCAAAACGCTCTTTCAAAACTAAATGAATCAATGCTCGATGCATTGGTTATTGGTATTACCTATAAGGATAGACAAAAGCTTTATGATAAAATCAACAAGCGTGTTGATATTATGATAGAAAACGGACTTTTACAAGAGGCTGAAACAACCCTTAAACAAAACAGTAAAAAGGGTGGCTTTCAGGCTATTGGTCATAAGGAACTTTATAGTTATATTGAAAATGAGTGTGATTTTGAAACTGCGGTTGAGCATTTAAAGCAGCAAACAAGAAGATATGCAAAAAGGCAGTTAACTTGGTTTAATAGAGATAGCAGGATTAACTGGATATATGCCGACATTGATAATCCAACAATCAAAGCCTTGTGCTTAGTTAATGAATTTTTAAAGGAGGAAACTAATTGAAAAGCAAGATTTTAAAATTTTCTTTGTTGCTTTTAGCGATTGTTTTTATCGGCAACCAAATTATTTCTTCCTTTTATAAACCTATTAAAACCGAAACTGCGGTTTATCATACTGTATCAGACGGCTTTAATATAACAGGTCTTATAATTCGTAATGAAATACTTGTTCATTATGATGGCGGCGGTGTTATGCACTTTGTAACCGATGATGGAAGCCGAGTTGCCAAGGCCGGAGTCATTGCAGATATATATAACAGTGAAAATGCTTCTATTACTGTTTCCGAAATAAAAAGTATTGAGGCAAAAATTAAGGATATAACCGATATTTTGAGCTATAACGATATTGAATCCGCTAATCTTGACCTTATAAATAGCAGGGTTGAGAGCAAGGTTGATGATTTGATTTTTGCAACCTCAAAGGGAGAATACAGCACCGTTTCTACTTGTGCGGAAGAATTGCTTTCGGCAATTAACCATCGTGAAGCAGCAATGGGTAATGTTGCGGATTTTTCGGTTAAATTAGAACAGCTTAATTCAAGATTAAATGAATTAAAGGTTGCATTACCTCAAACTAAGGGACAAATTTTAGCTGAGGAATCAGGTTATTTCGTTTCAAAAACTGATGGATATGAGCAGGTTTTTTCTTCAAAGGATTTAACCTTGTTTACGCCTGATTTTTTAAAGGAAGCAAAGCAAGAAGACTTGGCAAAAAATGTTATTGGTAAAATTGTTTCAGATTATGAGTGGTATATCGCCGCATCGGTTTCGGTTAATCAATCGCTTAATTATAAAGAGGGCGAAGTTTTAAAAATTGAAACATCAGTTAAATCCTCACCTGAGATTACTGCAACCGTTAAGCAAATAAATATATCTGATAATGGCGAAAATGCGGTTGTAATATTTGCTTGCAATGAAATGAATAGCGAGCTTGCCTCAATGAGAAGCGGCCCGATGACAGTTATAAAGGATGAATACAGTGGACTGAGAGTGCCAAAAAAGGCTCTAAGAGTTGTTGATTCCCAAAGGGGAGTTTATGTGCTTTCGGGTATGCAAATTAAATTTATACCAGTTCAAATTGTTTATTCAAATGAAAGCTTTATAATTTGCAAAAAGGATAACGATTCAAGATTAAGGCTTTATGACCAAGTTGTTGTGAAAGGAAAAAACCTTTATGATGGAAAAATTGTCGGCTAATGAGTTTGACCTTAATTACAAACAAATAAAAGAAAAAATTCGCATTGCGGCAGAAAAATCGAACCGCAAGGAAAACGATATTATTTTGCTCGCTGCCATTAAAACGGTTGATGCCGAAACTGTTAATTATGCAATTTCAAAGGGCATCAATTATATTGGTGAAAATAAGGTTCAGGAATTTCTTTCAAAGAATGAGCAAATTGTGGCTGCACATAGGCATTTTATAGGTCATTTGCAAACAAATAAGGTTAAGGATATTGTCGGTAAGGTTGAAATGATAGAATCGGTTGATTCATTTAAGCTTGCGAAGGAAATTTCAAAGCAATCAGTAAAGCTTGGAATTGTAACCGAGATTCTTTTAGAGGTTAATATAGGTGGTGAGGAGGCAAAGTGGGGCTTTGATCCCGAAAATTTGCTCCTTGCAGTTAAAGAAATTTCAAAGCTTCCCGGCATTAAAATAAAGGGACTAATGACGGTGGCACCTATTTGTGAAACCGAGTTAGAGCTTAGAAAATTTTTCCGTAAAATGAACAAACTGTTTATTGACATTGAAGGCCAAAAAATAGATAATAGTAGTATGGAGATTCTTTCGATGGGAATGTCGGAGGATTTTTGCATAGCAATTGAAGAAGGGGCAAATCTTGTTCGTTTGGGAACCGGTCTCTTTGGAAAAAGAATATATTAATTTAAGGAGAAAATGATATGAAACTTTTCGAAAATATCAAAAACATTCTTTTTGTTCCTGAGGAGGATGAGTTTGAAGAGGAGTTAGCCGAGGCTGAGGATGAGCCACAAGAAATGCCGAAAAAGGTTTATGAGCCGGCACCTCAAAGAAAAACAGAAACAACACCCCGTATTATCGGAGGAGGAAAGAGTAAAATGGTAAATTCTAATCCAAATCAAATGCAAGTAGTTCTCGTTAAGCCTGACCGTTATGATGATGTTACATCTATTGCTGACCATCTTAACGACAAAAAAACGGTTGTTTTAAACCTTGAAAACACCGATAAGGATTTAGCAAGAAGAATAGTTGACTTTTTAAGCGGTGCTACATACGCAAACCACGGAAATATGCGAAAGGTTTCTAAGGGAACCTTCCTTATTGTTCCTTGTGGTGTTGATATGATGGGCGAGGTTATGCTCGAAGATTTTGAGGAAAGCGGAATGTATCTTTAATGGATACTGAGCTTTTAAAGGCAAGAGCATTAGATACAGTAGAAATTTGCGAAAAAACAAACAAACCAAAATTCTTCGGTTTTCTATCAAAGGAAGAATCGGTTTTTATTTGTAAGCTTTTAGAAAATAGGAATAAATCCTTTGAGCTTTTTGGAGGATATCCCGAGGCAAATCGGGTTTTTCTTTGTTGTTTTCCGCAAAGTTTTGCTAAAAAAACCTATCCAATTAGCGCTATAACTCTTAGGTTTAGAAAAAACGAAAAGCTTTCTCATAGAGACTTTTTAGGCGGTCTTATGGCACTGGGTTTAAAGCGAGAGTCTGTTGGTGATATTTTAATTGGCGAGGATTTGGCAGTTTTGTTCGTTTGCGAGGAAATTGCGGATTATATTATGAGTCAGCTCGAAAAGGTTGGAAATGTTGGAGTTAAATGTGAAAAAGGCTTTATAGAGCCTTTGCCAAAACAAAGCGAATTGGCAAAATTTTCTGTAACGCTTGCGTCACCTCGGCTTGACTGCGTTGTTTCGGCACTTGTTGGTTGTTCAAGAGCTCAGGCAAGCCAAAAGATTTCTAAGTGTTTAGTTAGTGTTAATTCGGTTGTTACCGAAAAAATTACAAAAACCGTTTCTAACGGTGATATAGTTTCTATTAAAAAAATTGGTAAATTTATCATTGATGATATTGGTGATTTAACTAAGAAAAACCGTTTAATTCTTAAATTTAAAAAATATATTTAAAGGTGGATTAATATGTTAAGTGCAGCTGAAATAAGGAATGTTAAATTTAGCAAAGCCCTCAGCGGCTATAAACAGGAAGAGGTTGATATTTTATTAGATAAGGTTGAAGCCGATTATCTTAGTAATGAGCGTCTTATCAAAGAATTTCAACTGAAAATTGAAACCTTAAATAAGGAAATTGAGGACCTTAAAAACGCACAAGAGAGTATACAAACCGTTTTGATTAATGCTCAAAATCTTGCTGATAAAATGGTTAATGATGCCAAAGAAAAGAGCGATGAAATTATAAAGAATGCCGAGGCAAACATTGAGCTTATTTCGGCTCAGGAAAAGGAGCTTGTTGCGGCGTTTGAAATCAAGGCAAAGGAAAGAAAGGCAAATTTAGAAGCTGAGCTTGAAGCTATGATTAAGGCCGCTAAATTAAAGGCCGATAGCATAACTGCTGCCGCTAACGATAGCGTTAGCCGCCAACAAATGCTTTTTGATAAGCTTAAAACCGAAATTGCCGCATTTAAGGCAGGAATAACCGCAAAATATAAAGAGCATTTAGAGCTTTTAAGTGTTATTCCCGATACGGTTTCATCCGACCCGAAATATTTAGCAGAGCTTGTTTTGGCCGAAATTGATAAACAACCCGACACCTTAAAGTTTATTGCTGAGGCGGTTGCTAAAAATAGTGCCGAACAAAAAAACGGCAATTCAGAAATAATCAGTAAATCAAATGGATTTAGTGTTGAGCAAGAGCTAAATGAGGAAGAAAAAATTGAAGAATAAATCAAGTACATATATAATAAGCATTTTGATTTCGGTGCTTGTGCTGATTATAGATCAAATTTCAAAAGCATATATTTCTACAAACATTACGTTAGGTGCCGAGCCGACAAGCTTTATAAAAGGGCTTATTAATATAACCTATATTCATAATACAGGTGGCGCTTGGGGAATGTTAAGCGGTAAAACCTGGATATTAATTCTTGTAACCGCTATTGTTATGCTTGGTTGTATTGTGGTTCTAATTATGAATTTCAAAAAACAACCTTTGCTTTTTTGGTCTATAAGCCTTGTGGTTTCGGGTGGAATAGGAAATTTGATAGACCGCATTTTTAGAGATGGCAAGGTTATTGATTTTTTACATTTTGATTTTTGGCCTAGTTTTCCCGTTTTTAATATTGCCGATTGTGCAATTGTTATTGGAGCCGCACTTTTGTTTTATTATGCGCTCTTTGCTGATTTTATTTTTAAAAAGGATAAAAATGAAAACAATTAATAAAATTTTTGAGGATGAAAGCTCTTCTCGAATTGATGTTGCGGTATCACTAATTGCATCGGTTTCTCGTTCGAGAGCGGTTGACTTAATTGAAAACGGATTTGTTAAGCTTGATGGAAAATTTGTTTCAAAAAATACTAAAATCAAAAAAGGACAAGCTATACAAATCGAGATACCCGACCCGCAGAGCTATGATATTTTAGCTGAAAACATAGAGCTCGATATTGTTTATGAGGATAATGATTTGCTGGTTGTTAATAAACCAAAGGGAATGGTTGTTCATCCTGCGGCAGGTAATTATAGCGGAACCCTTGTCAACGCACTTTTATATCATTGCGGTGATTCTCTTTCGGGAATTAACGGTGTTATGCGGCCAGGAATTGTTCATAGAATCGATAAAAACACAAGCGGACTTTTAATGGTTGCTAAAAACGACCTTGCCCATAATGGTTTGGCTGAGCAAATTAAAAACCATTCTTTCACAAGAGAATACGAAGCGGTGGTTTACGGTAATGTTAAGAATGATAGCGGAACGGTAGACGCACCGATTGACCGTCACCCTATAAAACGCAAGCAAATGGCGGTTGTTTCAGGGGGCAGGGAAGCAATAACTCATTATCAGGTTATAGAGCGTTTTGATGGATTCACACATTTAAGATTAAAGCTTGAAACGGGCAGAACACACCAAATAAGAGTACATATGGCGTATATAGGACACGCTGTTGCAGGTGACGAGGTTTACGGGCCTAAAAAGGTGATTACTGCCCTTAACGGACAGTGTTTGCACGCTAAAAAGCTTGGATTTGTTCATCCTACTACTAAGGAATATATAGAATTTGAGAGTAAGCTGCCCGAATATTTTAGAGTTTTTTTGAAAAAGGTTGGTAAAAATGGGGAAATTTGATGGCTGCTTGTTAGCCAGCGATATTGATGGAACTTTAATGGATGATGGATACATAAATCCAAAGAACATTGAAAAAATCAATTATTTTATGAGTGAGGGCGGATGCTTTTCGCTTGCAACTGGAAGGTCTATTGCCGCAATGAGCGATATTTTGGCGCAGCTCAAAAATTTTTCTCCATCTGTTGTTGCTAACGGATGTATGATTTATGATTATGCGAAAAACATCACTGTTTATCAAAAAACACTTTGCAAGCAAGATTATAGAATTGTTAAGGTTTTAATGGAATCGGGAATTGATATTGGGGTTGAAATCCATTGCGAAGAAAAGGTTTTTAGCACAAGAAGAAATTATAATTCTGATTTACACCAAAAATATGAGCATTTTTGTTCGGTTGATATAGAATTAGAGGATGCTTATAATTATAAATGGAACAAGGTTTTATATACTTTTAGAAATCACGAAGATTTATTAAAGGCTAAGGCTTTGGTAGAAAAAGAAGAAATCCTTGGTTGCGATTTTGTTGAAACCTGTGCTACTATTGATGGCGAATTGCAAAATTATTATGAGCAAATTCCTAAAAATGCCAACAAGGCAACAGGACTTAGTAAGCTTTGTGAAATTTTAAAAATAAAGCCTGATAAGCTCTTTGTAATAGGTGACTATTATAATGATTTAACAATGATTAAAATGGCAGCTATTAGCGCTTCTCCCGAAAATGCACCTGAGGCCATTAAAAATCAAACAAATGTTGTTGTTTGCAATTGCAAAAGTGGTGCGGTTGCTGAGTTTATAGATTATTTGTCAAATAATATGCTTGGTTAAAGCATTTATATAAGAAAGGATGAAACAAATGGATAGCGCAGTAAAAAAACAGTTGGAAATCACTGCCTGCAAAGTAAGAATGGGTATTATTGAGGGGGTACATGCTGCTAAATCGGGACATCCCGGCGGTTCGCTTTCGATTGCTGAAATATTAACCTATCTTTATTTCAAGCAAATGAATATCGATCCTAAAAATCCCAAGATGGAGAATAGAGACCGTTTTGTTTTATCAAAGGGTCACGCCGCTCCTGCTTTATATGCAGTTCTTGCCGAGAGAGGATTTTTTGATATGGAGCTTATGAAGAGTTTGCGTCATCCCGGATGTATTCTCCAAGGCCACCCCGATATGAAGAAAATTCCTGGTGTTGATATGTCTACCGGCTCTTTGGGTCAAGGTATTTCAACCGCAGTTGGTATGGCACTTTCTGCAAAGCATTTTGGAAATGATTTTAAAGTTTACTGTGTTTTGGGCGATGGCGAAATTGAGGAAGGTCAGGTTTGGGAGGCGGCAATGTTTGCTGCAAACAAAAACCTTTCTAACCTTATTGCTTTTGTTGATTATAATAATCTTCAAATTGATGGCACCATAGAAGAGGTTAACTCTGCTTGCCCGATAGATAAAAAGTTTGAGGCATTTAATTGGCACGCAATTGTTATTGAAGATGGCAACGATTTTGAACAAATTGAAGCAGCTCTTAACGAGGCAGTAACTATTTCAAAGCCGGTTGCAATAATTGCTAAAACGGTTAAGGGCAAGGGCGTTTCTTATATGGAAAACCAAGTTGGTTGGCACGGTTCGGCTCCTAATGACGAACTATATGAACAAGCTATGGCAGAGCTTAAAGCTCAGCTTAATGAGTTACAGTAAAGGAGTGTTTGTTATGTCAGAAGTAAAAACCGTTGCAACACGTGCAGGCTTTGGCGCAACCCTTGTTGAGTTAGGTGCCGAGCGAGATGATTTTGTTGTTTTAGATGCTGACCTTGCAGCAGCAACACAAACAGGTATGTTTAAAAAGGCATTTCCTGATAGATTTTATAATTGCGGTATTGCAGAACAGAATATGATGAGTATAGCCGCAGGTATAGCCGCAACCGGTAAAAAGGTTGTTTGCAGCTCTTTTGCAATGTTTGCTGCAGGACGTGCTTTTGAGCAGGTTAGAAATTCCATTGGTTATCCTCATCTTAATGTTATAATCGGTGCTACACATGCGGGTATTTCGGTTGGCGAGGATGGTGCTTCTCATCAATGTAATGAGGATATTGCACTTATGAGAACTATTCCGGGAATGACCATTATAAATCCTGCCGATGAAACTGAGGCAAAGCTTGCAGTTAGAGCCGCTTTTGAAATTGATGGCCCCGTTTATATGAGATTTGGCAGACTTGCAGTTCCGGTTATTTTTGATGAAACTTATAAGTTTGAACTCGGTAAGGGAGTTGAGCTTAAAAGCGGAACTGATGTTACCATTATTGCAACAGGTCTTATGGTTAATGAGGCTTTGCAGGCTTATGAGCTTTTGAAGCAAGAGGGAATAAGTGCGAGAATTATTAATATGCACACAATTAAGCCTCTCGATAAGGAAATTGTTATCAAAGCGGCTAAGGAAACTGGCGCTATTGTTACCGCAGAGGAGCATTCGATTATCGGAGGTCTTGGCAGTGCTGTTTGTGAGTGCTTGGCAGAGGAATGTCCAACACCTGTTGTAAAGCTCGGTGTTAATGATGTATTTGGTTATTCGGGAGCCGCAGCTAAGCTACTTGATGCGTTTGGACTCAGAGCCCAAAATATTGTAGAAAAAGCCAAAAAAGCAATTAATATGAAAAAGTAATGTAAATAAAGAACTGCAAGAGAAATTTTGCAGTTCTTTTTTGTATAACGAAAACCACACGCTTAGCGTGTGGTTTTCGTTATACAAAAATAGCCAACCGCTTTAGCGGTAGCTAAGAGTCCGCTTGCGGTTGGCAGATTATTCGGTGGACTTTCAGTCCCGCCAGTAACAGCGGCTTATAGCCGCAGAGCAAACTACCGGCTTAGCCGGTAGTCATGATT
>JAZSLI010000019.1:0-5873 GCA_045535295.1 Acutalibacteraceae bacterium | reverse complement strand
TATAAAAAATTAAGGAGGTGTATTTTCCAATGAACAAGACAGAACTTGTTGCACTTATGGCTGAAGAAGCAGGCATCACAAAGAAAGATGCTGAAAAGGCATTAAACGCATTTATCGGCGGCGTACAGAACGCAGTTAAAGCCGGAGATAAGGTTTCCTTAATCGGCTTTGGTACATTTGAAGCTCGTGAGAGAGCTGCACGTGAGGGCAAGAATCCTCAAACGGGTGCAAAAATCAAAATTGCAGCTTGCAAGGTTCCTGCATTTAAGGCAGGCAAAGCTTTCAAAGATTTAGTAAAATAAATCATAAGACAAAAGGCAATAAATATAAAACCATCTGCATTACCAAGTCGGTCTTACAGATGGTTTTATTGTTTATTCAATTACAATTCTGAGTGAAAACTTGCGGTCATTAGTCTTAAATTCATAAGCGGCACCGGCTTTTTCGCAGAAGGCTACTATTGAGCGTGTTCCGAGACCGTGTTCTGATTTCGTGCTTACGGGAACGCCGTTTTTATCGAGACTTATGTTTCCGTCAAAACTATTGCTTATCTGTATCATAAAGCACGGATATGTTATTGCTTGTACTTCAATATATCTGTCTTCGGGTTTAAGTTTCAGACAGGCATTGATGGCATTTTCAATAGCATTAGCAAACACTACCGAAAGCCCGACTTCATCTACCGGCAATGTGTCCGGCAACTTGATAGAGGTTGTAATTTTTATTTGATTACTCTCTGCTTTTTGAAGATATGATGCAAGAATGGAATCTATAACAGCATTTGAGGTATATCGCTTAACCTTTGTTTCATCCAGCTTCTTATGATATTTTTGCAGGTATTCAATCAGTTCATCATATTGCTTGTTTTCTGCCATTGTTGCAATGGAGTCTATTTTATGCCTGAAATTATGTCTTTCTATGCGGAAAGCTTCTTCGGATAAATTTATTTCGGCAATACGTTCTCTCATATTTGAAATCTGGAGCTTTAATATGTTTTCCTGCTCATTGGCAAAATGTAATTCTGCCTGATGCTTCAGCGTTATGAAAATATTGATATACAAAACAGGCATTAACACAAACAATAAAATTGCAAGCGGTAAGTATTCAGGTCTGTCTGTAATAATAGTCGGAAAGCTCATTACAAGCACCAGTACAACATAAAATACTCCTCCGATGGCAGCAAATGCGTACCAGCCTTTTTTCGTATGCTTTTGTATTTCCAAAAATGCAGCTCTGAATTTTTTGGCAACAAACCATTCAAGCAAAGGAAAAGCAATAAGCCTTGAAAGAAACATAAAAATAAAGTTGTCGCCGGGCAAATAATAATCTAAGATGTAGGTAATATATATGATTTCAAGCGAAATGGTATCTACTACGCAGAAAGTAAACAAAAACCTTCCGTCACGGTATTTTGCAAGAAACCAAAAGAATATAAGGCTCGGCAACGTACAGGTAAGAAGCACTATCTCTCCGCACTTTTCAGGTCCGAGAATAAAAAAACAAGCCAGATTAAATATAGCAAGCGGAACCATTACAATTATGGTAAGCGTCATAGCCTTTTTCTTCGGGTATCTGGACTCATAAAGAAACATAAACAGGATGAGTACATGAACCAAAGACCATATAACAGATAATTCTCGAAATATTGTCATATTCTGCTTTCCTCCTTAAACCAAAAATCTATCCACGCCGAGCGTACATCAAGGCAGGCGGACTTTGGCAGGAATAAAATGTTTTCATTCCGAAAAACCAAAGAATCTTTTTTTACGGAACTGACATGATACAAGTTTACCAACATACTGCTTCCGCAAAGGAAAAAAGAATTATCGCATAACAGTTCTTCTACTGCTTTTGAAAATCCTGTGCGGATAGTTGTGCTCTCTAATGTGCTTCCGTCTGCAAGATGATATACGATTGCTTTTCTGACAAGCTCTGCATAGACGATTTTTTCATACGAAAGTCTTGTAATACCTTCGGAAGTTTTTACTATAAAACTTTTTTCTTTGGATGAAATGTGTTCGGCTATATCATCAAGTGTGTTAAAAAGCTCGCTTTCTGCAACGGGTTTTAGGATATAGTTCGTAGCTTTTGCTTTGTAGGAATCTATCGCAAATTCATCATTTGATGTAAGATATATTATTTTTCCTTTGACACCTTGCCTGCGTAATTCAACACCAAGCTCAATGCCATTCATACCGGGCATAACTACATCAAGTATAAAAGCATCAAACTCACAGCTTTTGTTGATTGCGTCAAGCAAATTTTCAGCATTGGCAAATTCTGAAACAATAATATTTCTGCTGGAATTTTGTTTTATGTACTCATTCAAGAGAGAAATAATTTGTGATCGACATATCATATCGTCATCACATACAGCAATTTTCAAATCCATCACCTCACAACCATTTTTATAATTATAACATAAAAATCGTATTATGTCGATATTTCGGGAGAATTTTAATTAATTTCGTTACTTTTGAAATAAAAAAAGTAAAGAATTTTACACCACTAAATAAATTTAGTGCAAAAACTGTCAAAATTAGTGCAGGACAACAAAAAGATATATAAATATGGTAAAATAAAACAAATAATTATGTGCTTTTCTTTACATATATAATCTGTTTTAGGGGGTGGTTGTTTGATAAGAAAAATTTTTTGCAGTGCTGCAAAGCATACCGCAGTTTTTGCTGTCGTGCTGTTTGTGTTGTGGCTGCTCCTGTTTCTTTCTGCACTGATCCCCAATGATATGATTCGGGACAATATGGAACAAAGTGCGCTTTCCTATAAAGAGCGAACTGCTTTTGAATTTACAGATGGTAAAAAGCTAAATTCCGTAGCGGATCACTATGCTGATTCTATATGGCTGAATGTTTCGTGGAATATGGGTGAAGACAGTCCGCTTATATCTTCAATCCGTACAAATTATTATGATGGCGGAGAACTTGGCGTAAATGCAGGACTGTATCTTTCGGTAACACAAGGCACAGAGCCAAACAAAGACTACACACGTTACTGGCACGGAACGGTAATGTTTATACGGCTCGGACATCTTATTACCGATGTTGAAGGCGTGAAGCTAATCGGATTTATTGCCTTTCTGCTTCTTGTTGGGCTGACGATTTTTATACTTGCCCGAAAAAGGCATTGGGATTTGGCTGTAATACTTGCTTTGTCCCTTGCGGCGGCGCAGATTTGGAATATCCGGCTCAGTATGGAATATCAACCCGGCTTTATCCTTGCTTTTGTACTTGTTCCGTTGTTTCTCATTCTGGAACGCAGAGATGATAAATGGCTGACAATATTAAGTGTTGTAAGCGGAACGGCAGTTGCCTTTTTCGACTTTCTCACAACCGAAACGGTAACGATACTTATTCCTCTCGCTCTTGTGATTGCAGTCAGAACAAAAGAAAACAGGCTCGGCAGCTTAAAGGAAAATTTGCTTCTGCTCCTGAAATGCGGAATATGTTGGGTGCTTTCATACGGCGGAGCCTTTATAGTTAAATGGCTTATCGCAAGTATGGTAACAAATACCAACGCATTTGAAACGGCTCTTTCCTCTGTCGCAGAGCGTATGGGAAATAAAGTGGAAATGTACGCCGATAAGCCAAAATCAATTCTTTCAGCCGTTGCGGCAAATCTGTCAATGCTATTTGGGAGTGAAATTAGAGTTGATGCAGGACGGACGGCACTCGGAATTATATTTTTGGTTCTGATTTTACTGTCTGTATGGTATCTGTTCAGGGGCAAGGATAAAAAATCGGAGGCAACAATAATTTTGATTGTACTCGGTGCAGTTGTTCTGATAAGATGTCTTGCACTTAACAATCACTCATACCTACATTGCTTCTTTACATACAGGGCACTTGTAACGCCTATATTTGCTCTGCTTGCGGCAATGTGGCTGAACATTGAACTGCCTCACAAGAAAGGTCGGCGGAAATGATGGAATTTACATTCTTAATGCCGTGCCTTAATGAATCGGAAACATTGGAATTTGCAATAAACGAAGCCAATAGTGCCATAGAAAGATTAAGGCTTGATGCGGAGATTTTAATTGCCGACAACGGCTCAATTGATAACTCGGCAGAAATTGCAATAAAAAACGGTGCGAGAGTAGCAAATGTGAAAATATAAGGTTACGGCTCGGCACTCATCGGCGGTATTAAAGCTGCAAAAGGAAAATATATCATAATGGGCGATTGTGACGGAAGTTATGATTTTGCACATCCCGATTTGTTTGTGCAGGAATTAAGGCGTGGTGCAATGCTCGTTATGGGAGACCGTTTCAAGGGCGGAATAGAAAAAGGCGCAATGTCTTTCAGTCATAAATGGGGTATTCCGTTTCTCTCGGCACTTGCACGATGGCGGTTTAAGACGGACATCCGTGATTTTCATTGCGGATTGCGTGGCTTTGACAGAGAAACCGCATTAAAACTAAATCTTGTCTGTCCCGGTATGGAATTTGCAACCGAAATGATTGCAAGGTTTGCACAAAGCGGAGAAAAAATTGTGCAGGTTCCGACACCGCTGAGATGCGACAGACGCTCCGGCAAGCCTCATCTTCGCACAGTAAGAGACGGCTTCCGGCATCTTAAATTTATTTTGTTTGATAAAAGAAATTCTAATAAATTGGAGGTATGACATATGAAGAAACGATTGAAAGGACTTGCCTGCTGGTGGCTGGTTCTTGTAATGTTGGTTAGTACGCTGGCAACTCCGGCTATGGCAGCAGATCTGTACGGCAGAGTTATTGTGTATACCGGAATGACAGCGTTAGCTACCGGGGATAGCACATCGGATGTTGAAATTATTCGTATTGGAACAGGAGAATCCGAGGTATATGCAGGCACCGATATGTCCGATTTGGTTACACCATCGGATGGTGCAACACTTATCGGATGGAATGTTTGGAGTACAAACTATGATTCCGGTTCTTTCAAGTATACAGTCAAAGAAATAAAGGAGACCAAAAACACCGATGAATGGGTGCTGACCGAAGAAGACCTCAACAACCACGGTAAGTATACAGATCATATTTTTGAGCCGCTGTATGCGTACTCGGCAGAGATTGATGTTTACATCGGTGAAAATATGCTAAGTTGGTATGTTCCTGTTGATTCAGGCGATATTGAAAATAGACAAATCGCTCTTGATTCTGCTCTCAATGAACAAGATATACTTTCAGACCGTGCTACGGAGAACCTTATCGGTTGGAAACTTTGGGAAGTTGATTCGGGATATACGCAGGATTTTGATTTTATTGAAGCAAATGGAACACTTCTTTCTGCGGATAATAATGTAAAAAAACCACTTCTTGAAGCAATGTATGCAACGGCAGGTGTTGCAACAAATGACGAACCTCTTGCTTCGCGTTTCGAACCGGAATTTAACTGGGAAAAGCCGATATACTTAAACCTTGGCACAGCTCTCAATGAACAAAGTGATGTTATGGATGCTCTTGAAACTCCTGCAGGAAAAGTGCTTGACGGCTGGAAGCTTTGGAGATTCGGCGATAGCGGCTGGGTTTATGAAGCAGAAAATATCAGTCCGAAATTAGTTGCGAGCGATTATGCTGTTACCTATGAGGATATTACAACTATTGGTAACAATGACTACGACTATTTTTTGATTCTTGAACCGCAATGGAAATCCGTACCACCGCACACTCATCCCATCTGCGGTGCAGCGCATACTAACATCGGCAACCATACAGGCACATGTGAGAATGTTGATTGGACGGCGTGGGAATCCACCACCTCTCTGCCCTCTGCGGCAAACAACTACTACTTGACCGCTGACGTGACCATCAGCAGCAGATGGGAACCCGCCAACGGCACTGTACTCTGCCTCAACGGTCATACCATCACCATGAG